>CAUBVH010000001.1 GCA_958439425.1 uncultured Collinsella sp.
TAGTGCCCTCGGATTGGGTCATAGTGTCTGTCCGTCCTCTACCTGCGGCGTTGCCTTGCTCCGGATGCGGTAGTCATTGGGGACGTTCTTAAATGACTAGTCGAAAGGGACACTCTTGCACCAAATCTGCCGGCCCACGCTGGGCTCGTCCTTTACTTTACTGAGATAAAGTGAACGTGTAGATTCGTAACCCACTCGCAACCGTTCTATGGCACGATATTGAACGAATGTATGCTATGCGCCCAAGTTGTTTGGGCAGAGTGGGAGACAGTATGGTCAAGCTGTACGAGGACGGCATCTACCTGCGCGGTGGCAGCGAGGTTGTGCCTGCGGCTGAGGCTGCCGAGCGTGGTATTACGCAGACGCCCGAGGATGCCAAGCGCGGCACCATCGCGTATTCGATCCTTCAGGCACACAATACGTCCGGCGACCCCGAGGCGCTCAAGATTCGCTTCGATGCCATGGCGAGCCACGACATCACCTTTGTCGGCATCATCCAGACGGCGCGCGCCTCGGGCATGGAGCAGTTCCCGCTGCCTTACGTGCTCACCAACTGCCATAATTCGCTGTGCGCCGTGGGCGGCACCATCAACGAGGACGACCACGTCTTCGGTCTCTCGGCTGCCAAGAAGTACGGTGGCATCTTCGTTCCGCCGCATATCGCCGTTATCCACTCCTTTATGCGTGAGAACTTCGCGGGCTGCGGCAAGATGATCCTGGGCTCCGACTCGCACACCCGCTACGGCGCTCTGGGCACCATGGCCGTGGGCGAGGGCGGCGGTGAGCTGGCCAAGCAGCTGCTGCGCGACACCTACGACGTCGCCTATCCCGGTGTCGTCGCCATCTACCTCACGGGCGCCCCACGTCCCGGCGTCGGCCCGCACGATGTGGCACTCGCCATCATCCGCGCCGTCTTTGCCAAGGGCTACGTCAAGAACAAGGTCATGGAGTTTGTGGGCCCCGGCATCGCGAGCATGACGACCGACTACCGCAACGGCGTTGACGTCATGACCACCGAGACCACCTGCCTGTCGAGCATCTGGGCCACCGACGAGGACACGCACGCGTTTTTGACCATGCACGGCCGCGGCGACGACTACCGCGAGCTCAAGCCCGCCGATGTCGCCTACTATGACGGCTGCGTCGAGGTCGACCTGTCGAGCGTCAAGCCCATGATCGCGCTGCCGTTCCATCCTTCCAACGGCTTTGAGATTGACGAGCTCAACGAGAACCTCGAGGACATCCTGCACGAGGTCGAGCTCGAGGCCGCCAAGATCGGCGAGGGCAAGACGCACTTTAGCCTGCTCGACAAGATCGTCGACGGCAAGCTGCACGTGCAGCAGGGCGTTATCGCCGGCTGCTCGGGCGGCAACTATGACTCCGTGGTCCAGGCTGCCCGCGTGCTGAAGGGCGCCAATACCGGCTGCGGCGAGTTCTCGCTGTCGGTCTATCCCACGAGCCAGCCCGTGGCGCTCGAACTTACACGCCGCGGCTACATCTACGACCTCATGGAGGCCGGCGCAATCGTGCGCACGGCATTCTGCGGCCCGTGCTTCGGCGCCGGCGACACGCCCGCCAACAACGGCCTTTCGATCCGTCACACCACGCGCAACTTCCCCAACCGCGAGGGTTCCAAGCCGGGTAATGGCCAGCTGAGCGCCGTGGCCCTGATGGACGCCCGCTCCATTGCGGCAACGGCTGCCAACGGCGGCGTCCTGACGCCGGCGACCGACCTGCCCGAGGACACTTGGGACGAGGCCTGCGAGTACACCTTCGACGACGCTCCCTACAAGAAGCGCGTGTACTGGGGCTTTGGCAAGGCGGAGCCTGCCGACGAGCTGGTCGAAGGCCCCAACATCAAGCCGTGGCCCGCGATGGAGCCGCTCGGCGACGACATCCTGCTCAAGGTGTGCTCCAAGATCATGGACCCGGTCACCACGACCGACGAGCTCATTCCTTCGGGCGAGACGAGCTCCTTCCGCTCCAATCCGCTGGGCCTGGCCGAGTTTACGCTGAGCCGTCGCGATCCGGCCTACGTGGGCCGCTCCAAGGAGGTCGACGCCGTGGAGAAGCGCCGCGTGGCCGGCGAGGCCGCGGGCGACCTGGCGGCGCTCGATGCCGAGCTTGCCGGCGTGTTTGAGGCGCTGGCCGGCGCGGGCATCGCGGCCGATGCCAAGGCGACCGAGTACGGCTCCATGCTCTACGCCAAGAAGCCGGGCGACGGTTCTGCCCGCGAGCAGGCTGCGAGCTGCCAGCGCGTGATTGGCGGCCTGGCCAACATCGTCCACGAGTACGCCACCAAGCGCTATCGCTCCAACGTGATGAACTGGGGCATGGTGCCCTTCCAGATGGAGGCCGAGCCCAACTTTGAGGTGGGCGACTACGTCTTTGTGCCGGGTATCCGTGCTACGCTCGATGGCGACCTGAAGGACATCGCCGCCTACGTGGTGCGCGCCGACGGCACGGTTGAGCAGATTGAGCTCTACATTGCCGATATGACGGCAGAGGAGCGTGCCATCGTCAAGGCCGGCTGCCTGATCAACTACAACAAGTTCAAGGCCGCTGCCGAGTAACGCACTTAATTGTCCGCCCGGGGCTTACCCTTTCCCGCTCGCTCACGCGCTTCGCGAGGGTCGCGTTCGGGAAAGGGTAAGCCCCGGGCTACATTTCTGCGTTCTCGTTGGGTCTTGAGGGACGCTAAAAAAGACTTGCTTGAAGCCGCTTCTCTTAATGGGGCGGCTTCTTTTTGTCGAAAACCGCCACAAAGGGGACAGGCGCCTTTGTGGTGGTGGGGCGAGCTCGATATGGCCGCGCTCGTTGAGGGACAGTTCAATAAATGTCCCTACAGGATTTCATCCGGGTTGGCGGGTTTGGTTGTTTTGGGGATGCCGAGTTTGGAGGACGCGAAATCGTCAACATTGTCCTTAATTCCGTCTTTGGTGTAGACAGTGACCATATAGGTGCTGTGTCCGAATTCGCCCTTGTCGCGTGTTGCCCAGGCATCCCAGTAGGCGGCCCCGTTTCGCCCTTTGATTTTTCCGACACGGCGGAGTTCTGTTCGCTTTAATTTCTGGTTGCTATAGATGGTTCGACCGGCCTCCTCGGTGAGCCCGCACTGTCCAAGCATCTTGTCGAGGACTTGGTTCATGTGGCGCTCATCGGTGTTTGGTGCGTAGTCGTAGGCGAGGGTGATGGAGTCGAGTGGCTGGTCGTCGATTAGATAGTTTAGCGCCTGAGGTCCAAGGCAGAAATAGGGGGAGCATCCGTCGATCTGACCGAGCAGTGGCAACTTTGACTGCCAAATTCCGGTGGGAATTCCATCTTCGTAAAACACGCCGCGACAGATAAAGGAGAGCGAGGTGGCACGCGAGCCGGCGTCGACCATTCCGCATAAATCGAAGGGCGAGGTGATACCAAGGGAAAAGGGCGTGATGACGATAAGGAAGAGCATCACGATGGGTATGGCGAGAATGGCGATGACGTTGCGACCGGTGGAATGAGGCGGCTTCATATGCGCTCCTCGAGACAAAGATCTGTTGAGGATAGGCAGAAATGGATATGTTCAGAGAGCAATTCAAGTTTAATCTCATTGCGCGAGATGGTCGACCGTTAGCGTCGAAAACCACCACAAAGGTGCCTGTCCCCTTTGTGGTGGTGAGGAGCGCGCGGCTTCTTTTGGTAATAGTGCTGGCTGGCGATATCATTAGTGCAGGTAGCGAAGGTTTGCGTTGCGAGGTGCTTTGCTGTGAGAAGTCCTGCCCGTATTGGATTGATTGTTTTGGCGCTTGCGATTGCCGTGGTTGGCATGGGCACTGTCGGCATGGCGTTTCTACCTGCTGCGGTGACGGAGCCGGTGGTCAAGCCTGTGACTCAATCTGTCGAACTTCTGACCGGCGACGACAAGCCCGAGACCATTACCGTTGATTTTGATGAGCAACCGGCTGCGCTGGGCATTAGTAATTATCCACGTATTCAGCTTGGGGCTATGCGCTATACCACGGATTCTAGTCTGATCGACAGGGCGTCCGAGCTGCTCAAGGGCAAAACCTTTAAGCGTTGGTACGGATATGCGTCCTATCGGGCAAAAGCGAACGACATGGTTGGCGGATGCCACTCTTCCATCGAGCTGGACACTGCAAACGGCGCAAAGTTATGTGATGTCTCGTACGATCCGGGCTACGAGGGCAATGAGGGGCCGGGCATCTACATCATGGACGGCGATGTCGCCTATGTCATGGAGGGCGACCAGACCGAGCTCAACGATTTTATGGGTCAGTGTATCCAAGATGCCTATAAACAGACCTGCTTGCCTGACCCGCAGACTGCACGCGATAGTGGGTCTGCCCGTACATGGCTGTTCGAGGATGAGATGCCCTGGACCGTCGAATCGGGAAGTACGGGTTCGGCAAGTAAATAGAGACTAGAGACTGCAACCACCACAAAGGTGCCTGTCCCCTTTGTGGTGGTTTGCATGTCATGAGAGCACTCAGAAAATCTTATATATAGAGACTTAGATTTGTGTATAAGATCGTACAAAGCTGGCAACAATACTTCTCGAACAACGTGAAGCCGCCCCGTAGGGCGGCCGCCCCAAGAGAGGTGATTCCATGAGAATCGATAAGCTAGCAATGACGTCGCGCGAGGCGCTGCAGACCGCCATGAGCACGGCTGCCGATGCACAGGCCGGCGCGGTGGAGCCGATCCACCTGCTGTCTGCCCTGCTCGGTGCCGGCGAGCGCAATATCTCCGTGATCATCGAGCGCATCGGTGCCGACCCGGCTCAGCTCGCACGCTCCACACAAGATGCCATCGACCATGCGCCCAAGGTGTCGGGCGAGGGTCAGCAGATGGGCCTGTCCAACGAGCTCGTTCGCGTGATCGAGAAGGCCGAGAAAAAGGCCACCAAGATGGGCGACAGCTTTGTGGTGACCGAGCATCTGCTGATGGCACTTGCCGAGGACAAGGGTGAGGCGGGTCGCGTGCTGCGTGACGCCGGCGTGACCAAGGAGCGCATCGAGCAAGTCTACGAGGAACTGCGCGGCGATGACCGCGTGACGTCTGCCGAGGACAAGACGCAGTTTGAGGCGTTGGAGCAGTACGGTCGCAACATCTGCGATCTGGCTCGCGCCGGCAAGCTCGACCCGGTCATCGGCCGTACCGACGAGATCCGTCGTACTATTCAGGTTCTGTCCCGCCGCACCAAGAACAACCCCGTGCTTATCGGCGAGCCGGGCGTCGGCAAGACGGCCATCGTCGAGGGCATTGCTCAGCGAATCGTGGCCGGCGACGTACCGAGCACCCTGCGCGACCGCGACCTCATCGAGCTCGACATGAGCGCGCTGGTCGCCGGCGCCAAGTACCGCGGCGAGTTCGAGGACCGCTTGAAGGCCGTGCTCAAGGAAGTGCAAAAATCCGAAGGCAAGGTCATCCTGTTCATCGATGAGCTCCATACCATCGTGGGCGCGGGTGCCACCGAGGGCTCCATGGACGCCGGCAACATCCTCAAACCGGCGCTCGCTCGTGGCGACCTGCACGCGATCGGCGCGACCACGCTCGACGAGTACCGCAAGTACATCGAGAAGGACGCGGCGCTCGCCCGTCGTTTCCAGACCGTGATGGTCAGCGAGCCTACCGTCGAGGACACCATTTCAATCCTGCGTGGCCTGAAGGAGAAGTACGAGATCTTCCACGGCGTACACATCACCGATAGCGCGCTCGTGGCTGCCGCCGACCTCTCCGACCGCTACATCGCCGACCGCTTCCTGCCCGACAAGGCTATCGACCTGGTCGATGAGGCCGCGAGCCGCCTGCGCATGGAACTCGACAGCATGCCGGTCGAGATCGACGCCACCACGCGTCAGCTCACCCAGCTGCAGATCGAGGAACAGGCGCTCATGAAAGAGACCGACGACGCCTCTAAGGAGCGTTTGGAGGCTCTGCGCCAAGAGATTGCCGAAGTCCAGGAAAAGCTCAACGTGCAAAAGGCCGGCTGGCTCAACCAAAAGAACGCCATCGACCACGTGCAGGAGCTTAAGGGCCAGCTTGACGCGGCCAAGAGCGAAGAGGAGCGCGCGACGCGCAACGGCGATCTGGGCCGTGCGTCCGAGCTTCGCTATTCTGTGATCCCGGGTCTGCAGCAGCAGATTCAGGATTCCGAGGCTGCGCTCGAGGCGCAAAAGCAGCAGGACGGCGAGGGCCTCAACGAACAGGTGACCTCCGATGAGATCGCTGAGGTCGTGAGCGCCTGGACCGGTGTGCCCGTGTCCAAGATGATGCAGGGCGAGCTCGACAAGTTGAAGGGCTTGGAGGGCGAGCTGCATAAGCGCGTTATCGGTCAGGACGAGGCCGTCTCCGCTGTAGCCGCGGCCGTGCGTCGCAGCCGTGCGGGTCTCTCCGACCCAGACAAGCCCATCGGCAGCTTCTTCTTCCTGGGCCCCACCGGCGTAGGCAAGACCGAGCTCGCCAAGGCGCTGGCCGAGTGCCTGTTCGATGACGAGCGCGCGCTCGTGCGTATCGACATGTCCGAGTATATGGAGAAGTTCAGCGTCCAGCGTCTGATCGGTGCGCCCCCGGGATACGTGGGCTATGACGAGGGCGGCCAGCTCACCGAGGCCGTGCGCCGTCGTCCCTATTCCGTGATCTTGCTCGACGAGATGGAGAAGGCTCATCCGGATGTCTTTAACGTACTGCTGCAGGTGCTCGACGACGGCCGTTTGACCGACGGTCAGGGTCGCCAAGTGTCCTTCAAGAACACGATTATCATCATGACGTCCAACGTGGGCTCCAAGGCTATCGCCGATCTGTCCGGCAAGGACGAGGAGGAGATGCGCCATCAGGTTGACGGGGCCATGGCTCAAACCTTCCGCCCCGAGTTCCTCAACCGTATCGACGATATCGTGGTGTTCCATCCGCTCGGCATGGCGCAGATCGAGAAGATCGTCGACATCCAGCTCGCCGACGTCCGCGCGCGTCTGGCCAAGGAGCGCATGACGCTTGCCATCACCCCGGCGGCCAAGCAGATGCTCGCCGTGGGCGGCCTGGACCCGGTCTTTGGCGCCCGTCCGCTCAAGCGTCTGGTTCAGCGCGAGGTCGTGGATGCCATCGCCGCCGCTATCATCGACGGCACGGTGCGCGAGGGCGATCAGGTGACAGTCGATGTCGACAAGGACGGCGGCTTTACCGTCGTGTGCGATAACACGCCGGCGGCCACCTACGAGGTCCCCGACGCCGAGTAGATTTTTGGGATATGCCTTAAAATCTACCAGCCGTCTCTAAACGCCAAGGGCGGCGGATCCATTGGGTCCGCCGCCCTTTTTCGTGCGACAATCGATGATGCCGAACGGATGCGATGTAAGGAGCTATGCAGATGAAAGACGAGATCAAGACAAGCGCGCCGGCGCCCAGGCCCACGTCCAAGCCTGTGCCCAAGCCGCGCGACCCCTACATCCGTGCCGAGAACGAGGATGACGACGGCTACGATCCTTATAGCGATCGTCGCCCCGAGCGCGAGCTCCTCTTCGAAGCCGACCCCTGGCGTTAAGTAGCTCATTTGGGACGGGGCTTTTTTAGCTACTTTGTTTTCGGCTAGAGGCGTTCATGCCTGCCCCCCTCGGCCGCTCGATATCCTCCGGGAGGGGCCACTAATAGAAAACTTGCTTATCCATTAATCAAGATACGCATAATCTTGCTCTCCTGCTAATCAAGAATCGTTATAATCTTGATTAGCAGGAGAGCAAGATTGGAGAATTATGGCGTTCAACGACTTGGTGGCTCAAAAAATAAAGGACTTTGAGCAACAGGGGATTCCGCAGGTCTTTGAGCGCGACCTTGATCTGGGCAACCCGCAGGAGCCAAAGCGCGACAACATCGTATATGTGATTGTGGGCGCCCGTCGTTGTGGAAAGACGTATCGCCTGTATCAGGAGATACGGCGGCTTCAGGGCCAAGGCGTCGAGCTTGACCGGATGCTATATTTCAATTTTGAGGATGAGCGCTTGCGTCCGTATGAGCCATCGCTACTAGCGGACGTGCTCGATACATTCTATGCACTATATCCTGCTGCTCGAGGCGAGGGCGCCTACCTTTTCTTTGACGAGATCCAGGAAATACCCGAATGGGGTGCGTTTCTGCGACGCGTGGTCGATACGGAGAAGGCGACCGTTTACGTGACGGGATCTTCTTCTAAGATGCTGTCCTCAGAACTTAAGAGCGAGTTCAGGGGCCGTTCTCTTGTGCGAGAGCTTTTTCCGTTGAGTTTTTCGGAATACGTCCGATATAAGACGGGGAGCGTTCCTGAGTCGAACGCACCCTTCTCCTCGAGCGATGCAGCGTTGCTCCGACACCATCTGGTCGGATATCTCGAGCGAGGGGGATTCATCGCGACACTTGAGCAGACGCCCGCAGACGCGATTCAGCTGCTACAGGAATATGCGTCGCGAACGGTCGCCATGGACGTCGTTGAACGTTACGACGTCAAGAACCCCCGTTTGGCCTCGCTGTTTCTGGCGCGGTGCATGGCATCTTCGGGACGAGAGCTGTCAGTGAACAAAGTGTACAACGAGTTCAAGAGCAGACAGATATCCGTCAGTCGAAATACGCTCAGCGACTTACTTGAGTATTACGAGGACGCCTACCTGCTGTTTTCGGTGCCGGAGTTCACGCGTTCGCTTGCAAATAATACGCGGTCTGCGTCTAAGGTCTACGCCGTCGATCCTGCGATGTTCGGAGCGTTCTCCCCCGCATCGGCATTGGATCATGGTCAGAGGCTCGAGACCGCGGTGTTCAATGCGCTCAGAAGAAGGACCCCCGCCGTGCGGCCCGGTTCGGTTTGCCGCCTGCTGATTAAAGATAAGAATAAAAGCCATGAGGTGGACTTTGTGGCTGGGGATGCACTGCTCATGCAGGCTTACGGCCTGATTCAGGTAAGTGTGGATATGACAAGCGAGAAAACGCGCGAGCGCGAAATTGCCGCGCTCGATGCCGCGATGGCCCAGTTTGATCTTGGCGAGTCGGTAATCGTTACCATGGATGAGCAGGCCGATATTCCATGCAAACACGGCGTGGTACATGCTGTGCCCGCATGGAAGTGGCTCCTTTCCTAATCGTCTATGGATTTGCGAGGCCAGGACTCAGGTGTCATGGTCCGCTAGTCCTGGGCTTTGATGCTCGGCAGCAGGATCTGCGCGAGGTAGTCGGTCTCGAGTTTGGTCGCAGCGTCGGCCTTGCCGTCTTTGCCGACCAGTACGTTCTTGATCTGGCTATAGGTGTAGCGGTTGCCGGTCGTGAGCTCGACAAGCTCAATGGCTGTGTCCATGGGATAGGTCGACACGGGGTTCTGCGTGCGCCCGTTGATGGTCTGGGGCACCACATACGGATAAACGGGGCCGCTGGCGTAGACGGTGTAGCCGTTGCCGAGGTTTGCCGCACCCAAAACCGCGTCGCCCTCACCGGGCGTAAAGCTCTCGCCCTCGCGCACCGCGACGAGCGTCACGATCGGCGTATCGCTGTCGCCGGCAAGATAGATGCATAGCGTGCTGCCATTCTGCCAAGTCTCGACCTTGCCGTACCACTCGACGGGGATATCGAGCTGATAAAGGTCGGTTGCCTTGTGACGGGCGTCGGCATCACGGGCCGCCTGTGCCTTTTGCGTGCTCACGGCATTGACGGCGGCATTGCGACGCGCAGTTGCCGCCTGCTGGAGCACCTTGGCGGTGGCGGCGGAGCTCGCGCCTCCCTCCTCGGCATATTTGGCGGCGGCGTCGATCTGGTCGTTGGTTACAGTGTCGGCCGAAGGCACCTTGAGTTTAAAGGCAGCCTGGGCGCTTAAATCCTGTCCATCGCTCTTAACGGTGACCTGCGTCTTGGTGGTCGGGACGGTATAGATGGTGCCGTCGGCCGCGATGGGGGAGGCAGCGATGGAGAGCGTGTAATCGCCGGGCAGCAGTTTGATGCCGCGGCCGTGCTCGTCAACGTAGAGCGTTTCGCTCACAGAAGAGCCGTCGGAGTCCTGGCCACTCACCTGCACGGGGATCTTTGAGCCGGTGGAACAGTCGAGTCCCGCGGCATGCACGCCAATCTGCACCGACATCATCGTGTGCGCACTGGCGGCGACAGCGGCAGCCTGCTCTTGCTGATATCCGTTCCAGGCAGCATAGCCTGCGCCGCCGGCGACGAGCGCGACGGCCACAACGCCGGCAACCATCAGGTTGCGGCGCTTGGGCGGCATCTTACGATGACGAGCCTCGGCTTCGCGTGCCGAGGGAACGGACGGCAGGGGAATATCGCCCATGGCGATGGTCTCGTCCACGGCTGGTGCGGAACCCAGGCCAGGAAGCTCGCGAGTCAGCGAATCTTCGGCCGGCAAGCTGTCGAGCAAGACGGTTTCCTCGCCCGTGTCGGATTCGGGCTGATTGCCGGCCTCGCTTTCGGTGTCTTCGTGACCTGCTTCATCTTCAGCAGGCTCAACGTCGTCTGCATCCTGATCATCGGACTGCGCCTCGGCTTCCGGCTCATCCTGCACATCAACGCCCGAATCGTCAAACGCAATCTCATCGAGTGAAATCCGGTCTAAGCTCTCCAAGGCCTCAGCGCAAGCTTCTGCATCTTGGGCCGCATCCTCTTGGCCCATCGTCTCATCATTCATACATCCCCCAAGCTCAATATCGGGACAACAATGTACCCAAAAACAGGGTCATATAGAGCTGTCAGGCAATTGGAAATCTGATTTTATCTGTGCGAGAGGTTTTGAATATGTGCGTGGATGCGCGCAACAGCAAAAAGCCCCCGGAAAGCGGACAAATCGCTTTTCGGGGGCATGCAATACGTTGCATTGCGCGGAGTCGGCCAGGCGACTTCACATTCAAGCGGCATGTGCACCGGGCGCGTTACTCGGCGTGTGCGTAATCCACCTTGGCGCGGCGAGCGGTAGCCTTCTCCCAATCGCTGGTGCCCTCAAAGACATCCTGCTTGTAGGGATTGCGGCCGAGCTTCTTGGCGCGGTAGGCGATGTAGATGATCGCGGCGATGTTGGCGATCAGCGCGGCGATCGAGACCGCGGTGGCGGCGACGGGGTCGAGCGTGGAGTGGGTCACAAAGATGGACTCCTCCTGGAAGTAGGGGAACACCTGGGCAAACATGCACCAAATGGCCAGCGTAAAGGCGCGGTTCTGAATCCAGCCGCCCTTGTTCCAGATAAAGGCGGCGACGGTGGGCGCCAGCAGCAGCGCAAAGCCGCAGAACCAGGAGTGGGTGGGCAGGCAGTTGTAGGTGTAGCAGAAGTTCCAGATATCGTAGGCGATGATGTAGACCCAGGTCATGTCGGGCCACAGCATGTCGGTCTTGTCCTCGGAGGCGTAGACGCTCCACCAACCGGTCATGCAGAAGATGTTGATGATACCGGCGATGCCGTTGAACACGTTGTTCCAGCCGGCAAGCTGCGTAGCACCTTCGGAGGTGACCCAAGTGGACTGGCCCAGGACAAAGAAGTGATAGGCGCTCTCAAAGTCGGACACGACGGCGATCATGATGTTGATGGCGACGATCACAAACGGCCACGCGCGGAACCAGTGTGCCTTGCCGATCTTGCCCCACTGATACTTAATGGCGATGAAGCCCCAGCAACCGGCCAACGCCGCGTAGACCTTGGCGTAGTGGAACCAGCTGTTCTGGTACACATGGGTGGGGTTGGTGAGCGCCCACTCGGCGCCCTGCGAAACGCCGATGGCGATAGCGACGCAGTAGATGGTCATGGCCAGCGGAGCCACGCCAAAGATGATGGCCGCGCCCAGCTTGGTGCGGCGGCCGACCTCGTTGAGCACGATCAGGCCAATAAAGACCATGGCCCAGCCGACCCAGTGGATAAGGGTATTGCTACCCCAAACATCGAACAGCATGCTGCTCTCCTTTCACACGCCCGCGGCCCCTCTTCCGTCGCGGGCAGTTTGGCCAAATGTCGTCAGTTCTGGGGCTTGCGCTCCGGATACTTGGCGGTATAGCCCTCGATGTGGAGCGTCGAGGCGATAATCTCCTTGATCGTCTCGTCGGGCACATCGGGGTGCGTGCGGATATACATCAACAACCCCATGATGAGGGTGTAGAAGGTTTCGTAGACATGGTCGATGCGCAGGTCATGATGGGCGACAAAGTCCACCACGGTGGTGTCGCAAATGTATTGCGCCACGCGCTGGACCACGTTGTGCAGAAAGCCGCCGTAGAGCGCGCCGCTGCTTGAGGTAAGCGTGCTCGGCAACTCGTGGCCGCTCACGACCAGGCGCTTAAAGAGCGGAGCGACGGTGTCGAGTGCGCCTTCGATGTCACCAACCGTGCGGCTGGCGTTCCACTGCTCGAGCTCGGCGATAAAGCCGTCGATCGCCTCGTCCATAACGGCGGTGACGGCGGCGTCCATATCGGCAAAGTAGTGGTAGAACAGCGAGCGCGTGCAGCCAGCCCGCTTGGTCACGGCCGATACCGATAGGTGGGACACGCCCAGCTCGGAACTCACGGTGCGCACGGCGGCGAGGATCTCGCGACGGCGCTCGTCGCCCGTCAAGCGCTTTGTCGCACTATCGGATGCGGGGACGGCATCGACCACAGAGGTATCTGCTGTGTTGTTGCCCATGTTTTGCCGCCTTTCATCCTCTTTTGCTTGACCGTTCGCCTAACAGTCTTGAATATTGTTGACGGTTCGTCAATACTATTTTTGACACAATGTCAACAATGGCGGGTGAACGGCATGGGGGCATGCCCGGCCTGCAAAAAAGAGGGGTGCCGCGGTCTCGCCGGGCTGCGGCAAGAGAAGGGACAACCATGATTCTCAACGGACCGGGAATTAGCTACACCGAGCCCGACATCGGTTCGGAGTTCGTGCCGCCGCTGCCGGAGCATCCGCGCGAGGCAATCGTCAAGCTGTGCGAGCACTGCACCAACCGTCTGCTGCATCGCGACGAGCTGCTGGGCTACGAGTACTGGTCGTTTGCCGAGGCCGCAACCGACGAGCAGGCCGAAGTGCTCTGCAAGATGAAGATGCGCCGTCCCTATACGCTGCCCGAGATGGTCAAGCTCACCGGCATGCCCGAGGCCGATATCGAGAAGATGCTCGACGATATGAGTTACACGGGTCTGCTCGAGTACAACTGGGAAAACCCCGAGCGCGCCAAGCAGTGGGTGCTGCCCATGCTGGTGCCGGGTTCTGCCGAGTTCCTCAACATGCGTGTGAGCCAGCTCGAGGAGCATCCGGTCTATGCCAAGTTCTTTGAGCAGGCGTCCAAGGGACCGCTGTCCAAGGCCACGCCGATGGTGCCGCCCGGCGGTGCCGGCATCGGCATGCATGTCATTCCGGTCGAGAAGGCCATCGATGCCGCGAGCACCTCGGTGCCGATCGAGCATATCGAGCATTGGCTCGACAAATACGAGGGTAAGTATGCCGCTAGCACCTGCAGCTGCCGCGCGAGCCGTCGCGTGATGGGTGAGGGCTGCGCCGACGACCCGGCAGATTGGTGCATCGCCGTGGGCGATATGGCCGACTACGTGGTTGAGACCGATCGTGGCCATTACGTGACCCGCGATGAGGTTTACGACATCTTGCGCCAGGCCGAGGACAACGGCTTTGTACACCAGATCACCAACATCGATGGCGAGAACAAGATCTTCGCCATCTGCAACTGCAACGTCAACGTGTGCTACGCCCTGCGCACCTCGCAGCTGTTCAACACACCCAACCTGTCGCGCTCGGCCTATGTCGCCAAGGTCGAGAAGGACAAGTGCGTGGCCTGCGGTCGCTGCGTTGAGGTGTGCCCTGCCGGTGCCGCCAAGCTCGGCCAGAAGCTCTGCAGCAAAAAGGCCGGCGGACAGGTGCCTGAGTATCCGCGCCAGGAGCTGCCCGATGCCACCAAGTGGGACCACACCAAGTGGTCGCCCAACTACCGCAACGATAACCGTATCGAGACGCACGAGTCCGGCACCGCGCCCTGCAAGACGGCTTGCCCCGCGCACGTTGCCGTTCAGGGCTATCTGAAGCTTGCGGCACAGGGGCGCTATGACGAGGCGCTGGCGCTCATCAAGCGCGAGAACCCGCTGCCCGCTATCTGCGGCCGCGTGTGCAACCGCCGCTGCGAGGATGCCTGCACCCGCGGCCGTGTGGACGCCGCCGTGGCTATCGACGAGGTCAAGAAGTTTATCGCCCAGCGCGATCTTGATGCCGCGACCCGCTATGTCCCGCCCGTGGTGACGCCGACACGCGCTGGCGGCTTCGATCAGAAGATTGCCATCATCGGTGCCGGCCCGGCCGGTCTGTCCTGCGCCTTCTATCTGGCCGAGAAGGGCTACAAGCCCGTCGTGTTCGAGAAGAACGAGCGCCCGGGCGGCATGCTCACCTACGGTATTCCCAGCTTTAAGCTGGAGAAGGACGTTATCGAGGCAGAGGTCGAGATCATTCGCCTGATGGGCGCCGAGTTCCGCTATGGCGTGGAGGTCGGTCGCGATGTGACGCTCGACGAGCTGCGCGCGCAGGGCTTTAAGGCCTTTTATGTTGCCATCGGCTGCCAGGGCGGCCGCCTCGCCGGTATTCCGGGCGAGGCGGCCGAGGACGTGACCGTGGCCGTCGACTTTTTGCGCGAGGTCAACAGTGGCAAGATCGACGCGCTGCCCGGCCGCACCATCGTGGTGGGCGGCGGCAACGTGGCCATCGACGTCGCGCGCAACGCCTGCCGTCTGGGTTCCGAGCACGTTGAGATGTTCTGCCTGGAGAGCGAGGCCCAGATGCCCGCCAGCGAGGAGGAGCGTCGCGAGGCCGTTGAGGACGGCGCTCACATCAGCTGCGGTTGGGGCCCCAAGGAGGTTCACCTGGACGAGGCCGGTCGTGTGTGCGGTATCACCTTCAAGCGCTGCACGCGTGTCTTTGACGACGAGGGCCGGTTTGCGCCCGAGTACGACGAGAACGATCTGCGCCGCGTCGATGCCGACCGCGTGGTCATGTCGATTGGCCAGTCCATTGTGTGGGGCGACCTGCTGGCTGGCTCCAAGGTGGAGCTCGGCCGCGGCCAGGGTGCTCTTGCCGACCCCCAGACCTATCAGACCGCTGAGCCCGACATCTTTGTGGGCGGCGACGTCTACACCGGCCCCAGCTTTGCCATCGACGCCATCGCCGCCGGTCATGAGGCCGCGGTGTCCATCCATCGCTTTGTGCAGCCGGGCTCCACGCTCACCATCGGCCGCAACCAGCGCCGCTACACCGCGCTCGACCGCGACGACGTTGTGCTCGAGAGCTACGACAACGCGAGCCGCGAGGTTGCCCATGTGGACCGCGAGCGCGAGAAGGCCGCGCCGTTTAGCGAGTACGTCGAGACCTTTACCGAAGAGCAGGTGCGCGCCGAGACCGCCCGTTGCCTGGGCTGCGGCGCCTCGATCGTCGACCCCAACAAGTGTATCGGCTGCGGCCTGTGCACCACCAAGTGCGCGTTCGATGCCATCCATCTGGATCGCGATCGCCCCGAGTGCTCCACGATGGTCAAATACGAGCAAAAGCTCCCCAGCCTGGGCAAGTACGCTTTGAAGCGTGCGATCAAAATCAAATTTGGGAAGAAATAAAAAACGCAACAAACAAGAGAACGGCGCAGAGAACGGTTGGACAGCGAGCGAGTCCCAGGCGTGGCGAGGTGCCTTGAAAGAGGAGGGCATAGGGCTTTTGCCCATGCCCGACGATTGAAAGGCAGATCGTCCGTCTGGGGCTCGCGCAGCGTCAAGTCGACCGCCGTTCGTTAGAACGGCGGAAGAAAAAGTGCATGAATTAGGAATCGTCTATCACATCATTCGCGATGTCGAGAATGTGGCGCGCGCCAATGGCGTGAGTCGCGTTTCGAACGTGACGCTGCTCCTGGGCGAGGTCTCGGGCGTCGTTCCCGATCTGCTGCTTGATGCTTGGCGCTGGGCGGCAGATAAAAAGCCTATCACGCAGGGCGCGGAGCTTATTGTGGAGCCTGTCGAGGCCGTGACGCATTGCGAGGCGTGCGGCTGCGACTACGCGACGGTCGAGCACGGCAAGACCTGCCCCCATTGCGGTAGCGGCGAGACCTATCTGCTGCAGGGCCATGAGGTCATGATCAAGCAGATCGAGACCCCCGACGAGGACCCGACAGACGCTGCCCCCGACGGCCTATCCGATGCCGTCGACGCCGCCAACCCCCTCCACATCGCCTAACTTAGTCGTTGGGGACGTTCTTAAACGACTAGTCGAAAAAGAACGTCCCCAATGACTAGCCATTTAAGAACGTCCCCAATAACTACTTTGCTAGAGCATATCGCTCGCCATTAGTCAAGGCATAGCTGTTTAAACGAAATAGCCTCAGTCTCAGCACGTTTGCATCTGTTTAAAAGCGGTAATAATGACAGCATGCGCATATCCGTCGTGTAAGTATTGGTTGGGTATCAGTTATCAGCGGCAGATCAGCCAATGATGCTGGAATGTAATCAACTTGTACAAATTAAGACATTTAAACAAATAATGCTACCTTTTGCAGTTTTTCAAACAATTCTGCTGTATTTGCAGCTATACTCCATAACTGTCGTGTAGGAATTACGTAGACAAAAAGGAGGTTATGTGATGGTAAGTATTGTTCTTGCTAGCCATGGTGACTTGGCGGCTGGAATCAAGCAGACGGGCTCGATGGTCTTTGGCGATCAGCCGTCTGTAGCCGTGGTCTCGCTCGAGCCGAGCATGGGCCCCGACGACTTCCGAGCCAAGGTCGAGGAAGCAGTCGCTTCCTTCGAGGACCAGGAGCAGGTGCTCTTCCTCGTTGATCTGTGGGGCGGCACGCCCTTCAACCAGATCAGCGGTCTCATCGAGGGCCACGATTCCTGGGCTATCGTCACCGGTGTCAACCTGCCTATGCTCATCGAGGCATATTCGCAGCGCTTTGACGCAAAGAACACTGCACATGCGATCGCAAAACATCTCGTGACTGAGGCTAAGGCCGGCGTGCGCGTCAAGCCCGAGTCTCTGGAGCCCGAGGAGAAGAAGCCGGCTGCGGCCGCCGCTGCTCCTGCGGGTGCCATTCCTCCGGGAACGGTCATCGGCGATGGGCACATCAAGATCGCCCACGTCCGTATCGACACCCGCCTGCTGCATGGTCAGGTGGCCACCACGTGGACCAAGCAGATCAACCCCAACCGCATTATCGTGGTCTCCGACGGCGTTGCTCACGACGAGCTCCGCAAGACCATGATTGAGCAGGCTGCCCCTCCGGGAGTCCATGCCAACGTCGTGCCCATCAAGAAGATGGCCGAGGTCGTCAAGGACACGCGCTTTGGCGACACCAAGGCCATGCTGCTGTTCGAGAACCCGCAGGATCTGCTCAGGGCCATCGAGGCCGGCGTCGACATCAAGGAAGCCAACATCGGTTCCATGGCCCACTCCAAGGGCAAGGTCGTCGTCACTAACGCTGTCGCTATGGGCGATGACGACGTCAAGACTATCGAGGCTCTCAAGGCCAAGGGCGTCAAGTTCGAGGTCCGCAAGGTTCCTTCGGATTCCTCCGAGGATCTCGACGCCATGTTGAAGAAAGCAAAGGCCGAACTGGCCGCTCAAGCATAGTAAAGGAGGGTCCGATACATGTCTGCAATCACTATTCTGCTTGTTGCGATTGTCGCGTTGCTTGCCGGTATGGAAGGCATTCTGGATGAGTTCCAGTTCCATCAGCCGCTCGTGGCATGCACGCTTATCGGTCTCGTAACCGGTCACCTTCAGGAGGGCATCCTCCTGGGCGGTTCGCTCCAGATGATGGCCCTTGGCTGGGCTAACGTCGGCGCCGCCGTCGCGCCTGACGCCGCTCTGGCCTCGGTCGCTTCTTCGATCATCATGGTGCTCGCCCTCAACGGTGGCGCCACCGATTCGGCCAAGGCCGTTACCGCCGCCATCGCCGTCGCCGTCCCGCTGTCGGTCGCTGGTCTGTTCCTGACCATGATCTGCCGTACCCTGGCTACCGCTATGGTTCACGGCATGGACGCCTGCGCCGAGAAGGGCGACTTCGCCGGCATCGAGCGTTGGCAGTACGCCGGCATCCTCATGCAGGGTGTTCGTATCGCCATCCCGGCAGTACTTCTGTGCATCATCCCGGCCGAGGCCGTTACCAACGCGCTTAACGCTATGCCCGATTGGCTGTCCGGCGGCATGGCTGTCGGCGGCGGCATGGTCGCTTCCGTCGGTTACGCCATGGTCATCAACATGATGGCCACCAAGGAGACCTGGCCGTTCTTCATCCTCGGCTTTGTCCTTGCTGCCATCCCTCAGCTCACGCTGATCGCCCTTGGCCTCATCGGCATCTCCCTTGCCCTCATCTACCTTGGCCTTAAGGATCTGGCCAAGCAGGGTGGCGGCATGGGCGGTGGCTCCGGTGACCCGCTCGGCGACATTCTGAACGATTACGAGTAGGAGGGGAGTGATACATATGGCAGAGAACAAGATTCAGCTCACCAAGGCTGACCGTAAGAAGGTTTGCTTCCGTCATCAGTTCCTTCAGGGCTCGTGGAACTACGAGCGTATGCAGAACGGCGGCTGGTGCTTCGCAATGATCCCTGCGATCAAGAAGCTCTACACCAGCAAGGATGACCAGATTGCCGCTCTTAAGCGCCACCTGGAGTTCTATAACACCCACCCCTATGTTTCCGCCCCCGTCATTGGCGTTACCCTCGCCCTCGAGGAGGAGCGCGCCAACGGTGCTCCGATTGACGATGTCGCCATTCAGGGCGTCAAGGTCGGTATGATGGGCCCGCTCGCCGGCGTCGGCGACCCCGCCTTCTGGTTCACCCTTCGCCCGATTCTGGGCGCACTGGGCGCTTCCCTGGCCCTGTCCGGCAGCATCGCCGGTCCGCTGCTGTTCTTCTTCGCGTGGAACATCATCCGTTACGCCTTCCTGTGGTACACGCAGGAGTTTGGCTACAAGGTCGGCTCCTCCATCGCCAAGGACCTCTCCGGCGGTCTGATGGGCAAGGTCACCGAGGGTGCTTCCATCCTGGGTATGTTCATCATCGGCGCCCTGGTCGAGCGCTGGGTGTCCATCTCCTTCACCCCGGTCGTCTCCAAGGTCACGCAGTCCGCTGGCGCCTATATCGACTGGGCCAACCTGCCCGCCGGTTCTGAGGGCATCAAGCAGGCATTGACGATGTACAGCTCTGTCGGTGCCAACGCACTCGACCCGGTGAAGGTCACCACGCTTCAGGCCAACCTCGATCAGCTCATCCCCGGCCTTGCCGCCGTGTGCCTGACCCTTCTGGT
The DNA here is from genome assembly GCA_958439425.1 of uncultured Collinsella sp. GTDB lineage: Bacteria > Actinomycetota > Coriobacteriia > Coriobacteriales > Coriobacteriaceae > Collinsella. Next base: position 19,265 of record CAUBVH010000001.1, read on the forward strand.
CTGCAAGCTCCTCAAGAAGAAGGTCAGCCCGATCGTCATCATCCTGGCTCTCTTCGCCGTCGGCATCATCGGTCGCGTCTGCGGCTTCATGTAAGCACGCTTCGGCTTAAGACCGAGAGTTGCTAGGCAAGGGCTTTTGAGCCATTGAAACGGACCGCACCCGGTGGGTACACTGGATGCGGTCCGATTGTTTTTATTGGAGGGCGAGGCGCGTATGGCGCAATCTCAGAACAGCACGGTCGATTTGGCAACGCCGGCAACCTGCCTGATGGGGCTTACCAGTCACGGTAACGTGATGGTGGGCAATAAGGCGTTTGAGTACTATAACGAGCGTAATCCCGAGGATTATATCCAAATCCCGTGGGACGAGGTCGACTATATTGCCGCCGAGGTTTTGCGCGGCACCAAGAAGATTACGCGTTTTGCCATCTTTACCAAAGAGAATGGCCACTTTACGTTTTCGACGCGCAATGACAAGGAAACGCTTCGCGCGGTGCGTAAGTACATTGACGAGGACAAGCTCGTTCGTTCGCCCGACTTTATCGATGTGACGGCCAAGGGCGCCAAGAGCATCCCCTCCGTCATCAAAAGCCTCTTCCATAAAGGCAACTAGTCATTAAAGAGCGCCCCCTCAAAGTGGGGCGCAGTCTCCCATGTGGCTCGATCGGGAAAGTGCATCCCAGTTCGAGCGTCGATTCCGGGATGTAGTTTCCGGAACGGGGTCGTTTGGGAAACCGTGTCCCGTTTCGAGCCGAAATTCTGGGTCACAGTTTCCCAGCGAGGTCTCATGGGGAAAGTCTGCCCCAGAATTTGCCTGGATAGTGGGACGCACTTTCCGGAGGGCTGTTCCACCGCAACTTCGAAGAGTGGGTATACGCTGCATTACAGCGGCGTAAATCTGCTACACTAATACAACATGCCTCCGTAGCTCAGGGGATAGAGCACCGCTCTCCTAAAGCGGGTGTCGACGGTTCGAATCCGCCCGGGGGCACCAGAGATTTGTCGAGCCCGGAACACCGCCACGGTGCCGGGCTCTTCTGGTTCATGCCATGTCAAAAACGAAGCGCCCGCTTGCTGGGGAAGCAAGCGGGCGTCTGTGAGCGAATATGTTTGCGGCGAGAGCCGTAATGAGCGGTGGGGTGGCGACTTAGTTGGTCGTACCGGAATCGCCGCCCGTGCCCGTGCCCGAACCCGAACCCGAGCCAGAAAGTGCAACCGTCAGCGTAATCGTGCTGTCGGTGGACTGCTTGCCGGTGGGGGAGACGCCCGTAACGGTGGCATCCTCGTTACCGCTCACGGGATTGCCGTTCTGGTCACAGAAGCCAATGTTATAGAAACCGGCGTTGTTGAGCGCGGTAACGGCGGCGGAAATGCTCTTGCCGTATAGGTTGCCCGGGACGGAGGCCTTGCCGGACTTCTTGGCAATGACGACGGTAATCGTGGCGCCGGGCTTCTGCTTGCCGCTGGGGTTCCAGCTGATCACGGTGCCCTCGGTAACCGAGTCGTTCTCCTGGTAGCTCACGTCGACGCCAAAACCTGCCATATCGAGGGCGTTGCGCGCCTGGGCCTCGGTCATGTCGGTCAGGTCGGGGACGGACGTGGTATCCGGGCCGCTCGAGACCTTGTACGAGATGGTCGTGCCCTTCTCGACTTCCTTACCGGCTTCGGTGCCCTGCTCAAAGACCTGGCCCTCATCGGCCTCGTTGGCCTCCTCGGAGGCGTTGCCCTTCAGGCCAACGCTTGCCAGCGCGGCTTCTGCCTGGTCCTTGGTCAGGCCGACAAGCTTGGGAACCTCAACCTTCTCGGAGGGCTTGGGGCCCTTGGAGATCACCAGGTTCACCTTGGTGCCCTTGGCCTTCTTGGTGTGGCCGTTGGGCGTCTGCTCGGCGACCTTGCCCTCGTCGACATCGTCGTTGTAGCTTTGGTCGATGGTGCCGACCTCGAGGCCGGCTTCCTTGATCTGCTCGACGGCAGTCTGCTGGTCCTTGCCCAGCACATCGGGCACGGTGACCTGCTCGCCGCCAAAGAGTCCTGTGGCAAAGGCCACCACGATACCGATGACGGCAACGGCTGCCACCACGGCGGCGATGATCTTGTTCTTGTTGGATTTGGGCTTTTCGACCTCGTAGGAGCCGGTGGAGCCCGAAACCGAGCTACGGGCGGTATTCTGGCCGCTCACGCCCGAGACGGGACGTACCATGGCGCGCGTCTGATCGGAAAGCTCGCGAGTCTTGGTGGCGCCCAGTTCACCGGGTGCACCGATGATGCGCGTGGGCTCCGAGATGTTGACGGCACGGCCCGACAGGTAGCTGTTGAGCACCTGACGCAGCTCGTCGGCGGTCTGGAAGCGGTTTGCCGGGTCCTTCTCCATGCACTTGAGGATGATACGCTCAAGGTCGGCGTCGACACCGGAGTTGATCTGGCTCGGCGGAATAGGCAGCTCGTTGACCTGCTTGAGTGCGACTGAGATGGCGTCATCACCGTCAAAGGGCACGCGGCCGGTGGCGCACTCGTACATCACGACGCCCAGCGAGTAGATATCCGAGGTGGGGCCGAGGTCCTGACCACGGGTCTGCTCGGGACTGACGTAGTGGGCGGTTCCCAGCACGTTGTTGTCTTGCGTGAGGTGGCTGTTCTTGGCGCGCGCGATGCCAAAGTCCATCACCTTGATGTTGCCGTCGGGCAGCACCATGATGTTCTGCGGCTTGATGTCGCGGTGGATGATCTCGTGCTTGTGGGCGACCGAAAGCGCGGAGCTGATCTGCGAGCCGATCTGGGCGACCTTCTTGGGGTCGAGGGCGCCGTGGCTCTTGATGCCGCTCTTAAGGTCGGTGCCGCGCAGGTACTCCATGACGATGTAATAGGTGTCGCCGTCCTTGCCCCAATCGTAGACGCCCACGATATAGGGGGAGGAGAGACCGGCTGCTGCCTGGGCCTCCTGCTTAAAGCGTGCGGCGAAGGTTGCGTCGCCAGCATACTGCGGCAGCATGATCTTGACGGCTACCGTGCGGTCGAGGACCTGGTCCTGTGCACGGTAGACGGTCGCCATGCCGCCTGTTCCCACCTTATCCTTGAGGAGGTATCTTCCCCCGAGGACCCTCTGTTCCATTCCTGCTCCTAACATAACTATTCGCTCAACGATGTGTGTAGTACCTACGATGTGGCCGCTGGGGCCGTGTGGCGCGTTGCCGCTAACTCTTCGGCCGCGGCGCGCCTCGGGTGTCCGATTCGATCATGGGCATCACGCTCCCTGTGCGGCGAGCGCCGCGGTCAGGACGATGCCGGCAATCTTGGCGGCCTTGACGTCATGCTTGTCGTAATCCTCCAAGGCCACCGAGATGGCGACCGTGGGTGAATCGTAAGGTGCAAAGCCAACGAACATCGAGTTGACGTTGGTGCCGCCGGTCTCGGCCGAGCCGGTCTTGCCGGCGACCTTGACGCCGGGGACCTGGGCATCGGTGCCGGTACCGGACTGGACGACGGCGAGCATGGCCTGCTTGACCTGGTCGGCCGTGGCGGAGCTGACGGCCTGACCCAGCGAGCGGGACTGCGTGGTCTTGACCACAGTTCCGTCCGGGGCGAGTACCTGGGCTACAAAGTACGGGTCCATGACCACGCCACTGTTAGCGATGGCGGCGGCAATCACGGCGTTTTGCATGACGGTGGTCTGCGGGCCGGGCGTGTGGTCCATGCCGACGGGCTGGCCGGCGCCGGCCCAAGCGGTCTCCCACTCGGTCATGAGCGACGGGTCTGCCATGATGGAGGCCGCGGAGGTCAGGTCCTGGCCGAGCTTTTGGCCGTAGCCAAAGGCGTTGGCAAACTGCACGAGCGTGTTTGCGCCAACTTCGTTTGCCACCTGGCCAAAGACGACGTTGGAGGACACGGCAAAGGCCTGCTGCAGGCTGATGGTGCCGTAGCTCTCGTTGGCATCGTTGGTGACCGGTGCGTTGCCGATGTCCATGGAGCCGGGCGCCTGGTAGGTGCTGGTAAGGCTGGCGGTGCCGGTCTCGAGTGCCGCGGAAAGCGTAACGACCTTAAACGTGGAGCCCGGCGTGTACAGCGCGTCCATGGCGCGATTGTACATAGAGCCGTCCTCGCCGCCGCCAGCCTGCAGTAGGGCGTCGATGTTGGTGTTGTCGTAGGTGGGCGAGCTGGCACATGCGAGCACCGCGCCGGTACGCGGGTCGATGACCACTACAGCGCCCTTAAAGCCCTTGAGTGCCTGCTCGGCCGCCGTCTGGATGCGCGAGTCGATGGTGAGCTTGGCGGTGTTGCCCGGCTGGGTCTGGCCCGCGAGCGACGCGATGGCGTTGTTCCAGCTGGAGTAGTCCTTAGAACCGGTGAGCGTGTCGTTCATGACGCTCTCGATGGCGGTGGTGCCATACTGCTGGCTCACGTAGCCAACCACGTGCGCTGCCAGGTTACCGTTGGGGTAGGAGCGTACGTAGGTGCCGTCCTCCTGCTGCAGCGACTCGGCCAGCGTCACGCCGTCGGACGTGATGATGGAACCGCGCTGGATGTACTTGGAGCGGGCGATGGTGTGGTTGTTGGTCGGCATGTCCTGATAGTCCTTGGCCTTGATGACCTGGACATAGGTGAGGTTGCCGATAAGGATGGCGAATAGCGCCGTAAAGGCGAGCACCGCACGGGTTAGACGGTTGGCGAGCGCAACGCGGCCGAGCACACCGGATTCAGGCGTGTCGAGCAGGCGACGGCGCATGCGCGAGCCGACGGAATGGCTGCCGCTGCCGTAGGAAGACGAGGTGGCAAAGCGCGTGCCCGTCGGGGCGGCGGCAGATGCGACCTGATCATCGGTGATGGCGGCCATGGTGCCGGTGCCGGTAAGCTCGGCCTCGCGTCCGGTCGCCTCGTCACCGGCGCGCAGCAGGAGCGCGACGATGATAAAGCTCGCCAGCAGAGAGGAGCCGCCCTGGCTCATAAAGGGCAGGGTGACGCCGGTCAGCGGGATCAGGCGGGTTACGCCGCCAACGATCAAAAAGGCCTGGAAGCTGATGGCGGCCGTAAGGCCCGTGGCGCTAAAGGCAGCGAGGTCGGATTTAGCGCGGGCAGCCGTGGTGAGGCCACGCACGGCAAAGAGCATAAACAGGATGAGCACGGCGCCGCCGCCCAAAAGGCCCATCTCCTCGCCGATAGCCGAGAAGATAAAGTCGGACTCGACGACGGGGATGTTGTTGGCCATGCCGTTGCCGATGCCAACACCGACCAGGCCGCCATCGGCAAGCGAGAAGAGCGACTGGACGATCTGGTAGCCCTGGCCCTGGGCGTCCTTAAACGGATCGACCCAAACCTGGAAACGCACCTGAACGTGAGACAGGAACTTGTAGGCGCCCACAGCTCCAACGGCTAAGAGCGCAAGGCCGATAACGACATACGAAAAGCGCCCCGTGGCAACGTAGAGCATCAGCAAGAAGATGGTGTAGAACAGCACGGCCGAACCCAGGTCGCGTTCGAAGACGACGACGAGCAGGCACACACCCCACACGGCAAACAGCGGCAGCAGCAGTCGCAGGCGAGGGATCTTAAGACCTAAGATCTTGCGGTTGGAGATGGAGAGCAGCTCGCGGTTCTCGGCCAGGTACCCGGCCAGGAACAGCACGATAAAGACCTTGGCAAACTCGCCGGGCTGGATGGTAAAGCCCGCGATGCGAATCCACAGCTTGGAGCCCGAGATCGTGGTGCCGATAAAGATGGGCAGCATCAGCAGGATGATGCCGATGATGCCAAAGGTGTACTTGTAGCGCATGACCACGTCGAGGTTTTTGACCAGTGCGAGCGTTCCCACCATCAGGGCCACCGAGACAAACAGGATGATGAGCTGTGAGATCGCGAGAGCGGGGGCGAGGCGTGTCACGAACGTGATACCGATGCCCGAAAGTATAAATACGATGGGTAGGATGGCGGGGTCGGCACCGGGCGCCAAGATGCGCACGGCAATGTGGGCCGCGGCAAAGGCGGCAAAGAGGCCGATCGGTACGGCGAGCGTCTCAAAGGAGATGGCAGCGCCCGCGGTGAGCACGTACATCGCATACAGCAGGATGACGGGGAACGCCGAGGCGATGAGCAAGAGCAGCTCGGTGTTGCGGCGACTCATAAGCGGCACTCCCTTTCTAGTTCTTTTCGGAGGCTTCGGCCTCGGCGGACTGTTCGGCGGTTTTCTCGGAATCTGATTCGGAGGTCGATCCCTGATTGGTGTTGTCGCGAATCGTTTGCGCGTCAATCACCTGGCGGGTCTGCTCCTCGTCGATCTGGTGGCGGTACTTGGATATCGTGTCCTGCGCATCGTCGACACTTGTTTGCGGAATGCCCGCCTTGAGGCGGTTTTGCGTGTCTTCGGGCAGGTCGGACAGCTTAATACTGGTTTCGCTTTCGAGCCAGTGGAGCTTGAGTCCGAGTGGCTTGCCGGGCAGGCCGCGCCAGACGGCGACATTGCCCTGGTAGGTACCCAGGTAGTACGAGCCGGTGACACCCGTGTAGGCCCAGATGGAAGCCGCCAGCACCAAGACGAGACCTAAGACGACGCCGATGGTGACGTTGCGGCGACGCACGCGTTGCGCCTCGCGCATAACGCCATCGTCAACCAGGTCAACGACTACTACGGTCACGTTGTCGTGGCCGCCGGCGGCAAGCGCCGCGTCCACTAGGTTGTCGACGCAGATTTGCGCGGTTGAGGACTGCGTGGCGATGTTCTCGATATCGCTATCGGGAATCATGCTCGAAAGGCCGTCGGAGCACAGGATCAGACGGTCGCCTTCCTCGATATGCAGAGTGAAGTGGTCGGCATACATGGCGGGGTCCGAGCCCAGCGCGCGGGTGATGACCGAACGGTTGGGGTGGACGCGAGCCTCGTCTGCCGTAATCTCGCCGGCGTCCACGAGTTCTTCCACATAGGAGTGGTCGCGGGTCACGCGGATGAGCGTGCCCTCGTGGAGCAGGTAGGCGCGAGAGTCACCCACGTGGGCGATGGCGAGCGTGTCGTTTTCGATATAGGCGCAAGTGGCTGTGCAACCCATGCCAGGCTTGCCCAGGCCATTCAGGGCAGCCTCGATTACGGCGGCGTTGGCGGCCTCGACGGCTGCCGCCAGGCGTGCGGCGTCGGCAGACTGAGGAGCTGTCTTGGCGATGGTCTCGACGGCGATGGAAGAGGCCACCTCGCCGGCAGCGTGACCACCCATGCCGTCGCATACGCAAAAGAGCGGCGACTGCACCAGGTAGGAATCCTCATTGTGCGGGCGTACGCAGCCAACGTCGGAGCGGGCGCCCCACATGAGTTGCGTGGTGGTGCCGGCATCATAGGTCGAGTCGGTCTCGATGCGCTCCTCGGTCAGGGGCTCAAAGCTCATGGTCGACCCGGGGTCTTTGAGCTTGGCCTCAACGGCGGCAACGTCGATCTCGGCTGTGTCACCGGGAGAGACGGTGTCGGCCTCGGCGTTTGATTCGGAATCGCCGGTGTCCGGGGAGTCGGGCTCCTCGGAAACGCGGGCGGTCGACTCGTCGTCTTGCGGGCTGACGTCTATAGGCTCGGGCGCCGGCGTAGACGCGGGCGCAACCTCGGATGCCGGGGCTATGGGAAACGCCGGCGCGGCGGGCTCGGGTGCCGCAAACACCGCAGCGCTCTCGTTGATTGCCGCGGCGACGGGCTCTGCAAAGTGAGCCGGCGCCGGGGTTGCTTCGGGCGCTGTGGGCTGTTCCGCAGCATGTGCGCCGATGGGCGCCGCTACGGCATCCTCTTCGTCCTCGTTATCGGCGAGATCCGAAATATCATGCGTTACTTGCGAAAGAGGCAGGGAGAACACGGTGTCCTCGGGCTCCACGGGTGCGGAGCCCGCCGGAGCGGCGTGGGCCGGCGCAGCTGTGGCGGCGGCCGGTGCCTCGGTCATAGTTGCGGACTTGTTCTCCTCGTCGATCATCGACGGTTCACCTTCATGACCACGTCGCCAATCTGGACTTCGTCGCCCTCACGCAGCGTCGCGGGCTCCACGAGCTGGCGGCCGTTGACGAGCGTGCCGTTAAGCGAGTTGAGGTCCTCGATGATGAGCGCCGGGCCCTGCAGCGAAAAGCGCGCATGCGAGGCCGAGACGAACGGTTCGTTGATGCAGATGTCCGAAGAAGGAGAGCGACCGACGATGACGGGGCCGAGCATGTCTACGTGGATGCCGCGGATACCGCGCGGGCCCTTGTCCACATCGATCGTCCAGATAGCCGAGTCGCGGCGCTGCCCGCGCACGAGTCCCACGCCGGTCTTCATGACGGCGAACAGGAAGATATAGAGCAGGGCGACCAGGACGATGCGGCCTGCAAAAAGGACGATATCGATGTTCATAAGCGACTATCCCCTAAATTCAAAGGTGCTCAGGCCAAACGTCAGCAGATCGCCGTTGCGCAGCGGGCAGCGCGTAATGCGGCGGTTGTTGACGAGCGTGCCGTTGGTGGAATTGAGGTCCTCGATCGACCAATCCGAGCCCGTAAAGGTGAGCTGGGCGTGGCGGCGCGACACGTTGGGGTCGCGCAGGGCAATATCGGAAACCGAGCGCTCGCGACCGATAGTCACCTGTGCGGAGGTGATGCTATGGCTCTCGCCGCTCACGACGTCGACGAGCTGGGCGAGCGGGCGCTGCGGGGCGCGAGTGCTCGCCATGTTGGAGGCGATGCCGGCTGCGGCGCCTAGGCCCACGGCGGCACCGGTCGCGGCGGCTCCGCCCATGCCGGCAAGCGCGTCGCGCGAGACGGTCTGCGGCACCGGGATGGGTGCTGCGGCGGGGTCGGGGACGCTAGGCGCGAGGGGGTCTGCCACGGCAAGCGGGTCGGGAGCGGCGGCGCGAGGCGTCGGCTGCTGCTGGGGCATGGCGGCGGGGCGCTGCTGCTGCGGGGCAGCAAACTGCTGCTGGCCGGCGCGCGGGGCGCTGGCGGCACGGCTTGCCGCGGAGTTGTTTTGGCCCAGACCGTTTTGATAGGCGCGCTCTTCTTCGTACAGGCGGCCGAGCGTGGGGGCATCGACGTTCTCGGCAAAGACCGAGAACTTGCCGGCGCGCAGCTGCGGATCGATCATAAAGCGCACGAGGGGCTCGCCGACAAAGACATAGCGGCGCTTTTCGGCCTGCGCCTTCACGAACTCGCGGACCTCGCGCGAAAGCTCGGGGTAGAACGGGGCGAGCATGGGATCGTCGTCGGCGGCGATCAGGATGGTATAGAGTGCCGGCGCCGTGTTGACGCCGTTGATCACCAGAGTCTGATCCTCCATGTCGCGAGCGGCCTGCTTGGCAAGCTTCTTAAAGGAGAACGGGGCACAGGTGGCACCGAAGATGCCGGCCACGTGGTCCTCGAAGATGTTCAGGAAGTTCACGAAAGATCACTCTCCGTATAGGTTCTTTGGTATCCGAGCAAATATAGGCATATCCCAACGATTATAGAGGATAGGGTTCCCGCAACCGCCGCCTTGGCGACGACCGCGGCTGCAAGGCTGGCAATTTCCATATGGTGTGCAAGACAGGACGCCGCTGCGCAGCCGATGCCGGTGACAGCGATGGCGGCGATTGCGGCAAGGTTTGAGCCCTGATCGACACGCTTGGCATGGGCATTGAGCAGCGCGGATGACGCTGCGGCAGTTGCCGCGACCAGCACAAAGGCAGCCCAAAGGAGCGGGTCTCCCAGCGCTGCGGCAACGTTACCGAGCCCCAGTACGCCTCCGGCTGAAAGCGCGACCGTGGCCAGACGGGCAAAAAGCGCGCCCATGCCCGTTGCCGCAGCGGCGCTTGCCGGGCCGAGCCAAAATGACGCGACGCCGGCGGCGACCCCAGCTGCTAGGAAGGTATTGCCGGTCAGACAGCCAAGCGCGAGCGCACAGGTGAGCGCGGCGCTCGCGGCAGTCTCGGTGCGACCCCAGGCGATCCACCAACCGGATATGGCGGCGGCAAAGATCACCGCGACGGGCAGCATCGACAGGATGCCCTGTGCCTGCATGGTGGCGTTGGCCATGAGCACCAAAAAGCCCACAGCCGAGATGGCCGAGCCAATCTGGGGGGCCAGGCCAGCCGCCGCTCCGATCGCGATGGCCGCAATGACCAGGCCGGGAAGCGCCGCGACCCCGGCCGTTTGCATCAGCAAAAAGCTAAAGGTGCCGCACGTTAGCGCCGAGATAGCGCGCATGGTGTAGTCGCGCGCATGGCTCCAGCGCGTGCCCGCCCAGCCGAGTGCGGGGTCGACCTCGATGGCGTCGTCCTCGTAGTGCGACGGCTCGATATCGTCGAGCTCCTGCTCGTCATCCGAAAGTTCGCCAACCATTTGCTCCAGGCTGCGACGGCCTTCGCGCACGCTGCCCAGACCGGCAAGGAGCTGGTCGCAAAATGCCTCGATGCTGTTGGGGCGGTCCTGCGGCATGGGGGAGAGCGCGCTCATGAGCGCGGCCTCGGCTCCCGGGGGAAAGTGTGGTATCAGCTCGCTGGGATAGGTGGCGCCGCCGATGATGCGGCCGAGCGAGTCGGCGGGCGTGGCCGCCATAAAAGGAGCGCTGCCGCACAGGCCCTCGTAGATCACACAGGCGAGGGCAAAGACATCGGCGCGCTCGTCGACCGTGCCGGTCTCGATATCGAGCTGCTCGGGCGGCATGTAGCCGATGGTGCCGCCGCGTGAGCCGCCAAAGCCACCGGCGGACGACAGCCGCGCCATGCCAAAGTCGGTGAGCTTTACATTGCCCGAGTGGTCGATGAGCACGTTGGCGGGCTTAATGTCCAGGTGGAGTACGCCATTACTGTGGGCGAAGGTGAGCGCCTGGCCCAGGGCATCGGCAATGGCCGCGGCCTCGTCAAAGGTAAGTGAGTGGCCGTCCGCGCGGTGCAAAAACTCGGCCAGCGACATGCCATCGACATATTCCATAACCAGGTAGGCATAGGCTGTGTCGTGCGTAAAGTCGATAACCTGCACGATGTTGGGATGTTGAAGCATGGCGGCAGTGTGCGCCTCGCGCAGGACATCCATGATGTCGCTAGCGGGCATGCCGGCACCGTTGATAAGGGGGATGCGTTTAATGGCGACGCGGCGGCGCAGGTGCGTGTCGCGGCAGATCTCGATGGAGCCAAAACCGCCGGTCGCAAGTGTCTCGAGCGGCTGGTACCGCTTGAGCAGCTCGCGAGAGCTGGTGCCCTCCAAAGGAACGTCCGGCGAGAACCGGGCGGTATGTTGCGAGAAAAGCGGCATGGCCAACCCTCGTGCGTTTAAAGTTCGTTTGCGAGCGGCGGGCGCGGGGCCGAGCCGTTCGCGGTGGCATAGATGCTGCTAGTGTAGCACGCTCGGGCAGATGGCGAGGATAGCGGGATGCGAGGTGGCCCGATCGATTCGGCCCGTTTCGGCTCGTTTGGAAAGCGCATCTCAGTTTTCAGCCAAATTATGGGATGCGCTTTCCAAATGGGGTGGGCTGCGGAAACTGCATCCCAGAATATTGCCCTGGAACGGGATGCGCTTTCCGAACCGGCGTCCAAAAGGAAACCGCATCCCGCTTTGATGTGGGGACTGCGAACAAAAGCCGGACCGTGATCTGGCGCGGATTGGAGTTCGCCTGAATCATTGATGCTGGCTGGTGTGAGAACAGAGATAAACGAGCGGCTCGAGCGATATAATGACACGCTATGGAGGCCGTATGCTCTTTTCCCGCCGTTCTGCTACATTTGCCTGCGCCATTGCGCTTGTCGTAATGGCGGTCACCCCTTATCACCGGTTTTCATCTTCAATCGGCCTAGCGTCAGGTGCAATGACCTGGCTCGTTATCCTGGGCGCATGCCTCGCGGCGTTTGTTCATGGTGCTGCGCTATGCAAGGGGGGAATGAGAAGGCCGAGGCATCTCGGTGCCATCGGTGTTTTCCTTGGTGTTATTGCAACGGTTCCCGAATGGGCCGACCTGGCTTTCTATGCTCGCGGAGACTCTATTCCAATCGTGTTTGCACCGATTTGGTTGTTACATGGCGTTTCGTGTGTCTCGTGCTTTGTTGGGTCGCTGCTTCTCTCATATGTTATTTGGGGCACGGCGGACTCTCCTTTGACGCAGAGGTCGACACGGACTGACGAAAGGGAAACTCGTCACCCGCAGGACGCGATTTTTACAGAAACAATAGCCGTCATGTCTTGCCTGCTGTTTTGCTGTCGAGTTTCATGGAGAGTCGTTCCCGAGCCATGGGGGATGCCCCCTGTAACGGCCGCGTCAATTGGCCTTGCGCTTTTAATTCCGTTGGTCTATCTCGCATTGACTGTGGCCCCGCCGTTTTGCCGCCCTCGTGCCTTTGGCCATGGGCGGCGCGACGTGTTTGCCTGTTCTGTGCTCGTAGCAGTTCCTATTGGTCTTATTCCGGCTGTTGAGGCGGCATACTTCGCAAGCGATGCCGTGGTCATTGCATTGCTGGCGATGGGGTCCGTTATCGCTGCTGCCTTCGTATGCATGTTGCTAAGGGGGAAACGGGACAACAATTCGGATATCGCCTGTGCGTCCGACACATTCGATGCGGGGGTGTTTTCCCCTGCCCTGTCGCCTAGAGAAGAGCAGTTTGTTCGACTGCTGCTCAAAGGGAAAACGCCGGCGGAAATTGCCAAGGAGACGGATACGAAGCCATCGACGGTGAGAACAACGCTTCACCGAGCATACGGGAAGGCGTCGGTTGCGGGCTCACGCGAGCTCGTGGCGCTGTTTGCGGGTGAGGGCGATACTGTAGGGCATGAGCTACCGCAGCGGCATGCTGACGATATAGTGGCATCAGCTCGAACGCGCCGGCTGTTTCGATACCTGCTCACATTATTCTTTATCCTCCTTGCGGCGGGGCCCTTGGTAATGGCGGATAGCGATTGGGGGTCCGGTGTTTCGCGGGCTGTCGCCTTTTCCCTCTTAAGCTACGCATTGGGTCTCGGACTGCTTCTGTCGCTACGCTACGCGGGTGGAAAAGCGAATCGTGGCGCTGCGCTGGATAGAGCGGGTGAAGCGATTTGGCTCGGAAGCCCGTACGTATGGGCGGTGCTATCTGCTGTGGAATGGTCTTTTATCTATATCGCGGCATTGATGTGCATACGCGTTCCGTTGATGGCTGTGCCGGTCCTGTTTTGCGGCGTGGCGTCTACGGCTTCGCTCGCTGTTGGGCTGCGTCCGTTTAAGGTGCATGCCCATGCTCGGGCTATCGTGCCGTTGGTGTCAATGGGCATGGTTGCCTTAATCTATGCGGTCGCTAGGGGGCGAATCCATGGACTTGCGGTGCTGACGGGGGTGCTGCTCACATATATAGTGATGCGAAGCTGTCCGCAGCGCAAAATGCTTGGGATATGGATGCTTTGCTTCGGGGCGACGGCTCCTGTTTGGGCTGTCTTGCTCAATATGGTGCAGGATCTGACGGTTTTCGAGCCGTTGTTCCTCGCGTCGTTGTTGGGGCAAAGTTCGGCTGTCAATGTCGTCGTGGCAACGGTGATTGTTTGCTGGTCTGTGCCCATGTTCGTTACGCACATCGCGCTCGCCCGCTCGGTTGAGGACGAGAAGGCCGTCTTGGAGTACCGGGCGAACGGGTCCACCGAAACGGCCCGCGTGCGCCAGCTGGCCCTGCTTACGTCGCGCTCCCTTTCTGATGTTCAGTCGCAAATTTTGCTGATGACGGCAGAGGGGGCAACGACAAAGGCCATTGCGGAGGATGTCGGTTACGCTGCATCTACGGTGCAAGCGCTGCGGTCTGCATCTTACCGCCAGTTGAAGATCAAGAATAAGGCGGAGCTAATTTTATTGTTATCGCAGGTAAATAACGTGTAAACGCCTGAGCAATCAACTCAATAGCGGGTGTTTACAGACATCTTTCTCTATTCATGCGAAGGTTGCCGTGCGTCGACGCATTGTTAACCGCTTTTGATTGGAGAAGGCCATGATTAAGCCAAGGAGCGCTATTGCTCGAATCGGAGTCGGCTTGGTGATTGCAGCTGGTCTGTCCCTAGGGGTTCCCGCTGCATCGTTTGCACAAGAGGAGTTTGACACCTCTCAGGTTTCCAGCATTACTCAAAACGCCGATACGGGAATTACGACCTGTACGAACAATGCCGATAAGGCATTTAGTTTTCAATGTGCCGGGACGAGTGCAACTGGCTACCGTCAAAAGGATGATTCCTCATCGCTCTATCTGGATATCCAGGGCCATACGGGAAATCCGCTTCGGTTATATACAGACGGTGCGTATAACACAAGCGGTAGCGGCAGCATGAATTGTACTCAGGGAACGTATCGTTCGAATCACAAGGGACAGTGGGAAATGTATAACCTCGTCCGTGAGAACGGGCGATCTGCGGCGCGACTGACTGCATGGGCGGAGTCTGGCTACGGCACTGTTATTGGCGTATGGAGCCCCGACTGCGTCGGGCATTTCCACAAGCTTCCCGCATAGTTGTTTGAAATGGCTCCCTTCCGGCTTTCTGGGTCGGAAGGGGGAGGAGGACGTATGAACCAAAAGCTCGCAAGATACGAACTGTCGAAAACGATTAGACGTCCAGCTTTTATCCTTGCTCTCTTGATTGCGGTCGCAGTTGCAATAGCTGCCGCGCTGGAGCCGTGGGCAAATTTGGAAAAAGAGCGCCACAACCTTCTTTCTTTTGGTTACGGCGTTGGCGTGCAAGCCGAAAATTATCTCGGTCAAACACGTGAAAGCAGCTTCGGTAACTGGATTGTTGTGAGCGCGAACGCGCCACTGTCTGCGTCGGTGTTTTTCTATGCACTGCCCCTGCTTGCAATGTTGGCTGGATCTTGGTCGTGTCTCTTTGAGCGTTTGAGTGGTTATGACATGCAGATATGCACGCGCGTTTCCAGAAAGGCGTACGTGAACGTAAAGATGCTGTCTGCTTTCCTCTCCGCGTTTACAGTGACTGCCATTCCTCTGCTCGTCAATTTCCTGATCGTCTCGATGCTTTTTCCTGCGTATCTTCCTCGGGTCGATGAGTCGACTTACGTAGGACTTTACCTGCATAGCTACTTCTCCGGTCTATTTTATTCGCATCCTTTGTCATATGTGCTCGCATACACGCTGTTCGATGCTGTCACGCTCGGGACTTTATCCATGGCTGTAACTGGCTTCTCAATTTTGTTTCGTAGCAGAATCAAAGCGATAATTGTCCCGTATCTGCTAATGGTTGCGTGGCATTTTGCAAATGGCTGGATCTTCGGCGTAATGGCTTGTGTGGGGTTTAACTGCAATATCCTCAACAGCATCAGGTCGGAATCGCTGAATAACTGGCCAGACATTCGAGCCGGTTTTGCGGAAATCATATTATTGACCCTTGCTTCGTTGGCTTTTTCTGGGGCGTGGAAAAGACGCGAGGTGGTCTGATGCTGTTTAGGCTGGTCGCCGCGGACCTGAGGACCGTTTTGAAGAAGAACATCATCACTTTTATTGCAATTGCGGCAGTGACCGTTGCGAACTTGGTGTACGCCTACGGATTGTCTTCTGTGTATGGGGTTAGAACGGATACCTTGGGGTTTGCGGATAATCTTGCGCTCGTGTTTGCCGGATCTGCTCCGTTTGAGCCTAGGCCCGGGGTCATGTTTGTGCCTCCGCTAGGATGGCTATTTCTCATTCTGCTTATTCTCTATACAACACTCGACTATCCGACCGAATCGTTGCACGGGTTTGGTTTGCAAGCGCTTGTTCGATGCCGGGCAAGAACCCTTTGGTGGGTCTCGCGTTTTATCTTGGTGGCGGCAGTAACGGCATTTTCGCTGCTCGTGGTGGTTTGCTCTGTTGTGATTTGGAGCTTGGTGGTGAGCTCCTCGTTCAGCGCGGTCATTCATGGTGAGTCGCTTCAACTGGCTAATTTGGCGCCGTGGTTTCTCAAAGCTGCCGAGGCAGATGCGCTGCCGTTTTTCATAGGTCTCTTATTTGCTTTTGAGGCGCTTGCGTTTGCGCAGGCAGCGGTTGGGTTTGTGCTTGGGTCGTCAGTCTCGTTTGTGGTTTTAATGAGCTACCTGATCTGCTCGGCATATGCACGACATTGGGCGCTATTGGGTAACGCCTTGATGCTGTTGCGCTGGGGTGGAATTGTCAAAGAGGGAATCGCGGCGGGCTCGAGTGTCTTGTCATCAATTGGGCTTATGTCGTTATGCCTATCGTTGGGTGGACTGTGGTTTCGAAGGGCCGACCTTATAGAAAAGGGGGACAAGATATGAGTGTGATCGTAAGGGGCGTATCGAAGCGCATGGGTAAAAACGATGTCCTGCGCAACGTGTCCATCGAGGTTGACCCTGGGACTGTGGTCGGGCTTCAGGGGATAAACGGTTCGGGTAAGACCATGCTCATGCGAGCGGTTTGCGGGTTGATCAAGCCTACCGAAGGCGAAATCTCTATCGATGGCCAAAGGCTTGGGGCGGACATCTCGTTCCCGCCGAGTCTGGGGATGTTGATCGAGGCGCCTTCCTTTTTGGGATATCTGTCTGGCTACGACAATCTGAAGCTCATCGCTCAGATCAAGGGCGTTGCCACCCCCGAGGACATTCGCTCTGCCCTGCGGCTCGTGGGGCTCGATGCAGACGAAAAAAAGAAGTTCCGAGCATACTCGCTTGGGATGAAGCAGCGTCTGGGGATAGCTGCGGCAATTATGGAGAAGCCGAAGCTGCTTGTTCTCGATGAGCCAACGAATGCCCTCGACGAAGCGGGCGTTGAAATGCTCAAGCGCGTTGTGGCGATGGCGGCATCAACGGGTCGTGAGGTCCTTCTGTCCAGCCATGACGGAGAGGTGCTCGAGGAACTGGCCGATCGGGTTTACTGCATGCGCGACGGTGCCGTTGTGAAAGTTCGGGAAAGGTCGTGAGCGCGATGAAGAAGACCCTGTGGACGAGAAGATCGGCGCTCGCGCTTTTTTGCTGTGCTGCTGCCGGCCTTGCGGGCATGAGGGTGAGCGTCGTTAACGGGAACCGGACGGTCATTCCTGAGAAATATTACGCGGAGGGCGAATGGCTCTCGATGGATGGAGCGTTTCTGGGGTCGAAGGATGTGGTGACTGATGGGTATTCGTTTTGCATAGACGGGGCAGAGTTGCTCACGCCGCGCGAGTATCTCAAACGAGCACATGACGATTATTCAAAATATGGCACCGTGGATACGAAAACGAGACTGAAGGATGCCGACATCACGTGCGTTATCGCCGTAAAGATGCGTGTCAGAAATAGGGATAATATCGACGGTGGAATCAAAGCGTATGTTTGGCATCTGGTTCCGGAGTCTGCGCCAAACTATGATTTTGTAGTCAATACCGATCTGATAACGCAAGCCATGCCGGTCCTTGGCGGCTCTGCTGCGTTTGCCGTGGAGGTTGGGGCAGAAAACGAGTTGCTCGTCCCATTTATGATGCAGAACACCAACGACTATTTCGAAGGTTACGAGACCGTCCGTTTTGAGAAAGCATTTCCCGGGACTTACACGATGAAGATGACCGATCTGCCGGAGCGGAGGCTCTTAAGGTTTGAAGTGAAATAGCTCGAGAGCAAGGCAAAACGGGTCCATTGGCGGTACGCGCGCCCGATTCCAGGCGCCCCGGCCCGGAATCGGGCGCGGGACGAGGCGCCTTCGGTGTCGGCCGGCCTACCGCTTCTTCTTGCTCTTCTTCTGCTTGCGCTGCTTGCCCTTGGTCTCCTGGGGCTTGTCGCCCTGTTTTGCTTCGGCAGCGGCCTTTTCTGCCTTCATCTTCTTGCGTTTGGTCTCGATGCGGAGTTTTTTGTTGATGCGCGCCTTAAGGAAGGGACCGAACTGCTCGGCATCGCCGCGGACAAAGGTGTCCTTAGGGATCGTCACGCCCTGGTCGACGAACATGGCCACAAAGATGCGCTCGCCGTCGAGCACGTGGTCGAGCTTTTCAAACGGGAAGAACTGCGACTTGCCGCTCGTGCCCCAAACCATCAGGCCGTCCTCGTTGGCGGCGACGCGGCGATAGCGGCCACCCATGGACTCGTCGGCCTCAACGGCGTCGATAAAGTCGCGGGCGAGGGTGTGGTGCAGGTTTTTGCTCCACCAGGCCAAAAAGGCGCCGAATACGATCAAGACGACGCCAAACTTGATCCAGTTGCCGCCGGCCGCCAGCATGCCGATGCCGATGAGCGCGGCAATTGCCGCGGCGACATACAGCGAGCCGCGACGCCTGGGCGAGGCGACCAGGCGGGCGAAGTCGGTGACGAGGTCGTTTTCGTATTGGTACTCGTTGAGGTACAGGATGCCGTCGTCGGCTGCGGCCTGCTCCTCGAGCGCGACCTCGACCTGGTCGGCTGCTTCGGAGGGAACGAGGTTGCTCTCTGCGTCTGCCATGCTCTTTGGACTCCTATCGCGGCGGGCTCGCCGTACGGGTTATTATGGAATGCAGTATGCCGTGCGACCGCATGGCCGCCGCGGCAACAAGACTCAGTATACCCGGGGGAGCACCCATGGAATCGTTGTACCGAAAGTATCGCCCGCTCACCTTTGACTCCGTGGTGGGCCAGCAGCATATCGTCTCGACGCTCGAGCACGCCATCACCGAGGGGCGCCTGTCCCACGCCTACCTGTTCTGCGGACCGCGCGGCACGGGCAAGACCACCATGGCGCGCATTCTGGCCAAGGCGCTGCTGTGCCGCAATGCCGAGGCGGCGCGCGCCGAGGGTGCAAGCGGCTGCATGCCCGACGGTACTTGCGAGGAGTGCGAGCTCATTGCCGAGGGTAACCACCCCGATGTCTACGAGCTCGATGCCGCCTCCCGCACGGGCGTGGACAATGTGCGCGAGGAAATCATCAACTCCGTCAACTTTGCCCCGGTGCGCGGCAAGTACAAGATCTATATCATCGACGAGGTCCACATGCTCACGACGGCGGCGTTCAACGCGCTGCTCAAGACGCTCGAGGAGCCGCCGGCACACGTGATCTTTGTGCTGTGCACCACCGACCCGCAAAAGATTCTGGAGACCATCCTCTCGCGCTGCCAGCGTTTCGATTTCCATCGCATCGGCAACGAGGATATCGAGCGTCGCCTGGCATACGTGTGCGAGCAGGAGGGCTTCGATTACGACGATGAGGCGCTGGCTATCGTGGCGCGCCATGCCAAGGGCGGTATGCGCGACGCGTTGTCCACGCTGGAGCAGCTGAGCGTCTTTGGCAACGGTTCTGTGCATGCGGACGACGCCCGCTCGCTTTTAGGCGAGGTTTCGGACCAGATTCTGGGCGAGTTTTCCCGCGCCATTGCCGATCGCGATGTTGCCGAGCTCTATGGACTGATCCGTGCGCAGGTCGAGGAAGGAAACGACCTGCTGGAGCTGACGCGCGACCTGGTGGCGCATGTGCGTGACGTGTACGTTGCCTGCGTTGCCGGTGCCCGTGCCGAGCTGTTTGAGGGCGGCTCCGAGCAGGCCGAGGCGCTTGCTGCCGAGGCCGCTGCCTTTGGCGAGCATCCTGCCGACCGCCTGGCCCGTGTGCTGACGGTGCTCGACGATGCCGCACTGGAGATGAGGGGCGCGAGCGACGTGCGCCTGGTGCTCGAGATCGCCTGCACGCGCCTGGCACGTCCCGAGGCCGATTTAACGATTGAGGCATTGGCCGAGCGCGTGGCCCGCTTGGAGGCCATGGTTGCCAACGGCGCCGTGCCGGCGAGCGTGGCTGCTGCTCAGGCCGCCGCGCCTGCAGCATCCGTACCCGCTGCTGCCCAACAGCCGACGCTAATTTCGGGCGCTCGTGCTGCCGCTCCGGCGGCATCCGCTGCCCCCGCTGCTACGTCCGCGCGCCAGGGCGGTATGCCTTGGGACCGTGGTGCTGCTGTTCCGGCTGCCCAGCCTGCGTCCCGTTCTGCGTCCGTGTCAGCTTCCAAGCCTGCAGCGCCTGCACCTCAGCCTGCGCCGACTCCGACGCCTCAGCCCGTTGCGGCTCCCGCGCCTGCCACCGCTCCGGCACCTAAGCCCCAGTCCAACAATGCCGCCCAGGTTGCCGCCGCCGGTACTGCCGAGACGCCCGCGGTCGAGGATGCCGGAGAGCTGCAGCGCAAATGGGCCGAGGTTGTCGAGCGTGTCAAGGCGCGTCAGGCTTCCTACGCGGGGCTTTTGCTCAATGCCCGCGCCACGGCTGACGACGGCTCCAGGCTCACGGTCTCGTTCCCCGCGGGCTCGACCTTTGCCATCAAGATGCTTGGACGCGCCGACACGCAGTCGGTGGTCCTGCCGACAGTCAGTGCGGTCTTCGGTCGTCGTACCGTCGACTATGTCCTGGATGGGGGTGGCACGCCGGCTCCTCAACATGAGGAGCATTCTCCATCTGCACGGGCTGCGGTATCTGCGGACCCGCAACCCGTGTCCTCGGCGGCCCCTGCATCCTCGAGCGCCAGCGCGACGCAGCCAAAAGCAGCACCGATAGCGGCGCCGACCCCGTCGGCGCCTAAGCCCGTCATGGCCAAACCGGCTGCTCCGACACCCGCGCCCAAGCCTGCCTCGCCCGCGCCCAAGTCGTCTGACCTGGGCAAAGCCCCCTGGCTGCGCTCCGACAACCCCGCCGGCGCTCCTGCCACGGGCAAGCTCCCGACCGAGCCCGCGCCCCGAGCGCCCGAGCGCGCGTCCGCTCCCAAGGCCCAGCCCGCCGCGCCGTCTGCGCCATGGGAATCCGAGCAGGTTCCCTACGACGATGCCATGGTTGGCGGTTTTGTTGCCGATGCTGGTGGGGACGATCTGCCTCCGTTCGACGTGCCGGGTGCGGCGTCCGCGCCCAAGTCCGCTGCAACTGCCCCCAAAGAGGAGGACGCTCCTGCAGCTCCCTGGGAGTCCAACTCCGGTGCGGGCGGCCCCTTCGGCCATCAGGGTGCAGCCCCGAGCATCCCGCAGACCGAGGACGAGGCCAAAGCCCTCATCCGCAGCGTCTTCGGCCAGTCCACCATCTTCAAGCCGGTGGAGTAGCTGCGCAGGCGGGTATACTGCTCAAGAAGAGAACCCCTTGCCCGGGCGCATCTGTATTTCGGACATGTGCAACGTGGTGCCGCGTATATCGCATTCGAGCAGACAGGCGCGTGACGGTCGGCCTAGGATGCTGAGGTCGATACGATACGTCGCATGGCTGTCCGTGTACTCGACTTGCTCGGCGTTGACGGTTGCTCCGATTGTAAATAAAGAGCCCAGTTCGGCATCGACAATCTTGGAGTCCTTTATCTTGACCTTGAACTCTTGGTAGAGGGACGGGCTGTTGTAGTAAATGGTTCGGGTTCCGTCGGTGCATTCATCGGTCGTCTCCCATTTGACGACGGGCTGGTCCGAGCTGGCTATCAGCAGTTCTGCTCCAAAAGCTATGGCATGGGTGATGATAACCAGTAATACCCAGACGACAAAGAGATAGAGAACCACATATGCAACGGGGTGTTTTGAGCGGATGTTTTGGAGTACGGCTGGGACATTCACGAGGGCACCTCCAAATCGTCATCTATGACAATCAAATTATACCCAGCCGCCATGCGTGCCGCCTCGAGCAGCGGCTCGGCATTTTGCCATGTAGCCTTGTAGCCCTACGCATAAACTGCCTGGTTCCAGCTCTGCTAGATGTAGCTTGAGATAATTATGCAACCTTGCATAATTCGACCTTGCATAATCTTGGGCGTGCGTCACGCTCAAGGACATGTATATCGACTGAGGTAGCGTGTCCGCCCCGCTTGCTTGCCCCGCGCCGTGGTACGATTTTTGAGTTTGAAAGTCCCGTCGCGCTCCGGCTGCCCTTGCAGCTTGTCGCGCGGCCGCACGTAAAGGAGCCATCATGGCCGGTATGAACATGCAGCAAATGATGAAGCAGGCTCGCAAGATGCAGGAGCAGCTTGCCGCCGCGCAGGAAAACCTTAAGTCCCAGACCGTCGACGCCTCTGCCGGCGGCGGCATGGTCAAGGTGACCGTTAACGGCGAGATGGAGCTCGTCAACCTCACCATCGACCCCGATGCCCTCGATCCCGAGGACGTCGATATGCTGCAGGACATGATCATGGCTGCCGTCAACGAGGCCGTCCGCGGTGTCAACGAGCTCGCCAACAAGCAGATGGGCGCCATCACCGGCGGCCTCAACATCCCGGGCATGCCGTTCTAAGACACGCATATACATGAGTGCCAACCATAGTCTGCAAAAATTGCTCGATGAGCTGGGCCGTCTGCCGGGCATTGGTCCCAAGTCGGCCCAGCGCATCGCCTATTACCTGCTCGAGGCCGATGCCGAGGAGGCGCGCCGCCTGGCCGAGGCTATCCTGGAGGTTAAGCAGGAGGTTCACTTTTGCAGCCGCTGCTTTAACTACGCCACGGCCGACGAGTGCTCCATCTGCCAGGATTCGATGCGCGATACCACTCGCATTTGCGTGGTGGGCGAGCCGCGCGATGTCCAGGCGATTGAGCGCACGGGCAGCTACCACGGTCTCTACCACGTATTGGGCGGCGTGATCAGTCCCATGGACAAGATTGGTCCCGAGCAGTTGCACATTCGTGAGCTGCTGGCACGCTTGGGCCACGAGGACATCCACGAGGTCATCATCGCCACCAACCCCAATATCGAGGGCGAGACCACGGCGAGCTACCTGGCCCGCACTATCAAGCCGCTGGGCGTTGAGGTATCGCGTCTGGCGAGCGGCCTTCCCGTGGGCGGCGACCTGGAGTATGCCGACGAGCTTACGCTTGGGCGCGCCATCGAGGCCCGTCGCACGATTTAGGTGGCGAGCCTGCTCCTGCCGTATGTCTTCATCGCGACGCACGGGGTAGCCATAATTTCCCCGTGCGACTGTAAGTTTGTTGTGCAACAAAGATGCTTTGTATCCGCTTATCGCATGGATGCTTCCACTCGCATCCTTAATTTGCCCATTCGTTGCGCAACCTTTTGGGTTCGCTGATACACTCAAATATGGATTCGAATGAATGCGCCGCTCCCGAGCGGCGTGTTTTTGTTGGAGGAGAACGCATGCGGCCCGGTGGCACTCAGACAAAGCGCGGCGCCGCGGTGCGCATGCGACGCCGACTGGGCTTGGCGCCGCGGGCGTACGCACTGCTGTCTTGCTCGCTGGTGCTGGTCATAGCTGGCGTTTCTGCCTATGGCATGACCGTGCCGTCCATGATGCAGGCACATGCCGCACGCGAACCGCGCGTGGGGCATGAGGTCAAAAGTGACCTGGGGACCACGACTGGATATGCTTGGGCAAGTGTGGTCGCGCATATTGTGTTTGGCACCGGCGACGCGGACGGCGCCGAGGCCCCGGACAACGAAGTCACGCTTGCCAATGGCAAAACCATCGTGCTCACCAACACCAAGATCATCGATCGGTTGTCCAACAATAGCGTGGCGGCAACGGTGAATAAGGTCGAGCAGCAGAAGGAGCAGGACGCCCAGCAGTCCGGAAAGCCCGGTAGCTCGGATACTTCTGGCTCCGGCTCGGATTCGTCGAGTTCGGGCGGTGGCTCTGGGTCGGGTTCCTCTGCCGGAGGGTCTGGAAACGGCGGCTCGACGGGCGGCAACACTGACAACGATGCAAACTCCGGTGGCCTTTCCGCTGCTGAGGAAGAGAGCATTCACAGCTGGCTTGTGACCAAGTACAACATGCTCGACGGCTATGTTTCTCGTGCCAATGACGTGGTCTCGACCTATAACTCTACGGGAGATCCCAGGCCGTGCGACAGCCTGGTCGGGGAGATGTTTGTCATTCGAGCCGAGTTCGGTCGTCAGACATTCTCGCCCCGGTCAAAGTGGTATCAGCAGTATGCCAATCTGTGGGGCTGTTACACCAACCTATGTCAATGGGTCGGCCATTACGGCGATGATGACGTCGCGCTCGGTAACTTCAACAATAACGTGGCGGCGCTTGCCCTATGATGACCGATCTTGCATCCACCACACCACAATCGCTCGGTCGCGATCCCATGGTCGGCCTGCGCCTGGCGCGTGTCGACGGGTTTGAGCCGGCCATTGCGCTCGGTCAGGACGAACTGCCTGCCTATCTGCGTCGTTTTACGATACTGTTTGCCGACGATGCCACCATGCGCCGTGGCGGTATCGGCCGCGTGACGCGTGCCGTCAACGCCCAAGGCGAGGCCGTGGCACTCAAGCAGCTCATCTTGCCAACGTGCGATGAGTTTGACGATGCCGCCGCCCATGAGGCGCTGGTCGCCAAGTTCAAAGCGGCGTTTCGCGAGGAATACGAATGCCATCGCGCCCTTTCGGGCCTTAAGGGCTTTCCCCGCCTCTATGGCTGGGGCGAGGTCGACGGTGTGCCTGCAATTGTCATGGAATGGGTCGAGGGCGAGACGCTCGCCCGCTTGCGCTCGCGCTTTGCCGTGGACGATGCCGGCCGCCTATCGCCGCTTGTGGCGGCGCGTCTGGGTCGCGACCTGTTCGATCTGGTCTGCCGTATGAGCCTGGTGGGCGAGGGCTTTGTCCATCGCGATATCTCGCCCGCTAATATTATGGTGCGTACGGCGCGTCTACCGCTTGACCGGCAGCTTGCCGAGGGCACCTTTGACCTGTGCCTGATCGACTTTGGCTCGTCGCTGGCGCTTGAGCCTGCGTCGGCCGTGGCCGGTACCGGCGGCAAGGCGTCGTTTACGGAGCGCTATGCCACGCTGCGTCGCGCGACGGTTGCCTATGCCCCGCCCGAGATGCTCACCGACGATATTCCCGACCTGCGCGCTTTGCGTATGTCGCCGGCGATCGACGTCTATGCCGCAGCAAGCACGGTTTACGAGCTCATTGCCGGCGCCGCGCCATACGAAGCCGCGCCGAGCACTTCGGGCACCTCGGGTTCGCGCAAAAAGACGCGCGACATCGCCAGCCCCTAC
The DNA here is from genome assembly GCA_958439425.1 of uncultured Collinsella sp. Classification (GTDB taxonomy): domain Bacteria; phylum Actinomycetota; class Coriobacteriia; order Coriobacteriales; family Coriobacteriaceae; genus Collinsella. Next base: position 44,058 of record CAUBVH010000001.1, read on the forward strand.
CGTCTCAAGATGGACACGCTGCCCGACTATCCCATTGGTGCCCATGCGCCCGGTTGCGATTTGACTCAGCTGCTTCGTCGTGAGCCCGATGTGGCGCTCGCTGCGGCCGAGCAGGCCCAGCAGCTGGGGCTTGAGCCGGATTCCGAGGAGCTACGCGATGCGCTGGCGTTTGTCGATGCCCAGCTGTTCGACGTGGTGATGGCCTGTCTGTCCAGCCATCAAAAAGATCGTCCCGAGCCGGCGGCGGTCGAGGCGGCGCTCTCGGCGTTTTGTGACCACTATGCGCAAAATGTCGGTCGTTCGCTCCGCGGCGAGCCGCTCACGCCGTGCCCCATGGATGCGTCTGGCCGCGCGGTTCGTCGCGCGCTGATGGTCGGCGCGACGGTCGTCTGTGGCGTGGTTTGGGCTGTGGTCGTGGTTTCGGCCGCGCTGCTGGCGTCGGGCGCTCGCGTGACGGCGACTTTGGGATCGCTCGTGTGGTCTGGGTCGCTACCGGGTATTATTGCCGCACTGGCGTTGGCGCTGCCAGGCATAGCCGGCGTTGCCGCGGGGGCACTTGCGCGCGATCGGCGCTCGGGCTTCCTGCAGGGTGTGCTTGCGCTTTCTGCCTGCGAGGTTCCGGTGCTGGTTGTGGCTGCATGTAGCGTATTTTCCCAACGCGCCGTGATGGGCGGCCTTGTTGCCGCTCTGGTTGCAACCTATACGCTTACGTGGTTTTTGCTTGCGATGGGCTTTGCCTTTGAACTTCCCGTTTCGGCACCGCGACGCACAAAAGCCCAGATGGCGACCCCGCTTGCCGGTGGAGCCGCAGCTGTCCGTACTTTTGGCGGACCTGTCGAAGTATCGTCCGATTCTATTTCTACGACCAAGGAGGCCTAGGTCATGGCATCTCAAGTTGAGCTCACCCCATGCGGGGCCATGTTTGACATCTTTAAGCGCGCAGCGCATCTGAGCCATATCGAGCTGTGCGGCTTGGTGCTTTCGTCCCGTCCGCTCGCCGACGGCCGCAGCCCGCAGAGCCGAGCCGCCGATCGCTCTTGGGTTTCCCGCTTTATCGTTCGCGCGCCGGTCGGCACGCTTCAGCAGCGCTACTTTGCCGAATACGGTACCTCGGCTGCGCGTATTATGTCGCAACTGGCCCTGCGCCAGCGCAATCCCATGGACTCCACGGCTGTAATCAATATGGTGTGCGGTCCTGCAGGTGAACCGATGGTACGCGCGCTCGAAGAGTGCCACCAGGACACGAATCTCTATCGCAACGCGCTCGATCGCCTGTCCCAGGCGGCGGAACTCATGCCCGCCGAGCGCGCCGAGGTCGTGCTGGTGCTGTTTGTCGCCGTCGGTTGTTCGGCGGATGTGCGGTCCTCGGTGAACTATGCCATCGACTACGCGAACGCGACCTGCGGCGGAGGCACATCCACGCCGCGTTCGCTTGGCATATCGCTGACTGCGGGCGAACGCGAACCCGCCCCGGCGCACCCTTTGGGCTTGCTGCGCGTGCAAAACAGTTTTGTCGTGAGCGCCCCGCGCTGGATTCAGCCGAGTGAGCAGGGTGTTGAGATTGGCGCGCTGGCCACTGGTGAGGGCGATATTACCGACGTCGGCGACGATGTCTCGGCCCGCCATGCCCATATCTGGTGCGATGCTCAAAATATCTGGCACGTCGAGGACTTGTCGTCCACCAACGGAACCGTGGTGGTAAACGGGGCCACGCGTGTCTGCATTCAGGTCGAGCCCGGCCGTTCCGCCCAACTCAATCCCGGCGACGAGCTCAAGCTCGGCGAATCCACTACCTACGCCATCCTCTTCGGTGCCCTCTAGCCAGTCCCGCCAAATGGTCCCTCCGTCCCCAAGGGATCATTTTGCTCCCGGCAGTCACCCGAGGTAAACCTTTACCGCCCGCCTATATTTGCCGAAATTACACTTGACGGCGGGGTACAATAAGCCCGCATGCGGATTTCCGTTGCGGGCGCTTCCCATCGCCGGGGCGTGCCCGGGAGCATCCGGCATGCGGCCTTTGCGGCGCTCGGTCATGTGCAAGACGGGCGGTCGGGTCTGTGGGGCGCATCAGTTGCCCCTCGCCTCGGCATGTCTTCTCTCCACGCCACGTACCTGCTGCTGAGCCTGCCTGCCAGATGATTGGAAGCAACAACGAAAATCCCATCACGCCAACATCCCGGCGATCGCCGGGGCCTGTATACCTATATGAGAGGAGAGGGGTATATGGCGCGTAAGTTTAAGTCTATGGACGGCAACGAGGCGGCCGCATATGTTTCGTATGCGTACACCGAGGTAGCGGGAATTTATCCCATTACGCCGTCCAGCCCGATGGCCGACCATGTCGACCAGTGGGCGGCCCAGGGTCGCAAGAACATCTTCGGCACCCCGGTCAAGGTCGTCGAGATGGAGTCCGAGGCGGGTGCAGCCGGTACCGTTCACGGTTCGCTGGGCGCCGGTGCTCTGACCACCACCTACACGGCTTCTCAGGGTCTGCTCCTGATGATCCCGAACATGTACAAGATCGCGGGCGAGCAGCTCCCGGGCGTTTTCCACGTCTCCGCGCGTTGCGTCGCTTCGCACGCCCTGAACATCTTCGGTGATCACTCCGACGTCATGGCCTGCCGCCAGACCGGCTTCGCCATGCTCGCCGAGGGCAACGTCCAGGAGGTCATGGACCTCTCGCCGGTGGCTCACCTTGCCGCCATCGAGGGCAAGACCCCGTTCCTTAACTTCTTCGACGGCTTCCGCACCAGCCACGAGATCCAGAAGGTCGCCATGTGGGACTACAAGGATCTGGCCGAGATGTGCGACATGGACGCCGTCCAGGCTTTCCGCGATCACGCGCTCAACCCTGAGCACCCGCATACCCGCGGCAGCCACGAGAATGGCGACATCTTCTTCCAGAACCGCGAGGCCTGCAACAAGGTCTACGACGAGCTTCCCGCCGTCGTCGAGGGCTACATGAAGAAGATCAATGAAAAGCTCGGCACCGATTACGGCCTGTTCAACTACTACGGCGCTCCCGATGCCGATCGTGTCGTCGTGTGCATGGGCTCCTTCTGCGACGTGCTCGAGGAAGTCATCGACTACCTCAACGCTCACGGCGAGAAGGTCGGCCTGGTCAAGGTCCGCCTGTTCCGTCCGTTCTCCATCAAGCACTTTGTCGACGTTCTCCCCGAGACCGTCAAGAAGATTGCCGTTATGGACCGCACCAAGGAGCCGGGTTCCATCGGCGAGCCGCTCTACCAGGACGTCGTCTCCGCTCTCTACGAGGCCGGCAAGACGGGCATCAAGGTCGTCGGCGGCCGTTACGGCCTGGGCAGCAAGGACACGCCTCCCGCGTCCGCGTTCGCTGTCTTCGAGGAGCTTAAGAAGGACGAGCCCAAGCGCGAGTTCACCATCGGCATCGTCGATGACGTGACCAACCTGAGCCTGCCCGAGGCCGAGGATGCGCCCAACACCGCAGCCCCCGGCACCATCGAGTGCAAGTTCTGGGGTCTGGGTGGCGACGGTACCGTCGGCGCCAACAAGAACTCGATCAAGATCATCGGCGACCACACCGACAAGTACGTCCAGGCCTACTTCCAGTACGACTCCAAGAAGACCGGCGGCGTCACCGTCTCGCACCTGCGCTTTGGTGATTCCCCGATCCGCTCGCCGTACTACGTGACCAAGGCCGACTTTGTCGCTTGCCACAACCCCAGCTACATCGTTAAGGGCTTCAAGATGGTCCGCGACGTCAAGCCGGGCGGCACCTTCCTGGTCAACTGCCAGTGGAGCGATGAGGAGTTCGCCGAGCACATGCCCGCCGTGGCCAAGCGCTACATCGCGAACAACAACGTCAACGTCTACCTGATCGACGCTATCGACCTGGCTGCCAAGGTCGGCATGGGCAAGCGCACCAACACGGTGCTCCAGTCCGCCTTCTTCGCGCTGGCCAAGGTCCTGCCCGCCGAGGACGCTCTGCAGTACATGAAGGACGCGGCCACCAAGTCCTACATGAAGAAGGGCCAGGCCATCGTCGACGCCAACCACAAGGCCATCGATGCCGGCGCTACCGCCTTCCGTAAGTTCGAGGTTCCGGCCGACTGGGCAACCGCCGAGGATGCCGCTCCCGTCGAGCTCTCCGAGGAGACCAAGTCCGCCATCGCCCAGCAGGTCAAGAACCTGCTCGAGCCCATCGATCGCATGGATGGCGACAGCCTGCCCGTCTCCGCCTTCGTCGATTGTGCCGACGGCCAGTTTGAGCTGGGCGCTTCCGCATACGAGAAGCGCGGCGTCGCCGTGGTCGTTCCTCACTGGGACGAGACCAAGTGCATCCAGTGCAACCAGTGCGCCTATGTGTGCCCGCATGCCACCATCCGTCCGTTCGCGATGACCGAGGACGAGGCTGCCGCCGCGCCCGAGGCTACCCGCACGCTCGACGCCATGGGCCCCAAGGCCAAGGGCATGAAGTTCACCATGGCCGTGTCCCCGCTCGACTGCATGGGCTGCACCAACTGCGTCAAGGTCTGCCCCAAGGGCGCCCTCGAGATGGTTCCCACCGAGCAGGAGATGGACCAGCAGCCCGTTTGGGACTACATGGTCGAGAACGTCTCCGAGAAGAAGGAGCTCATCGCGGCCAACGTCAAGGGCAGCCAGTTTAAGCAGCCCTACCTGGAGTTCTCCGGCTCCTGCGCCGGCTGCGCCGAGACCGCCTATGCACGTCTGGTGACCCAGGTCGCCGGCGACCGCATGTTCATCTCCAACGCCACCGGCTGCTCCTCCATTTGGGGCAACCCCGCTGCCACCGCTCCTTACTGCAAGGACAAGGACGGTCACGGCCCGGCGTGGAACAACTCCCTGTTCGAGGACAATGCCGAGCATGGTCTGGGCATGGCCGTCGGTTACGAGGCCGTCCAGAAGAAGCTGATCGCCGCTACCCAGGACATCATCGCTGCCGATGGCCCGTCCGATGAGCTCAAGGCTGCCGGCCAGGCTTGGATCGACTCCGTCAACGACGCCGAGGCTTCCAAGACCGCTGCCGCTGCCTACGTTGCCGAGCTCGAGAAGTGCGGTTGCGACGCTTCCAAGGCGATCCTCGCCGACAAGGCTTACCTCACCAAGAAGTCCTTCTGGATCTTCGGCGGCGACGGCTGGGCCTACGACATCGGCTTCGGTGGCCTGGACCACGTCCTGGCTTCCGGCCACAACGTCAACGTCTTCGTCTTCGACACCGAGGTCTACTCCAACACTGGCGGTCAGGCCTCCAAGGCCTCGAACCTGGGCCAGGTCGCTCAGTTCGCCGCTGCCGGTAAGGTGACCAAGAAGAAGTCTCTGGCCGAGATTGCCATGAGCTACGGCTACGTCTACGTGGCGCAGGTCGCCATGGGCGCCAACCCGGCTCAGACCCTCAAGGCCATCCACGAGGCCGAGGCCTACGACGGCCCGTCCCTCATCATCGGCTACAGTCCCTGCGAGATGCACTCCATCAAGAAGGGTGGCATGCAGAACTGCCAGGCCGAGATGAAGAAGGCTGTCGAGTGCGGTTACTGGAACCTCTTCCGCTTCAACCCCGAGGCTGCTGCCGGCAAGAAGTTCTCGCTCGATTCCAAGGAGCCCGCGGGCGGTTATCAGGAGTTCCTGATGAACGAGGCCCGTTACGCTTCGCTGACGCGTTCCTTCCCCGAGCGCGCCGAGGAGCTCTTCAAGGAGAATGAGCAGGCCGCTATGGACCGCTATCAGCACCTGCTGAAGCTCAAGACGGTGTACAACGAGGCCTAGGTCTCCCACCGCAGGATCTGAGGGCTGACCTTCGCGGACGTCCTCGGACATGAAAGAACCCCCGCTGCGCACTACGTGCGGCGGGGGTTCTTTCGTCCTGTGGAGCGTCCGCGAAGGTCAGCCCTCAGATCCTGCTACGACTACGTCCTCGGATTGTGTGGGCGGATGAAGGACGTGGTTGTGGGGGCCTTTTGTCCCGGTCGCTGTTTCGCGGCTTTGCCGCGAAACCACGCGCTGCTTTGGGCATAGAGGGGGATTTGGTTGTCACTGCCTTCTATCCCTTGCTGTTTCGCGCCTTTGGCACGAAAAGCGCGTTACTTTGGGCATAGAGGGGGACCTGGTTGCGGACCCAGATGGCCTAGAGGGATATGGGTGCAAACGAGAAATCGTTGTTGGGGTCGTCCTTTTCCATAAACTCATCGAGGCAGAATGTCATATAGATTGGAACGTACAGGACCTTGCCCTCTTTGCTGAGGTTCTCGTGGCTTAGCACAACGGCCTCGGGGATTTTGTACTCGCTCACGCTCATCAGACGGTCGAGGGCCGCATGGGCTCGAACCTTCTTGCCCGATTTGACCTCGATTGGGACAACGTGCCCGCGGGTGCCTTCGATCACAAAGTCAACTTCGCCGACCTCGCGTGTCTGGTAGTACCATGCATCAGTTCCAAGGGCGACAAGCTCCTGCGCGACCACGTTCTCATAGAGACCGCCGAGGTTGGGGGTTTTCGTATCAAGGTAGACAGCGCGTGCCGTGCTGCCGGGATACCGTGATGCGAGCATGCCTGTATCAGACTCGTATAGTTTAAAGGCGGTCGCCTTCTCTGTCCTCTTAAGAGGACTCCGGGCCTCCGTCACCTGGGCGACCATCAAACCGACGCCCGCGTTCACCAGCCATAGGAAATCCTGCTCGTATTTTTGAAGGCGAGCCCCCTCGCCCAGGGATGAAACAACAAAGCGATGGGACTCCGCCTCAAGCTGAACGGGAATTTGTTCGAAAATAGCGCGAACGTTAAACGCTCGAGTCGATGCATATTTAGAGATATCGCTTTTGTACTGATCGACCAGCTGAATTTGAAGCTCACGCGTCCTCACGAGTGAATAACCCGAATCGATATAGTTCTGTACGACCTCCGGCATGCCGCCGCAAACGATATAAACTCTAAAGTTTTTGAGCATCGCCTCATGAATATAGTTTTCGACGGGACGCCTCTCGACAAGGCAGCTGCGGATGTCTGCAAGCACATTCTCACTGATGCTGTTTGCCCAACAAAACTCTTCAAAATCCATTGGCCGCATAACAATGTGCTCGACATACCCCACCGGGAAAGAAGAGATCCCCTTAAACTCAGTCCCAAGCATAGACCCCGAGAAGACATAGCTAAAGCGCCCGTCCTCGACCAGCGCCTTCATGAGCGTGACGATCTGCGGATACTCCTGTATTTCATCGACAAAGATAAGCGTATCTCCCTCAACAAGCGGTGCATCCGCAAGAAGGGCCACGCGGTTGATAAAGTCAACGGCGTTCTTAGCGCCAATGAGCACATCTCTTGCCTCGGTATCGAGCAGCAAATTGGCCTCAAAATACGACGCGTAGTTGTCTTTACCAAACGCGCGAATCGCATAGCTCTTGCCAATTTGACGCGCACCGGTAACAAGCAATGCCTTATGAGAGTTATTTTTCCAGTTCAAAAGCCTATTAGTGACCTTACGGCGTAGCATTAAAACCCCCAAATGACAAAAATTGGCAAATAGATTTGCCCTAATCATACAAAAATTGGCAGATAGATTTGGCTCTAATCATACAAAAATTGGCAGATAGCAAAGATTCGCTTAGGTCTCAAAGCCATCGAGTCGGCGCGGTGCCATGCGAAAACGCTGGGGACGCCGTTAGCGTTCTCGGCTGCTTGAGTGGGCAGGAGCGAAAGGGCATCAGCGGCGTTCATGCAATACCCGACGGTAAAGTTCCATACTGCAAACTCACAGTCGCTTGCCGCGGGATGAAGCGCGTTCGGCTATCCCTTTTGTTGGATGAAAAGCCCCGTGTTATTGCAGGGGTGCATACTTGTCTTGCAAGTGCATAGAATCTCGTATAGTGCGAGTAAATAATTGCAGTGTCCGTTATGTGTTTAGCAAAGATATAGTTTGCATAATCCAGCCTAATCTCTGCTCTAATTAAATAAAGTCGCACGTAGATGACGTAAACATGTGTGAGCTGGGCTTCTTTACGCTGAGCGGGTAAAAACGACCGTTCACCGTTAAACTATTTTCAAAATGAATAAAATGAGCGATAAAGAGAATATAAACCTTAATAAACTCGCGTATTGCACGGACGCGGGTTATTAATGGGTTGTAGGCCTTTTACAGAAAGGATTCCAGCAATGTCTAAGCCTCTTGGCAAGCCCGATCGTATTGTCGTCGCCCTCGGCGGCAACGCCCTCGGCAACAACCCCGTCGAGCAGATCCAGGCCGTGAGCAACACCGCCCACGCTCTCCTTGGTCTTATCGAGCAGGGTAACGAGATCATCATCACCCACGGCAACGGCCCGCAGGTCGGCATGATCCAGAACGCCTTCGCCGCTGCCCACGACGCCATCGGCACCCCCGAGATGCCGCTGCCCGAGTGCGGCGCCATGTCCCAGGGCTACATTGGCTATCACCTGCAGCAGGGCATCGGCCGCGAGATGCACAAGCGCTATAAGCGTTGGCACGCCGCCACCGTCGTCACCCAGATCGAGTGCGACCCGGACGATCCCGCGTTCAAGAACCCGACCAAGCCGATCGGTCCCTTCTACACCGAGGAGCAGGCCAAGGAGTTCATGGCCGAGGATCCTTCCAAGGTCTTCGTCGAGGATTCCGGCCGCGGCTGGCGTCGCGTTGTCGCTTCCCCTGATCCCAAGAAGATCGTCGAGGCTGACTCCATCCTCAACCTGCTCGACAACGAGTTCATCGTCATCGCCTGCGGTGGCGGCGGCATCCCCGTCGTCCGCGACTACGAGAACAAGGGCTGCTACAAGGGCGTTCCCGCCGTTATCGACAAGGACCTGGGCGGCGAGCTGCTGGCCGAGGACTGCGACGCCGACGTTCTGTTCCTGCTGACCGCCGTTGAGCATGTCGCCATCAACTTTGGCAAGCCCAACCAGGAGGAGCTCGAGGACATCACCGCCGACGAGGCCGAGCGCCTGGCCGACGAGGGTCAGTTCGGCAAGGGCTCCATGGAGCCCAAGGTCCGCGCCGCCATCAAGTTCGCCCGCTCCCGCAAGGGCCGCACCTGCATCATCGGCGCCCTGGACAAGGCCGCCGAGACCATGGCCGGTCTCTCCGGTACCCGCATCCACGAGTAGTCTCTACTCTGTTGCCTCTCTCGTGGGCGCCAGACAAGACGTCCACAAACTAGCCTCTCTTCATGAGCCCCGCAGTCCGCTCCGGCTGCGGGGCTTTTGCTATCGGTAGTCATTGGGGGCAGACTTAAATGAGTAGCACCAATCAACTGCGGAAAGTGCATCCCACAATGAGCGTCCAAAATGGGGCACAGTTTCCCCGGGGCCCTCAACCGGAAAATACATCCCGGAATTTGCCCGAAAAATGGCCCCCAGTTTCCCAAACGGGCCGCTAACGGAAAGCGCATCCCGCTATTGGGCCCCAAAGCAGGATGCGCTTTCCGTGCTGGCAGTTCCAAGCAGTTCGGGATGGCCCTTTTCGTCTGCTCTCGGCCGGCGTCCGTAAGACTGTCCCCGACGACCACTCATTTAAGTCTGTCCCCAATGAGTGCCCAATGACTAGTAGTAGGCCCACATGGCTTCGACTTCGTTAGGGACCTCTACGACGCCCCAGCGGCGGGCGCTGCGGCTGGCCGAGTTGGGATCGAAGACTTCAATCTGGTCGGCGTCGTCAATACCGTAAAGCACAATGTAGTGGCCCACGTTGGTAAAGGTGCCCGGCCGAACGGCGGCGATGACGGGCGCTCCCGAACGCAGCGCCTGAGTCATCGAGTCGCGATCGTTATGAAGCTCCGTTCCGTTAAGTCCCAACTGCCACGCACCGCTCGTCATAAACGACCATTCGGTTGCACCGGTGGGGGCGTAATTGCCTGCCTCGGAAAGCGCGCACATATCGACGGGAGTCATATCGGTGCGTCCCGTCTTAAAGATATAGACCATGGTGAGGCACGTAGGCCCGCAAGCATTTTGGCGGATGGTACCGCCGGCGTAAGGCAGCTCCGACCATGCAGGGTCGATCTGATAGATATGGGGCATCGTGCCGGCTTGCCATTGCGAGCGCGGGGTCGAAAAGGCGAAAGAATAACCGGGCGCGACGGGGGCCTTGAGCAGCTTGTCCTCGGCGGTGGGCTCGAGACCGGCCGAGCCGTGGGACATACAGGAGCTCATAAGCACAAAGACCAGACAGATGAGGATAGAGCACAGTGCGAGGCAAAGCCGACGAGCCGGCAGGGCGGGGGCATTCACGTACGATGTCGAGCGGTAGGGCTTGCCGTCGCGTCCGCCTTGGGGATGCGAAAAGAAGCGGTTGATATGGATGCCGGGCTGACGTGCGCCGTTGCGGCGCAGTTGCGGAACCTCGGCTTGGCGCTGTCGAGTGCGCGCGCCCAAGCGGCTATCTTGCTGCGCGCTTGTGCCCGTGCTCGGACGGCCACTCTGCCGTGTTCTGCTTGTCTGCTGCCGAGACGAAGGCCTGGGTTGCTCTTGAGGGCGTTGCGGATTGCTGCTCGTGGCACTTCTGGGCGTCGGCGTGGTGCGGCCAGCAAGGCGAACGCTTTGTCGCCGTTGATCACCGTCGTTGTATCCGTATGCCATTCGTACCGCCTTGTCTCATGTATAACCTGTCTATCCTACAAAAAAGATGTGCAACAAATGGGTCCGCGCGTCAAAAGCTCGGTAAACGGTACGAAAGGCGCAAAACACACGGCCTCAAAAACATCTCTCTATGTGTCCGATGAGCGTACGCCCGTCGGACGGGCGACAACAATGAGCGGCAAACCGTGCCGTTCGTCCCAAAAACGGCGCCGCTCGTTTTGCAGTTCAGCCTTCGGTCGAGCCGCAAGCGGCGCTGCTGTGCCAAGGCCGTATTGTAAAGCCACGAAATAAAAGCGCGCGGCAAAACAGACCGCGCAAGGGGTGACGTCAAAGAGGCGTCAATAAGGAAAGGAGGGGAATAATGGCGGACAAGAACGCAGAAGTTGCAGTCGAAGGTAACGGTGGCATGAAGAAAACGCTTTCGCTCTGGAACTTCTTCACCATCGGTTTCGGTGCCATCATCGGTACCGGTTGGGTTCTGCAGGTCGGCGACTGGATGGTCGTGGGCGGCGGTCCCGTTCCCGCTATGATCGCATTCCTCTTGGGTGCAATCTTCCTCGTGCCCGTCGGAGCTGTTTTCGGTGAGCTCACGGCTGCTATCCCCATCTCGGGCGGCATCGTCGAGTATGTCGATCGTAGCTTTGGCCGTACGATGAGCTATATCACCGGCTGGCTCCTGGCCCTGGGCAACGGCATCCTGTGCCCGTGGGAGGCCATCGCCATCTCGACCCTCGTGTCCGAGATGTTCGGCAGCCTGCCCGGCCTTGAGTGGCTGCGAGCCGTCAAGCTCTACACCATCCTGGGCGCCGACGTTTACCTGTTCCCGACGCTGATCGCGCTCGGCTTTGCAACCTACGTCATCTTCCTCAACTTCCGCGGTGCCAGCTCGGCCGCCAAGCTGCAGGCCTTCCTGACCAAGGCCCTGCTCTGCGGCATGCTGCTCGCCATGGGCGTCTCGCTGTTCACCGGCTCGCCGGACAACGCCATGCCCGTGTTCTCCCAGGTCACCGGTGCTGGCGGCGGCAAGCCTGCTACCGAGGGCACCAGCCTGTTCGCAGGCATCGTTTCGGTCCTGGTTCTGACCCCGTTCTTCTACGCCGGCTTCGACACCATTCCTCAGCAGGCTGAGGAAGCAGCCGAGGGCCTCAACTGGAACAAGTTCGGCAAGATCATCTCCCTGGCCCTGCTGGCCGCCGGTGGCTTCTACATGGTCTGCATCTACTCGTTCGGCACCATCCTCGACTGGCATGAGTTTGTTAAGAGCCCGGTTCCCGCGCTTGCCTGCCTCAAGGGCATCAACATGCTCCTGTACCTGGCCATGCTCGTCATCGCCACGCTTGGACCCATGGGCCCGATGAACTCCTTCTACGGCGCCACGAGCCGCATCATGCTCGCCATGGGCCGAAAGGGCCAGCTGCCCGAGAAGTTCGCCGAGGTCGATCCCAAGTCCGGTGCTCCCAAGCTCGCCTGCGTCGTTCTGGGCGTCATCACCGTCGTCGGTCCGTTCCTGGGCAAGAACATGCTCATCCCTCTGACCAACGTGTCGGCTCTCGCCTTCATCTTCTCCTGCGGCATGGTCGCCCTCGCTTGCCTGCGCATGCGCTTCACCGAGCCCGACCTGCCTCGTCCCTACGAGGTGCCCGGCGGCAAGTTTGGCATCAGCCTCGCTATCGTTGCCTGCGGCACCATCATTGGCCTGCTCGTGATCCCGTTCTCTCCCGCCTCCCTCAACATGGTGGAGTGGAGCATCGTGATCGGCTGGCTGGCTGTTGGTCTGGCCCTCATGGCCTTCACCAATTCCCGCAAAAAATAACGCCGAGTCGGGGCGGATCGGGTGCGCGGAGCCCTCTCTTCCGCGCACCGAACCCGGCGCCACTTGGGTAGTTTTGTGAGGCCTTAACCCAACGCGGCCTCGCCCACTATATGGATCCATAAGGAGGAACCATGTCCACTAAGTATGCAATCGTTGGCGGCAAGCTCATCGACGGTACCGGTGCCGAGCCGGTCGAGAACTCCCTCGTTCTCGTCGACGACAATGGCAAGATCGAGTACGCCGGCACTATGCAGGACCTTCCCGAGGGCGTTGAGGTTATCGACGCCGCCGGCAAGACCGTCCTTCCCGGCCTGATCGACACCCACCTGCACTTCTCGGGCAACCTGACCGACGATGACACCGACTGGGTCATGCAGCCGCTCCTCGAGAAGCAGGCCGTCGCCGTCAAGCAGGCCTACGACTGCCTCACCCACGGCCTCACCACCGTCTGCGAGATCGGCCGCTTTGGTATCCAGATCCGCGACTGCATCGACAAGGGCGTCTTCAAGGGCCCGCGCGTTCTGGCAACCGGCCTTGGCTTCTGCCGCGTTGCCGGCCACGGCGACTCCCACCACTGCAGCCAGGAGCTCAACAAGGAATCGCACCCCTGGGGCGATCAGGTCGACGGTCCTTGGGATCTGCGTAAGGCCGTCCGTCGTCGCCTGCGCGAGAACCCCGATGCCATCAAGATCTGGGCTACCGGTGGCGGCATCTGGCGCTGGGACTCCGGCCGCGACCAGCACTACTGCTCCGAGGAGATCCAGGCCGTGGTCGAAGAGGCAAAGATGGTCGGCATCCCCGTGTGGAGCCACTGCTACAACAACCACGCCGCTGCCTACGATTCCGTTCGCTTTGGCTGCGAGCAGTTGATTCACGGCTTCGATATCGATGAGCGCACCATGGACCTCATGGCCGAGCAGGGCACCTTCTTCACCCCGACGATCGCCTTCCTGCCCACCTGGTACGCCACCTATCCGCCCGTCTACGTCCCCGAGCTGCACGACAAGTACGAGGGCACCCTGGTCGAGAAGGAGCTGCAGCGCAACTACGACTGCCTGCGCGAGGCCAAGAAGCGCGGCGTCGTCATGACGATCGGCTCCGACTCCTTCTCCTTCGTCACCCCGTACGGCACCTGCTCTATCGAGGAGATGTACGAGTTCGTCGACAAGATCGGCTTCACCCCGGTCGAGACCATCACCTGTGCCACCCTCAACGGTGCCAAGATGTGCCACATCGAGGACGAGACCGGTTCCATCGAGGCCGGCAAGTGCGCCGACCTGCTGGTCGTCAACGGTGACGTCGCCGCCGACATCCACGTGCTCAACACCGACAACATGGACGTCATCATGAAGGACGGCTGGATCGTCGAGGCTGGCACCTTCGGCGAGGCCAACAAATACAGCGCCTAAGATACCGTTTGTCGATGGCTGGATGTAAAACACAGTTTTTGATTGCATAATGCAATGGAGAGGGTCGCTTGCGGCCCTCTATATTGTTATGGGGTGCGTCAGTAAGAAGGAGATGACGGTGGATCTCAATAGGCTGATTCTGGGCAAGAGCTACAACTCTACCAAGGTCTTTCGTACCGCTCAGCATGTGGTTCAAGCCATCTTGCTCGGTATTGTCGTTCCGCTGCTTATCCTGCTGCTCATCTGGGATCTAACCGATAATCCCAATCCCGTTCCGGCCGTTGTCGTCATTGCCGGCTTGGTCATGCTGTGCTTCTTCTTCTCGTATGTCTTTGTCGTTCCCGACGACCTCACATCGAGCGCAACCGACCGCACACTCGCCATCGCGTCGAAAATATTCGCCTACACGTCGCGCGGCCTTACGCCCGAAGCTGCCCTGGGCGCCTCTAAGATCATCCTGTCCGAAACTATCGCCTCTGCCATCTGCTTTACCGACGGCAGGCAGGTGTTGGCAAGCTGGGGCGAGGACTCGGCAAAATGCCCCGCGGGCACCCCGGTGGTACTGCGGACTACGCTCAACGTGATAAACAGCGGTGAACAAAGCGTGTTCTCGCGCGATGCCTCGACCGAGACGGGTAGCTACTTTCCGCGCCTGCGCGCCGGTATTGTCGCACCGCTTACCGTGCGCGGGCATTGCGTGGGCACGCTCGAGCTGTATTATCCACGTCTGAGCAGCATCGATATGCGCCAGACGGCGCTTGCCTCGGGCTTTGCCGACCTCATTTCCACGCAGCTTGCAAGCTTTGAGCTCGAGCGCCAGGACGAGCTTACGGCCCGCGTGGAGCTGCGCGCCTTGCAATCGCAGGTCGATCCTCATTTTCTATTCAATACCATCAGCACCATCGTGTCGCTCGTGCGTACCGAGCCGGACAAGGCCAGGTCGCTGCTCATCGACTTTTCCAATTACTACCGTCAGACACTGTCCGATTCCGATACCCTCACAACGCTCGAGCACGAGGTGGAACAGGGCACTCGTTACATCAACCTTATGCAGGCCCGGTATGGCGATGGCCGTCTGCGCGTCTCGGTCGATATCGACTTTGAGGTGCGCGACAGCATGGTGCCGCCGTTTATCTTGCAGCCGCTGCTCGAAAACTGCATCAAGCATGCGCAGCGCGAGACCGAGCCGCTTTCTATTCGTGTTAGGGCTTTTGAGACCGATGACGGTCTGGAGATCATCGTCGAAGATGACGGCATCGGTATGAGCGAAGAAGTCTGCGCGCACCTGTTTGAGCAGCATCGCCGAGAGGAGCCCGAGAGCATTACCGCCGACGGCTCCATCAAGCGAGGCTGCGGCCTGGCGCTCTTCAACGTGCTTCAGCGCATCCATTTCTTTTACGGGGAAGATTCTGGCATGCGCGTGAAGTCCCAGGAGGGCGTGGGAACGCAGGTCATCGTCGAGCTGAACGGCGAGCCGCATGAGCCGGCGCCGATGAAGGTGTAGCGCGCGGTTGGATTGAGAGAAAAAAGAGGGGAAGCGCATATGTCCGAGGGATGGAACATCTTGGTGGTTGATGACGAGCCTCCTATTAGGGCTGAGCTACGTTATCTGCTGGAAAAGGATGCACGTGTGGGACAGATTGCCGAGGCGGGCAATGTCACCGAGGCCGTGGAGTCGATTCTGTCGAACAAGCCCGACGTGCTGTTTTTGGATATCACGATGCCCGGCCGCTCGGGAATCGAGCTTGCCGGGACGCTGCAGAACCTAAAAACGCCGCCGGTCGTGGTGTTTGTGACGGCATTTGCCGAGTATGCGGCCGATGCCTATAACCTCGATGCCATTGATTACGTCGTCAAGCCGGTCGAGGATGCCCGCCTGTCAAAGGCGCTCGATAAGATCGAGGCCGCCCTGGGCGTTCGTCGTGTCGTCCATGCTCCGCGCCAGCCCTTGCGCCTGACGGTGGATCGCGGGGGCAAAAAGGTGTTCATCCCCGTGGCGGATGTCTGCTACTTTGAGGCGCGTGCCGATTTTTGCAACGCCGTCTGCGCCGAGGGAACATATCTGATCAATGAGTCGATCTCTTCGCTCGAACGTCGCTTGGGCTCCGAGGGCTTTATTCGCGTTCATCGCAGCTATCTGGTCAATTTGGAAGACGTGCACAATGTTGAGATTGGCTCCACGGGGTTGATGGAGCTCAGGCTCGACCGCGTGAGCTCGACGGTGCCGGTGTCCCGTCGTCGTGCCGCCGAGGTCAAGTCGCACCTGGGGCTTGCGTAAGAGGCTTGCGTGCCGTCGTTTACCATCGCAGGTTTGGCATGGGCGCGCGGTGGGCATAATGGGTGGCATCGAATGAAATGGAAAGGATCATTATGCCCGCGCTTATCACCCATCATCTGTTTGGCGAGGAAAGCATCGACCGTCTTCCGCAGGGCGTCATCACGTCCGATGAAGAGCGCATTGCCTTTATCTTGGGCAACCAAGGCCCCGACCCGTTTTTCTTTCACATTCTGACACCGCGTGTTTCCGACTGCACGCTGCTGGCGCAGGTCATGCATCGGTCGCGCATGTCGCGTCAGTTCTCGTGTCTGCGCGATGGCGTGTCGCACCTGCTGCCGCGCGATGCCAACCTGGGCCGTGCGTTTGCGCTGGGCCTGCTGTCTCATTACGTGCTCGACCGCAACGCCCATCCCTTTGTCTATGAGCAACAGTTTGGCATCGTGGAGTCCGATTCAGAGCTTGAGGATTCGAGCAGTCAGGTCCATGCCGTGATCGAGAGCGACCTGGATGTACTGATGCTGCAGCTCAAGCGCGATGGGGCAACGGTCGAGGATTATCCGCCGGCGGGCGAGATCGTTACCACCGATCGCATCAATCGCGTTGCCGGTGTGCTGATGAGCTATGTTGCCGGACGCGTGTACGGCATCGATATCCCGGTGGGGGAGTACGGTGCTGCCGTAGCCAATATGCAGCGACTTTACCGCGCGATTGAGCCGGCCGGCTCCGTAAAGACGCGCGCGATCTCGCTGGTTGAGGGCTTGGTGCACGATTATTCGCTGCTCGACGGCCTTGCGCACCGCGTGACGACCGAGCTGCCCGAGCGTACCGGCAACCTGGGCCACTTGGCATGGAAGAACCCCTTTACCGATGAAGTCTCGACCGAGAGCTTCCCCGAGGTCTTTGACCGCGCGCTGCTCGATTACGAGTGCACGGTTGCCCGCTTTATCGAGACCGGCGATATGGAAGCCGTGACCAACCATGTCAATTACAGCGGTCGCGTGCTCGGCGCCGACGAGGAGTTCGACCGCGAGGAGTAGGGCCCATGCGTGCCCCTTTGCCGAATCCTTACCGGCGCTTCTGGACAATTGGGGTACGATGAACTAACTGCATATCGGGCGAATACGAAGGGTCCCTGTCCATGAAATACACCAAGCTCGAGCGTAACTGGGTCATGTACGATGTGGGAAACTCGGCCCTCGTGCTGCTCAATACCTCGGTGGTGCCCATCTACTTTAACGCCATCAATACCGGTGCTTCCTCGGCAGACCTGGTGGTCGCTTGGGGCAACGCTCAGACGATTGCCTCGCTGGTCATTGCCATGCTCATGCCCATTCTGGGCGCGCTTGCCGATTACGCCGGCAACAAGATCAAGTTCTTCTTGGGCTTCTTCCTCACGGGCCTGGTGCTTTGCCTGGCGCAGGCTATCCCAATGTCCGCCATGGCATTTTTGACCGTGTACGTGCTGTGTACCATCGGACTTAACTCTTCTATGACGTTCTACGACGCCATGCTGCCCGACATTACCACCGACGAGCGCATGGACGCCGTGTCCAGCTCGGGCTATGCCTGGGGCTACATCGGTTCCACCGTGCCGTTCGTCATCTGCCTGGCGCTCATCATGGGTGGTCCCGCTCTTGGCGTCCCCACCATGCTGGCAACGCGTCTGTCGTTTATCATCACTGGTGCCTGGTGGCTCATCTTTACCCTGCCGCTCATTCGCACCTATAAGCAAAAATACGGTCGCGAGCGCGGTCCCGAGGACACTATCGGCCACATCGTGGGCGGTGTGTTCTCCGAGGTCGGACACACCATGCGCGAGATCGCCCACAACAAGACCGTGCTGGTCTACATGATCGCGTTCTTCTTCTACATCGACGGTGTGCACACGGTCATTTCCATGGCAACCAGCTATGGATCGGCTTTGGGCATCGACTCGACCCAACTGGTGCTGGCTCTGCTCGTTACGCAGTTTGTGGCCTTTCCGTCCGCCATCATCTACGGCAAGCTTGCCGGTCGCGTGGGCACACTCAATATGATCTTGGTGGCCGTCGCCGCCTATATGGGTATCGTGCTCTTTGCCGCGTTCTTCCTCAAGACTGCCTTTGAGTTTTGGGTGCTTGCCATTTTGGTCGGCCTGTTCCAGGGCGGTGTGCAGGCGCTCAGCCGTAGCTACTTTGGCCGCATTATCCCCAAGGAAAAGTCCAACGAGTACTACGGCTTCTTTGACATCTTTGGTCGTTATGCAAGCGTTATGGGCACCTTCCTGGTGTCGGTCGTCACCTCGCTGACCGGCAACCCGTCGCTGGGCGTCCTTTCCATTGGTGTGCTGCTGGTCGTTGGCTTTATGCTGCTGGTCCGCCTGTCCCGCATGACTCGGGCGGCAGAGCATGCCGCATAGGAGCGAGCGGCTATTGTGCCTGTCCACGGTACTCTTTTGGGGTTATCCGCAATAAACATTGCGACTTGCGAGCAATGATTTGCCCAAGTGGGTATGATGGAATCAGCTAGGTCGCGGGGCGTCGCCTGTGTTTGGCGGCGTCCCGTTTTTGTGTTGCAGGGAGGGTAAGGCATGAACGCCACGGTCGTGATTCCAACGTATTGGGCGGGCGATGACGCTTGCGCAAACGCCCCTGGCACCTATGACCATTCGACGCGACTCAACGCCGACAATCCCGAACTCGACCGCTGCCTGGCCTCGCTTGAGCAGGTGTGCGACATCCCGCGCATCATCCTTTTGGTGGTCTGTCCTGTTTCTGCCACAGCCGATGTGTCGCTGCGCGTGCACGAGATTGTCGACGCGCATCCCACGCTCAAGGTCACCGTTGTCACCAACACCCAGGCCTCGCGCATCGCAGACCGGGTTGCTCAGATCGCGCCCAAGGGTTCGGGCGAGTGCGTGAGCCTGCGAGGGTACGGTGCCATCCGCAACATGGGGCTAGCCTGTGCCGTTGTGCTGGGGCATGACGCGGTTATCTTTTTGGATGACGATGAGACTGTCATCGACGCCGACTTTATGAAGCGCGCGACCTATGCGTTGGGGCAGCAGACGCGTCAGGGCTTGCCGATCTTGGTCAAGAGCGGCTATTTCTACGATCGCGACGGCTCGCCGCTGGCTCCCACGGATAAGGCGGGCATCTGCCATCGTTGGTGGACCAAGCGCATCGAGTTCAACCGTTGGATGAAAAAGGCGCTCTCGGGCACCCGCATCTCGCGCTCCAACTACGTGTGCGGCGGCCTGATGGCCCTGCACGCCCGCGCCTTTACGCGTGTGGCCTTTGACCCGTTTATCACCCGCGGCGAGGACTTGGATTACCTCTTTAACATGCGTATGTTTGGCTACGACGTGTGGTTTGATAACGAGTGGACCGTGCGCCATCTGCCTCCGGAGTCCGAAAAGCGCTCACCGCGCTTTATGCAGGATGTATACCGTTGGTACTACGAACGGGCCAAGTTGACGTTCGCCGCGCATCAAAAGGAGCTCATCCCCGTTACGGCGGCATCGCTCATGCCCTACCCGGGCCCGTGGATTTCGCGCGAGCTCGACGACCGCGTGCGCAAGACCGCTATGGTCCGCAGCGTGTTTACCCGCGAGCATGAGGGCTACCTGCGCATCTGGCGCCATGGTATCGACGAGGCAAAGGCCTATGCGCGCCAAAACGCTGCAAGCTATCTGCGTTTCCAGAGCTTTTGGCCCAAGATCATGGACGGGCTTTGGCGTGACGCACAACTGATCAGTATCCTGGAGGGGGCCGAATGATCGACCGCCGCGCCCAGCGCGATAGTTCAATATCAATCTTTCGCATCATTGCCGTTGCCTGCGCCATTTGCGTGCTGGTGTACTTTATTTTTGCCTTGGTGACCGGTATCGAGCCGATCGCCACGGTGATTGCCTGCGCGCTGCTGTGCATCTTTCTGTGCATCTTTATCTTTTTGACGCTCAATCCCGATTCGGTGCGCTCCCAGTACACCGAGGAGACGCTCTCGGTGGCCTCGGCCATGCTCGAGGACATTAAGGGCGGTCTGACGCAGGAGTCGGCGCGTTTGGTGTGCCGGCGCATTTTGCCCGAGACGCGCGCCATGACGGTGGCCATCACCGACGAGGGCAACGTGCTTGCCTGCGCGGGAGAGTTTGAGGAAAAACTACTGCCAGATTCTCCCATCCACACGCTTGCCACACGCTACGTTATCGAACATGGCATCGTGCAGTCGTTCAACCGTATGGTGGATGTCGTGGGCTCGGACGGCTCGCACAACCAAGTCCCCGCCGGCATTATCGCCCCCATCAAGGTGGGCGATCGTACCGTCGGCACGCTCAAGTTCTACTACAAGACCCCGCGCGCCGTCGACCGTACCCAGTATGCGCTTGCCTCGGGCTTTGCCGAGATCTTGTCCACGCAGCTCGCCATCCACGAGCTCGAGGTGCAAAAGGAACTCACGGCGCGCGCCGAGGTGCGTGCGCTGCAGGCGCAGATTAACCCGCACTTCCTGTTCAACACGCTGAACACCATTGCATCGTTTACGCGCACCGACCCGCTGCGGGCCCGCGAACTGCTTCGTGAGTTCTCATCGTTCTATCGTGCCACGCTCGACAACTCGGGATCGCTTATTCCGGTCTCGCGCGAGGTCGCACAGACCAAGCGCTACCTTACCTTTGAGAAGGCCCGCTTTGGCGAGGACCGCGTGCTTGCGACGTTCGATGTGTCCGAGGACGTGGAAGACACGCTGGTGCCGGCGTTCGTGATCCAGCCGATTGTCGAGAACGCCGTACGTCATGGTATGGGCGATGACGACGCCCTGAGGATCGACGTGACCGTTCACCAAGACGGCGAGGATGCAATCTTGATTGCCGTGGCCGATAATGGCGTGGGCATGGATGAGGGTACCGCCGCCAGACTGTTTGACGAGCGCTCTGCCCGTCCCGACGCCAGCTCTCCCCAGGGTGGCGGCGCCGGTGTGGCCATGCACAATATTTCGGAGCGCATCCATCGCTTTTATGGGCCGCACTCCTATACGCGTGTTGAATCGGCGCCGGGCAAGGGCACCAAAGTGCTCCTTCATCTTGATTTGTCAGAGAGCATCTTTGATATTCAAGAGTAAAATAAAAGGCTACGGGCTCAACGTCATGCGACGGATGCCCGGCGTAGTTAGTTGACGAAAGGTTTTATCCCTATGCTGCGTGCGATGATTGTGGATGATGAGGCGCCGGCTCGCTCGGAGCTTCGCTTCCTGCTCGAGCAAACGGGCAAGATCGGCACGATCACGGAGGCGTCGAGCGTCCGCTCCGCCATCGAGATGCTTATGGAAAGTCGCGTGGATGTCGTGTTTCTCGATATCTCGATGCCCGGTGCCTCGGGCCTGCAACTTGCCGAGGCGCTGCATAAGCTCAAAAATCCGCCGGCGATCGTGTTTGTGACTGCGTATAGTGACCATGCGGTCGAGGCATTCGACGTGGATGCCGTCGATTATCTGATGAAGCCGGTCGAGGAAGCTCGCTTGGATCGCGCGATCGAGAAGGTCATGCAACGCGCCAAGCCGGTTACGGACAGCAAGGTGACCATCGAGCGTATCCCGGTGGAAAAGGGCGGCCGCAAGGTGCTCATTCCCGTGGACGACATTCGCTTTATCATGGCCAAGGACGATTACTCCTGCATCTATACCGTCGACGATCGTTTTTTGTCGACGACCTCGTTGGCGCAGTTTGAGGCTAAGCTCTGCGACTTTGGCTTCTTCCGTGTTCACCGCCGCTATATCGTCAACTTGGCGTGCGTCACGGACGTCGAGACGGTGCCCTCGGGTGCCATCCAGCTGGGCATTACGGGCGTCGACGAACGCGTGCCGGTTTCGCGCCGCCGCGTCGTGCCGCTCAAGAAGGCTCTGAGTCTCTAGCACACTGGCCCCGCAGCCCTGTAGACCCATCGTCTGCGGAGCCGTGGGGCCTTTTTTGTATGTATCTGCCGAATCGTTTTTTGCGGAAGGGATCCCATGAACAGTGCAAGCGCCAAGCGCATCGACATCATCTCGGACACCCACGGCTATCTTTCGCCTGCGCTCCTGGATGAGCTTGAAGGCGCAGACCTGATTATCCACGCCGGCGACCTTACGTCGGAGATGGACTACGAGCACCTATGCACCATCGCCCCCGTGCGGGCCGTACTGGGCAACAACGATTACTACCGCGACTACGGCCCCGATGTAGACCGTCTTGCACTCTTTACCTACGAAGGCCTCAAATTCGCCGTAGCCCACTACCGCGAAGACCTTCCGGTGGGATCCGTAGACGTAGCCATCAACGGCCACACCCACGTAACCAAAGAAGCCCAAGTGGGCCGCTGCTTAGTCCTCAACCCGGGCAGCGCCAGCTACCCCAGAGGCACCCGAGGCCCCACCATGGCCAGAATGCTAGTAAAAGACGGCAAGATCCTAAGCACCAAGTTTATTGACCTAGACTAACCGCAACAAAAACGGGGGATGCAGATTGCATCTCCCGTTTTTTATGAGCCAAAGGCCGAGCTTCAACAAAAACCTTAGACAACCCCGCCGCGGAGAACGGGGTCGCCGAGCCGCGAAGCGGCGAGCAACAACAACGGCTCGAACAATGTGACGGCAGGGAGGGTCTCCGGGGCCGGCGGGCGCGGGTTAAGTTTGTCGCGAGTTCCGCACGCAAAGGAAAGCACTTAATGTGCTTTCCGTCTTGCGCAGGACTGTAGAGCAGCAAACTTAACCCGCGCCCGCCGGCCCCGGAGACCCTCCCGGAGGGACCGAAAAATTTTTTCAAAAAAGTTGTTGCGCGCCGGACAGACTTCTGTGTATACTAATCCCCGCAGCGCACGCGAGCGGAAACAAACGCGAACGTCTGCCTGGGGAGTTAGCTCAGTTTGGTTAGAGCGCCGGCCTGTCACGTCGGAGGTCGCGGGTTCGAGCCCCGTACTTCCCGCCAACGCAATTAAAGCCACGTCTTCGGACGTGGCTTTTTGCGTTTGATGCACTTTGTTTCGATAGAACGATCGCCCTGGCGCATCTTCGCCCAGAATCCCCGCCCCTTCGGGAACGCAAGTAAAATCTAATAAGTATATTTGTCTGAACAACAGCTTTGTTGCGCAACACCTGTTCAACGAGACAGGGGGTTAGGCTATACTAAATTGCACTGTAGGCCGCATCTGATGCATTTCGCTCCAAGCGCGGCATTCAGTGGATATCCGATTTACCATTTGGATGTCCTGCGGTCATTTAGCGTCTCGACACAAGCTCGGCCCCGGAGCTCGTTCGAGCTGTTCGTATTCCTTGAAAGGGGAAAAATGGACATATCGAGGAAGACTGATTACGCCCTTCGTATGTTGGCGATGCTTGCCGAGGATCCGGAGCGTTTGCTTTCTGTTCGCACCGCTGCCGAAGAGGTCAATGTCCCGTATTCGTTTGCCCGCTCGATTCAGCACGGTTTGGTCCAGGCCGGTATTGTGGAGAGCCTGCGTGGCGTCCACGGTGGCATGCGTCTCAAGGTCAGTCCGGACGACGTTACCATTCGTCAGGTCGTCGAGGCCGTTCAGGGCCCTATGGTTATGAATGATTGCACCGCACCCGATGGCGACTGTGCGCGCATGGGCACGTGCTGCTATCATCCCCTGTGGGCCGGAGCTCAAGCATTGATGCGCGACTACCTCGATTCCGTTTCGCTCGGCGACATCGTCGCTCACCGCCAGTTCCCGGCCGTCGATCCCAAGTTCGCCGACCGCGAAGCGTTTCCCGAGTACGCCACCTGTGCGTATACATGCCGGGAGGAATAGCGCCGCATAAGGAGCATAGATATGATTCAGGACCCCTTTCGTTCGATGATTCGTTCGGAAGGGGTCCTGCGTTATCGCGACCTTCCGTGGCGCCGCACGCGCGATCCGTACATCATTTGGCTTTCCGAGGTCATGTTGCAGCAAACACAGGTGCCACGCGTGGAGACGCGTATGCCGGCGTGGCTCGATCGCTTTCCGACCGTGCAGGCGCTTGCCCAAGCCGCGCCTTCCGATGTTTTGGACGCTTGGCAGGGCATGGGCTACAACCGACGCGCTCTGGCGCTCCACAAGGCCGCTCAGCGCGTTGTGGAGGACTGGGACGGTGAGTTTCCGCGTGAGACGCGTGACTTGGTCGCTCTGCCTGGTATTGGCCCGGCAACGGCGCAAGGTATCCGGTCGTTTGCGTTTGACCTTCCAGGCGTGTATCTGGAGACCAACGTGCGCACGGTCTTTCTGCATCACTTCTTTCCCGATGTACCGGCTGTTCCCGACCGCGAGCTGGTGCCGCTGATTCAGGCGGCCTGTCCGGCGGTCCCCGGTGCGGCGACCGACGAGATCGCTCCCTTTGCCGTGCCGCTCGATGATGCCGACACGCCGCGCGCGTGGTATTACGCGTTGCTGGACTACGGCGCATATCTAAAAAAGACGTTGCCCAATCCGTCCAGGCGCTCGGCGGGCTATAGCCGTCAATCAAAGTTTGAGGGCTCACGTCGCCAAAAGCGCGCGCATATCGTGCGCATGTTGCTGGCAGCGCGCGATGGCCAACCGGCGGGGATTACGCTTGCTGATGCCGTGGTGGGCGTTAACGATATGGAAGCGGCGGCTGGGCGCGGGCCGGTCGAGCGCGAGCTTGTCGCGGGCATTCTGGCCGACCTGGAGCGTGAGGGCTTTTGCCGAGCCGAGGGCGATCGCTGGCTGAGCATTTAGCCCGTGGAAATCTGAAGAACAGGATTGTAAGGTTTAGATTTCCGACATGAGGGCATCCTAAAGACGAGGCCGCTCGAAGCCTACGGGCGGCATGCGTTGAAGGGAAGTACACCTATGGATTTTGAGAATTCCCAAACCAAGAAGAACCTCGAGACCGCTTTTGCCGGTGAGTCCCAGGCACACACCAAGTATCGCTACTATGCCTCCAAGGCAAAGAAGGACGGCTACGTTCAGATCTCGAACATCTTTGCCGAGACGGCTGGCAACGAGTCCGAGCACGCCAAACTGTGGTTTAAGTATCTGCACGATGGCGCCGTCCCCGATACCCTGGACAATCTGCGCGATGCCGCCGCGGGTGAGAACTACGAGTGGACCACGATGTACGACGAGTTTGCCAAGACCGCCGAGGAAGAGGGCTTTGCCGAGATTGCCGCAAAGTTCCGTGGTGTCGCCGCCGTCGAGAAGGCCCACGAGGAGCGCTACAACAAGCTCGTCGAGCGCATCGAGTCGGGCGAGGTGTTTGAGCGCGAGGGCGTGAAGGTGTGGAAGTGCCTGAACTGCGGGCACCTGCATGTGGGTGCCGAGGCGCCTGAGGTGTGCCCGGTGTGCAACCACCCCAAGGCGTACTTTGAGGAGCAGGTGGTGAACTACTAGCGCTTGGCGCTAGCTGCTGCGGAGCGCAGGGCGGGAGGCCAGATCGCCTTCCCTCCCCGCTCACGGCTCCGCAGGGTCGCGTTGAGGGAAGGCGATCCGGCCTCCCGCCCTGCGCTCCGGCTTCGGGTCGTCGCGTGCTCGTTACTGAAAAGCTGATTAGAAGTTTGTGTGCCGCCCCTTTTGGGGCGGCACGTTTTGTGTGGGGTCTCGGTCTCCACAATTTTCGTCAAGCTTTTGGTTAGATTTTGGTTAGTTGGCGGGTTGGCGGAAGGGCAAAAGACCATTCGATAAAAAAGCTCAGAGAAAGTGCTGGTAGGGGAGTTGTTGAGGTTTTCGACAGCTTTTGTCAACAAGAAACTTTGCGGCTATTGCTACGGATTGCGTTGTCGCGGTCATGGCGGTGCGGGATGCTGGGCGTAAGCGTCGAATGCTCCGATTTTGGAGGCCAGCATGGATTTGTTTCTTGAGACTCCGCAGCAACAAGCTGAGCGCATGCTGCGTCAGCAGCAACGACTCATGGAGATGCAAATGCAAGGGGCGGCAGTTCAGCCCTTTGCGCAAAATGTCGTGCCCGCTGCTGTACCTGCAGCTGTGCCCGGGTGTGAATCGGCACCAGAGGCCTATTCCGTACAGCAAGATTCATATGCGCAGGAGCTCGCGTTCGACAAGCGTCGTGCGCGTCGTCGCCGCGTGGGCCAGCGCCTGCGCACCTTGGCGATGATCGTGCTCATCCCGCTGGGGCTTGCGGCCATCTTTCTGGCGTCGTATGCCCTCACGTGCATCCTCAACGGCGCATCGCCCAACGAGGTGCTCCAGCATCTAGCGGCCCTAGGCCAGCGCTTAGGTGACGTCACAACAACCATCCGCGCCGGCTGGGAGAGTTAGCGTTTGTCACATTAGGACTTCTAGGGTGTAGGGATTCTCGCCACGAGTAGGATTCTTGCATCCTGTGGGTCCTGTCGTGCGACTGAATAGTATTATTGAAGATGAATAATAATAGGATTTGCTATGTATAAGCAGGATTTAGAGCAGACTCTTTTGGATATTGACGAAGAGGCGGAGCTGGAAATAGGTCCAAGAGACGATAGGCCGAGCGTTGTATTGGTGGGAGGAAGCGCCTTCATGCTAAACGATGTGACGAATCGGTCGGTTACACATGACATTGATGTGTTTGAGGCAGACAGGTGCCTCCGCGAGATCATAGCTCGATACCCCGAGGTGAATGGCATGGTAGTGGCATATTGCAACCAGATGCCATTCAATTACGAAGATCGACTGATCCCATTGGAGATCGGGGCGCATTTTATCAGGTACTTTACGCCATCTTTGGAGGATCTGGCGGTGATGAAGCTTTATGCCTATCGTCCGAACGACATCGTCGACCTCCATAGTCGAACATTTATCGACCGACTTGATTGGGATCTGCTCGAGCGGCTTATATTCGATGAAGGAGAGGCGTTGGCCTCGTCGCCTTCAGAGCGGAGTTATCAAGAGATGGTCTGTGCATACAGGCAATACAAAAAGGAGGTGCTCGGTTGAATCTGACTTTTGAGGGATTTTTGAAAGGCTATTGCCGAGAGCTGTCCGGACAGCAGTCGCTGAGTTTTAGGAAGCTTGTAAAGCAGGCAACAACGGTTGAGCCGCGTGTGGCGGAGCCTCTGTTTTTGCTCGCTTTGGCGCAGGGTAAGGCCGAATACGTTCTGGGTTTATCCGAGGGCTCGTGGATGGAAGAGGGCTATCGAGGTGTTTTGTCTCTGTATGGCCAAGCGAGTAGCCTGGCATCTCTATGCTCCGAGGATAAGCTCCCCAATCGTTACGCCAACGTTTGGCGTGCGTATAGAGGGGTGAAAGAAAAGCCAGCGGCCGACAGAAGGGTGAACGCCCTGATGAGAAAGAGAACACTTAAAGCATTGGAGGAATCGGGTGTAACGCGCTACGGTCTCTGCCGCGATTTGAATCTGAATAAGGGAAACGTGTACGCATACTTAGCCGGTGATGACTCGAAGGTGAGCAGGAAGACAGCGCGTCGCATTATGGAATATGCGGAGGAGAGAAGCACCCAAGAAGGGGCCGGGCGCCCGGTGCGTGTGGCGGGGTAAGATTGATCGCGGTTTTGATTGATAATCGATTGGGTTTGCTGGGCGGAGTCTATGTCTGCTATTGATATTGCGCTTGTTGTGATTGCCTTGGTGGCGGTGGGAGTTGCTGCGGTCTGCGCCCTGCAGCTTAAGGGCCTTCGTGCCGAGTTGCGAGAGCGTGGCGGCAACGAAGCGGAAACGCTCGCGGCACTCGAGCAGGCCAACAGCGCGCTCGATGCCCTCAACGTCGCGCTGGCAGAAACCCGCCGCACGGCAAACGCCATCGCGCAGCAGCAGACGACCGATGCGGCCGTGGAGCAGCAACGCTACTTGACCATCGCGCGAGAGTTCTCGCAGGCCGGCGACCGTATGGATGACCTGCGCCGCGAGACGGCCCAACAGCTCGGCGCCAACCGCGAGGGCATCGAGCATCGCCTGGACAAGGTGCGCGAGACGGTCGATGCCCAGCTGGGCGCCATCCGCAAGGACAACAACGTGCAGCTCGATCAGATGCGCGCGACGGTGGACGAGAAACTCTCCCGCACGCTCAACGACCGTCTGTCGGCATCGTTTAAGCAGGTGAGCGACCAGCTCGAGGCCGTGTATAAGGGCCTGGGCGATATGCAATCTATCGCCACCGGCGTGGGCGACCTTAAACGCGTGCTGGGCAATGTCAAGGCGCGTGGCATTTTGGGCGAGGTGCAGCTGGGCGCGATCCTGGCGGACATCCTTACGCCCGACCAGTATCTGGAAAACGTCGCCACCAAGCCCGGCGCCTCGGAGCGCGTTGAGTTTGCCGTCAAGCTGCCGGTAGACGAGGGAGACCCCGTGCTGCTGCCAATCGACTCCAAATTCCCGGGCGATGCGTATGAGCATCTGCTCGACGCTCAGGAGTCGGGCGACGCGGAGGCCGTCGCCGCCGCGCGCAAGACGCTCGACACCATGGTGAAGCGCGAGGCAAAGGACATCTGCGAAAAGTACCTGAGCGTGCCCGCGACCACCAACTTTGGCATCATGTTCGTGCCGTTTGAAGGACTGTACGCCGAGGTCGTCAGCCGCTCCGGGCTTATCGAGACCCTGGGCCGCGACTATCACGTCAACGTTGCCGGCCCTAGCACCATGGCGGCCATTCTCAACAGCCTGCAGATGAGTTACCAAACGTTTAAGCTGCAAAAACGCACCGATGACGTGCTGCGCGTGCTCTCCGCTGTCAAGGCCGAGCTGCCGCGCTATCAAAAGGCGCTTCGCCGCGCCCAGCAGCAGATCGAGACCGCAGGCAAAACGGTCGAGGGCATCATCACCACGCGCACCAACGTCATGGAGCGCAAGCTCAAGGACATTGACGCGCTGGAAGATGCCGAGGAGGCCGACGGGATTTTGGGGCTTACGTCCGCGGAGCTGCTCGCAGACCAAAAAGACGAGGACTAATTGCAACAAGACGGTGGGGTACCGGCGCAAACGCGGGTGCCCCGCTGCTTTTCGCATCGCGCTTGCCTGAAGTGCGCTTTAGTGTGCAACAATGGCGTTTCGCCCTATCAGACGCGAAAGGAAGCTCATGTCCCAGAGAAGCACCAGCCCGCTCAGCCGCTCCACCGTGCGTCGCACGCTGCAGCGTTTTTGGGACGTCACGCGCACGCAGCCGCTGATCGTCTTTCTCTCGGTGTTCTCGTCGGCGGGCTACATCTTTTTGCTGACGTTTGCCAATACCTATGTGATGGCCCTCATTGTCGACCGCGTTCAAGCCGGTCCCGTGGCGGGTGACCAGGTGTTTGAGGTCTTCGGCCCCTATATCCTGGCGCTCGTACTCGTTAATCTGGTGGGTCAGATCCTCTCCAAGCTACAGGACTACACCGTCTACAAGCTCGAGATCGCAGGCAACTATCACCTGGCGCGTCTATGCTTCGACACGCTCTCCAACCAATCCATGACATTCCATACCAGCCGCTTTGGCGGATCGCTTGTGAGCCAGACAAGCCGTTTTATGAGCGGCTATACGGGTCTGGTCGACGTGACGGTGTATTCGCTCATCCCCACCATCACCTCGGTCATCTGCACCGTGGCCGCACTCGCCCCGGTGGTGCCGACGTTTACCGTGATCCTGGTGTGCATCATGGTCGTCTACATCGCGTTTGTCTGGCTTATGTACAAGCGCATCATGCCGCTTTCGGCCGCGACGTCCGCCGCGCAGAACAAGCTCTCGGGCGTGCTCTCCGACGCAGTCACGAACATCTTGGCCGTCAAGACCTGCGGGCGCGAGGACTTTGAACGCGATCTGTTCGACGCCGCCGATCGTGCCGCGCGCGACGCCGAGACGGTCTCGATGCACGCCATGATGCAGCGCAACTTTACGACCTCGGGCCTTATCGTCATCACCATGGCCGTGGTGAGTGTGTTCGTGGCGGGCGGCAACGCGTGGTTTGGCATCTCGGCCGGCTCGCTCGTCATGATTTTTACCTACACCTATAACCTCACCATGCGCCTGAACTACGTGAGTTCCATGATGCAGCGCATCAACCGCGCTTTGGGCGATGCGGCCGAGATGACGCGCGTGCTGGACGAGCCACGTTTGGTGGCAGACGACCCGGACGCCCCTGAGCTCAAAGTGACCGAGGGCGCGATTGATTTTGAGCACCTGAGCTTTGCGTACCGTGACGCTGTGGCGGGCGAGAGCGTGTTCGATGACCTGACACTTCATGTGGCGGCGGGCCAGCGCGTGGGCCTGGTGGGCAAATCGGGCTCGGGTAAGACGACGCTCACCAAGCTGCTGCTGCGCCTGGACGATGTACAGGGCGGCTGCGTGCTCGTGGACGGCCAGGACGTCTCGCGCTGTACGCAGCAGAGTCTGCGCCGCCAGGTTGCCTACGTGCCGCAGGAGGCGCTGCTGTTCCATCGTTCCATTCGCGAGAATATCGCCTACGGCCGCCCCGACGCCACCGACGAGCAGATCCGCGAGGCGGCTCGCTTGGCTAATGCGACTGAGTTTATCGACCGCCTGCCCCGTGGCTTTGACACCATGGTGGGCGAGCGCGGCGTCAAGCTTTCGGGCGGCCAACGCCAGCGCGTGGCCATCGCCCGCGCTATCCTGACCGACGCGCCGATTCTGGTGCTCGACGAGGCGACGTCTGCCTTGGATAGCGAGTCCGAGGCGCTGGTGCAGGAGGCGCTCGAAAACCTGATGCGTGGACGTACCTCCATTGTGGTGGCGCACCGCCTGTCCACCGTGGCGGCGCTCGACCGCATTGTGGTGCTGGCCGATGGCGAGATTGTCGAGGACGGCACGCATGCGCAGCTTGTCGAGGCGGGTGGCGAGTACGCGAGCCTGTGGAGCCGTCAGACCGGCGCATTCTTGGAGGCGTAAGCGTCTCGGACGTGGGACAATTGTGCCCATAAGTTTATTGTGCCGTTGAGCCGAGGAGTCGTTATGCCACGCGAGACCAATGCCGCCAAGCGCGAGCGCGCCATCGAGGTGTGTGAGCGCCTCAACCGTCGCTATGGCCCGGTCGAGTGCTTTTTGGACCACGAGAATCCCTTCCGCCTGCTGATCGCGGTGCTGCTTTCGGCGCAAACGACCGATGCGCAGGTCAACAAGGTGACGCCGCGGCTGTTTGCCCAGTGGCCCACGCCCGAGGCCATGGCACAGGCGAGCGTGGCCGATGTGGCCGATACCATCAAGTCACTCGGCTTCTACAAGAGCAAAGCCAAGCATGCCGTCGAGGCCGCGCAGATGATCGTCGCCGACTATGGCGGCGAGGTGCCGGCCGACATGAAGGAACTCGTGAAGCTGCCGGGTGTGGGACGCAAGACGGCGAACATCGTGCTCAACGTGGGGTATGGCATCGTGGAGGGCATTGCGGTGGACACGCACGTCAACCGCATTGCGCACCGCCTGATGCTGAGTCCCAAGACGCATGCCAAGGAGCCGCTCAAGACCGAGCAGGATCTGCTCAAGATTTTGCCGCACGAGTATTGGGAGTCGGTCAACCATCAGTGGATCACCTTCGGTCGCGAGATCTGCGACGCCCGCAAACCCAAGTGTGACGAGTGTCCGCTGGCGGATTTGTGCCCCAGCGTGCGCGTAGCGGGATAGGGCGGAACGCATCTTCGTCTGGCGTTTTTTGCGGGGCTGGGTTTGCCCTTGAGCCGGAGTCCTCTCCATGCGCTACCATGACAGACAATGTATTTGACGTACGACCCGCCGAGCTTGCCCCGGCGGGCTTTTGGCGTTGCAATGCCGGAGGAACAGCATGCTCATTCACCGTATAGCCGCGCAGCTCTACACTGCCGAGGCCTTGCAGACCGTCGAGGCCGGACTCGATGCCGGCGAGGACGTGACACTGGCCGTGTCGCAGTCGGGCCGCACGCTTATGGCGGCCGCCCAGTTTGCGCGTCGTCCGCGCCCGACGGTCTATATCGTGAGTGGCGAGGACGCGGCCGATCGCGCCGCGCGCAGCCTTGCCGCCTACGTGGGCCTGGCGCACGTGTGCCGTTTTCCCGAGCGCAAGGACTATCCGTGGCGCGAGCAGGCGCCCGACGACGCCGTGGTGGCGCAGCGCTGCGAGGCTCTGGGGCGCATCGTGCGCGGGGACAACTGCATCATGGTTGCCTCGGCCCGCGCGCTGCTGCGCTGCGTGCCGCCGGTCGAGAGTTGCTATTGGGAGTCCACCACTTTTGCGGTGGGCGAGGAGATTCCTTTTGACGAGGTGCCGCAGCGCCTGGTGGGCATGGGCTACACCAATGCCGGCGCCGCCGATGCGCCCGGTCTGTTCCGTGTGCACGGCGACACCGTCGAGGTGTTTCCCGCACAGGAAAAGGCGCCCGTGCGCATCGAGTTCTTCGGCGACGAGATCGACCGCATCCGCCGCATGGTGAGCTCCACGGGCCAAACCATCGGCAACGAGGACAGTATCGAGATCTTCCCCTGCCGCGAGCTGGCACTTACCGACGAGGCGGTCCACAACATGCATGTGGCGCTCTATCGCGCCAGCCAGGACGACAGCAAGTTGGCGGCGCTGCTCGAGATGGTGGATGCGCGCATCGTCACGCCTGAGCTCGACCGCTTTTTGCCGGTGATGTACGGCCAGACCGTGAGCCCGTTGTCGCACGTGAGCGGCAAGGCGCTCGTGGTGCTGTCCGAGCCGCGCTCGCTGTTCGACGATTGCCTGCGCGCCTACGAGGATATCGAGGCGCGTGCCGGCGAGGCGGGGGTCGACCGTCTGGACGGCCTGTACGTGCGTGCCCAGCAACTCGACTTTGGTTCCCAGCAGCGTCTGAACTATGTGAGCCTCATCCGTGCCGGCGGTGCGGTGACGGCCGAGCTCAAGATTGAGCAGCCTGCCATCGCAGGCTCGGACAACCGTTTTATGACGCGCATCCAGGAGGTCGTGGGCAAGCGCTATGCCTGTGTGTTTGCCATCCCCGACCGCGGTGCGCGCGAGTCGATGGAGCTCACCTTTGGCGACGAGGGCATTACCTTTGAGGAATCGCTGACCGCGGCACCCGAAAATGCCGGCGTTATCGGCGAGCGCGTGCGCGTGGCAGCGGCGGATTCCGCCGACCGTGCCGCGCGCCAGGAGGCCCATGCTTCCATTCGCGAGCGTAAGGCCGACGCGCTCAACGCCCGCTCGCTCGAGGCGGGCGCCGCGCAGGCTGCCGCCGGCGCCGCCGTGCCCACCATCTCGCGCGGGCGCGTGACCTTTGTGGACGCTGCCCTGCCGCAGGGCGTGGTGGTGCCCGACGCCAACCTGGCCGTGTTCTCGATCGCCGACCTCAACGCCCGCATGGATGCCAACCGCGCGCGCAGCCGCCGCAAGGTTGACATTACGCAGATCACGTTCCCGTTTAAGCCGGGCGACTACGTGGTGCACGCCACTCACGGCATCGCGCTCTTTAGCGAGATCGCGCGCCAGGAAGTGGGCGGTAAGGAGCGCGATTACTTTTTGCTGGAATATGCCGATGGCGACAAGCTCTATGTGCCGCTTGAGCAGGTCGACCGCATCACGCGCTATGTCGGTCCCGACGGCGACAAGCCGCGCCTGACCAGGCTCAACACCGCCGACTGGACGCGGGCCACCAACAAGGCGCGCAAGAATGCCAAAAAGCTGGCGTTTGACCTGGTCGACCTGTATACGCGCCGCTCGTCGATTACCGGTATCGCCTGTCCGCCCGATACGCCCGAGCAGATCGAGATGGAGGAGAGCTTCCCCTACGACGAGACGCGCGACCAGCTGGAGGCCATCGCCGACATTAAGGCCGACATGGAGGCTCCCAAGCCCATGGACCGCCTGCTGTGCGGCGACGTGGGCTTTGGCAAGACCGAGGTCGCCCTGCGTGCGGCGTTTAAGTGCGTGGACTCCGGCCGTCAGGTCATGGTGCTCTGCCCCACAACCATTCTGGCCCAGCAGCACTACGAGACCTTCTTTGAGCGCTTTGCCCCGTTTGGCCTCGAGGTCGAGGTGCTCAGCCGCTTCCGCACCCCGGCGCAGCAAAAGCGCGCGCTTAAGGCGTTTGCCGAGGGCACGATTGATGTGCTCATCGGCACGCACCGCCTGCTTTCGGCCGATGTGAACCCCAAGAACCTGGGCCTGGTGATCATCGACGAGGAGCAACGCTTTGGCGTGCAGCACAAGGAGCAGCTCAAAAACCTGCGCGAGCAGATTGACGTGCTCACGCTCTCGGCAACGCCTATTCCGCGAACCATGCAGATGGCCACGAGTGGCGTGCGCGACATGAGCCTGATCACCACACCGCCGACCGGGCGCCGTCCCGTCATTGTGCACGTGGGGGAGTACGACCCCGACGTGGTGAGCGCGGCGATTCGCCTGGAGGTGGGCCGCGGCGGCCAGGTGTACTACGTGTCCAACCGCGTCAAGACCATCGACGACGCCGTCGCGCGTGTGCACGAGGCCGCACCCGAGGCACGCGTGGGCGTGGCGCACGGCAAGATGAGCCCGCGCGAGGTCGAGGACGTGATGATCGAGTTCGCGACCAAGAAGATCGACGTGCTTATCGCCACGACCATCGTGGAGAGCGGCATCGACAACGCGACCGCCAACACGCTCATCATCGAGGACTCGCAGCGCCTGGGCCTGGCGCAGCTCTACCAGCTCAAGGGCCGTGTGGGCCGCTCTGCCACGCAGGCCTACGCGTACTTTATGTTCCCGGGCGAGCTGCCGCTCACCGAGGAGGCAACGGCGCGCCTGACCGCGCTTTCCGAGTTCCAGGACCTGGGCAGCGGCATGCGCATCGCCATGCGTGACCTGGAGATCCGTGGTGCCGGCTCGCTCATGGGCGCCGAGCAGCACGGCAACCTGTCGAGCGTGGGCTTTGACCTGTTTACGCAGATGCTGGGACAGGCCGTGGCCGAGGCGCGCGGCGACGACGATGCCGGCGTGGAGGCGGCGAGCGTGGGCATCAACCTGCCGGCCGACTACTTCTTGTCCGAGGAGTACATGCCGGCGGTGGACCAGCGCGTGCTCGTGTACCGCAAGCTCGCGGCGGCTGAGGACCTGGAGAGTATCGACGAGGTGCAGGAGGAGACCGAGGCTGCGCACGGTGAGTTGCCGTTGGCGGGGCTCAACCTGTTCAACCGTGCTCGCATCCGTATCCGCGGCGAGCGCCTGGGGCTCGAGAGCGTCACGCTCAGCGGCGGTCGCATCACGTTTTTGGGCGTCGACGTGCCCAAGAAGGTGGCCTTTGAGCTTAAGACCCGCTATGGCGCGGTGAACTTCCCCAAGAGCCGCAAGCTGTCGGTGCCCTACAAGGCGGGCGCCGGCGCAGGCAGCGGCCTGGGTCGCGGCCTCGATGCCAACGACGGCACCGGCCCCGTGGCCGCGGCGCTCATGCTGCTGCAGCAGTTGGGTGCTAGCGACGACGACTAACGGGTCGACGCTGCAAACGCCCCATTTGGGCAATCTGACCCTCACTCGTCGGTCGCGTACGCAAGTACGCTTCCCTCCTCCTTCGAGCCACCTTGCCACAAATGGAACGTTTTCGCTTACTTATGCTCAACCTGTAAGGGTATTTACGGGACAAAGCCATCTTCGTCTCACCCGCATTGCAGGTTGACCGCCCTTCGCCCGACCGAAAGGAAAGCATGTTCGGATACATCTATAAGAAAGACGCCGCTGCTATCGCGGTTATCCTGGCCTTTTGTCTGCTCGTTGGGTCGTTTTTCGATTACCAAATCTCGAGTGCGCTGTTCAACTCGTCCAGCTTGTTCGGCCGCTTTGTCGAGGCGGCCGGCGAGCTGCCGTTCGAGCTGACGGCGAGCATCGCGGGCGTTATGCTCGTGCGCTCGGCACGCCCCGATTCCAAGGCGAGCAAGTGGCTCGCCGCGCTGGGCGTTCTGATCAACGTGGGCCTGTTCGGCTACGAGATTGTCGGATCGCTGCGTGTCGGTGGCAAACTCATCGCGGCTCAGTTGGTGCTGACGTTTGCGCTGGTCATCGTTGCCAACCTTATCGTCTATCGCCTCACGCGCACGACCGAGCCCGACGAGCTCACGCGCTGGGCGTTGATGGTACTTGCCGTGTGGGTCGTTCAGGCCATTATCCTCAACGTGATTGTCAAGCCGCTGTGGTCGCGCCCGCGCATGCGCGTGATCGAGGTGACGCAGGGGCTCGATTTTCAGCCGTGGTGGGTGATCGGTAACCCCGACAAGTGGGCCTTTATTGCCGCCGGCGTGATCAAGGACGGCTTCAAGTCGTTTGCAAGCGGGCACACCGCGCACGCGGCGATCGGCCTTATGCTCGCCGGGCTTCCCGCGGCGACCTTTAAGGAAAAGCCGTCGCGCCGCCGCGTGGTCTTTTGGGTCGCCGCTGTGGTTGCGGCGCTCGTCGCCTTTGGTCGCATCGTGATCGGCGCGCACTTTTTGAGTGACGTGAGCTGCGGCTTTGCCCTGGTGCTGGCGCTCGAGTGTCTTGCCGCGCGCATTGCCTATCCGGGCGGCGTACAATAGCCCCATCTGAATCATCGGGCTCGTGCCCGGCTAGAGAGGATTATCATGCTCGCGTTTAACAACGACTATTCCCACGGCGCACATCCGGCGGTGCTGCAGGCGCTCGTCGACACCAATATGGAGCCGCAGCCCGGCTACGGTACCGATGCGCACACCGAGCGTGCCAAGCAGCTCATTCGTGAGGCCTGTCAGGCACCCGATGCCGATGTATTTTTCCTGGTAGGCGGCACGCAGGCCAACGCGACGGTGATTGACATGCTGCTCGCGCCGTACGAGGGCGTCGTTGCTGCCGAGACTGGCCACGTCGCCTGCCACGAGGCGGGCGCCATCGAGTTTGGCGGCCACAAGGTACTCACCATCCCCGGCTACGAGGGCAAGATGCACGCTGAGGACCTCGAGAACTATATCCAGGTGTTCTACGAAAACGAGAGCTACGAGCACACGGTGTTCCCGGGTGCCGTGTATGTGAGCCTATCGACCGAGTACGGCACGCTGTACTCCAAGGCCGAGCTCGCGGCGATTCACGCAGTGTGCCAGAAGCGCGAGATTCCGCTGTTTGTGGATGGCGCCCGCCTGGCCTATGCGCTGGCGGCCGATGAGTGCGACATTACCCTGCCCGAGCTGGCGCAGCTGTGTGACGTGTTCTACATTGGCGGCACCAAGTGCGGCGCGCTTTGCGGCGAGGCCGTGGTGTTTTGCGGCATGCACGCCCCGGCACATCCCATTCCGCGCATTAAGCAGCATGGCGCACTGCTTGCCAAGGGCCGCCTGACGGGCGTGCAGTTCGAGGCTCTTTTTACCGATGGCCTGTATTTTGAGATTGGTCGACAGGCGATTGAGACCGCTCAGGCGCTGCGTCGCGTACTGCACGAGCGCGGTTACCAGTTTTTCTTGGAGACGCCGACCAACCAGCAGTTCGTGATTCTGCCCAACGAGGACATGGCCCGCATTCGCGAGCATGCGGCGATCGAGTACTGGGAAAAGTACGACGAGACCCACACGGTGGTGCGTTTTTGCACCAGCTGGGCCACGACGCAGGAGGACATCGACGCGCTGGCGGCTGTCCTGTAGCTTGATGCAATGACGAAGGGCCGCCTTGCGCTTGAATTTGGCGTGGGGCGGCCCTTGCTTTTGAGAGGGAGGGGCTGTATGCCCGAGAAACCCGAGATGTCCGAGCCGACGATTCGCCTGGCGACGTCCGATGACGCGCCGGCCTTGCTTGCCATCTATGAGCCGTATGTGCGCCAGACGGCGATTACCTGCGAATACGAGGTGCCGAGCGTTGAGGAGTTCACCGGGCGCATCGAGCGTACACTCAAGCGCTATCCGTATCTGGTGATGGAGCTGGACGGGCGTCCGGTGGGCTATGCCTATGTGAGCCCGCTCAACAGCCGCGAGGCATATGACTGGTCGGTCGAGACGTCGATCTACCTGGCGCGCGACGTGCGCCACGGCGGGCTGGGCCGCAAGCTGCACGATGCGCTCAAACAATGCCTGATCGCGATGGGCATCACCAACATGTGCGCGCTCATTGCCGTGCCGCACGACAGGGACGACGAGTATCTGACGCACAACAGTCAGGATTTCCATGCCCATATGGGCTACCGTCTGGTGGGCGCCTTTGACCGCTGTGCCCAAAAGTTCGGCCGTTGGTACGACATGTGCTGGATGGAGTTGGTCCTAGCCGAGCGCACGCCCAACCAACCCAAGCCAACCTGGTTCCCCGACCTCCCCAAACCTACCATTTAGGGACAGGTTAATTTTGACAGGTTTTATCTGGGCAAACGTTGCAAGCCGCTGCGAAGGATGCGGATACCTTCGCGGCGGCTTTTGTTTTGGGTGTGTATGACCAAGGCGATTGACCTGCGGATGCAGCAAAGCTCCAGATAAAACCGACCAAACTAGACCTGTCCCTTTTTGGCAGGTTTTTGGCTGTCTTGTGGCATCAAATCGCCGCAAGAAGCACGGCGTTCGTATGCTATTTTGACCTGAATCGTCCCCTCGGGACGCCTTGCGAGCTAAGTGAGTAGACTTTTTGGCGCAGAGCGAGCACAAAGCGCATCTGCCTTACTAAAACCGCAGGTCACAGAGATGGCTGTTTTGGGTGTGCTCGGCAGATCGCGAAAAGTCTACTCACTTAGGTTTACGGTGCTGGATATTCTGGACAGGAACAGTTGAGCTTGGACGGCGTACGTTGCCAGGCGATGCTGGCATTTGCGCCATGCTGGTTTGAGATTTTATAAAAACCGCAGGTAAAACGTATATTAGGTGCATTTTGCCTGGTTTGGCGCGCTAGCCGATGGGCTCGGTGTATTTGGCGCGGTCGGTGCGTTGGATGCGCTTGGAGACATGGAGCGGGCGACCGTCGGTGTCGTAGACGTAGTCGGTGATCAAGATCAGCGCCTGCCCGCGCTCAACGTTGAGCAAAAACGCCTCGTTTTGCGAGGCATAGCACACTTCAAAGGTCTTATGCCCCTGTGCCGGCGCGCGATGGAATTCTTGGCGCAGCGTGGCGTAGAGCGAACCGTTGATATCG
This sequence comes from uncultured Collinsella sp., assembly GCA_958439425.1. Lineage (GTDB taxonomy): Bacteria > Actinomycetota > Coriobacteriia > Coriobacteriales > Coriobacteriaceae > Collinsella. The sequence continues at coordinate 83,065 of CAUBVH010000001.1, forward strand.
CGATCGATGAGTGCCTCAAAGCTCGGTGGTAGATAGGTGGTCTCCAGGCACAGCGGCGCATCGTCCAGATAACGCAGGCGGACAAGTTTGACGAGCTTGCTGCCCACGGCGGCATCAAAGAACTTAGCTATGCTGCCGCCCGCCTTGGTAAAGCCCGAGTCCACCGTGCGCGTGGTGGGCTTCATGCCCTGACCCTGGACCTGCGCCGTATAGCTCGAAAACACCAGGTTGTTCTCGTGGAGCGCCGGCGTGTCGGCCACAAAGGCGCCGCGCCCGCGCTCGGTTCGAACCAGACCCTCATCAACGAGTACCTTAAGGGCATGGCGCACGGTGCTGCGCGACAGACCCGATTCGTCCATGAGTTCCATCTCGGACGGCAGCTTGTCTTCGCGTGCGTAGGTGCCGGCGGCGATGCGGTCACGCAGCATGCCCGCCAAGCGCTCGTATTGGGCCAGTTTCTTTTTAGACGAAGCATTCATGCGATCAACCTGTATCTAACTTGTATTCGAGTCTAATCAAACATGTATTCAATACAACAACAAAACCGCTGGTAGCTAGTTATCGAAAACCACATCAGCAAAATTTCTAAGACAAATATAGCATACAACTAGTCGACATAGCCAAAACATGTATGTAACTTGTATGTCATCGAGAGCATCAAACGAGAAGAAAGGCTGATGCACGATGACTACTCAGGAACAGGTTAAGGATGTCGTCTCCCAGGTTTTGGCTGACAAGGCAGACAAGGGCGGCATCAAGCGCGTCGTGTGGATTGGCGCCGGCGGATCCAACGGCGGCAACTATCCTGCCCAGTACTTTATGGAGCACGAGGCCACGCAGGTGGTGAGCTCCAGCTACACCAGCAACGAGTTCGTGCACGCCACGCCCGCCTATGTCAACGAGAACACCCTGGCCGTCGTCGTGTCCATGCGCGGCACCAAGGAGACCATCGTCGCCGCCCAGGTCGCCAAGGACCACGGCGCCAGCACCATCGCCATTTATGTTGACGAGTCCGGCCTCACCGAGGTCTGCGACTACAAGATCCAGTACGACAGCCTGGCCGTCGACGAGTCCTGCATGGGTCGCACCAACTCCGCCGTCGTGACCATGATTGCCATGGAGCTCACGCAGCAGACCGAGGGCTATGCCGAGTACGAGACCGCTATGGCCGCCTTCGACCTGGTTGACCCCATCTATCGCAAGGCCGTCGAGTACACCCGTCCGCTCGCCGCCAAGTGGGCCGAGCAGAACGCCGACAAGCCCTGCATCAACGTCATGGCTCAGGGTCCGCTCTTTGGTGCCGCCTACGTCTTTAGCATCTGCAACGTGCAGGAGATGCTGCAGATCGACTCCTGCACCATCAACACCTGTGACTTCTTCCACGGCCCCTTCGAGATCCTGGACAAGCGCACTTCGCTGTTCCAGCTCATCAGCGTCGGCCGCAGCCGCTGCAACGACGAGCGCGGCATCCGCTTCGTCAACCAGTACGGTGGCGAGCGCGTCTATCAGCTCGACGCCAAGGAGCTCGGCCTCAACGACATCAAGGACAGCGTGAGCGAATACTTCAACCACCTGATCTTTGCGCCGATCCTCAACAACGTGTATATGCGCGCGCTCTCTGCCGTCACCCACAAGGACTACATGACGCGCCGCTACATGTGGAAGCTGGACTACTAGGGGATAGAGCGGCCTAACAGCTCGATGTCCTCATAAGTTGTGGTGGAATAGTTCCTGTTTGGGGGCTTGAAGCATCTATTTAGGAACTATTTCACCGCAACCGCCCAGTAATCCGCTGGGGACGGAGGAAAACGGATCACTTTTCCGCTCACCGATTTGTGCCTTGAAAAATGTATATAACGACTATAACGTAGTACGAAACATATTGGAAACAACACCGAGGAGGCTGCGTTGAAGAAAAGCAATCTGGGCTATGCGCTGGTGCTGATCGCCGCGCTTATGTGGGGCAGCATCGGAATCTTTGTAAACGGCATCTCGGCCATGGGCGTTTCTTCCCAGAGCATGGCTGCCTTTCGTTTGTTGGTCGGAGCGCTTATCTTGGCGCCGGTCCTGATGTTTATGGGCTGCCGTCCGGGTGAGGGGTCTACCGTGGCTCAGGGTCCGCTGGCCCTGTTCAAGGCAAGCCCTAAAGAGCTTGTTCCCTGCGCGCTTGTCGGTATTGTCGGTTTAGCCGCCGCCAACACCTGCTATTACGAGTGCATGGGCGAGGTGGGCATGTCCACGGCCTCGGTGCTGCTCTACACCTCGCCGGTGTTTGGCGTCATGCTCGGCCGCGTGCTTTATCGCGAGGACGTGACCCCCAACAAGCTCGTTGCCATTGTCTTTAACATCGTTGGCTGCGTGCTTGCGGTGACCAATGGCGACCTTTCCGGTTTTCATTTTTCGGTTTGGGGCGTCACGTCGGGCGTGATTGCAGGCCTTTGTGGTGCGTCGCTCGCGGTGTTTAGCCGAATAGCAACCAAGACGGTCCACCCGCTGGCTGTCACGTTTTGGGGCTTTGTTTTTGGCGGTGCGGTTATGGCAGCTATCGCGGCTCCGTGGCCGGATGTCGCCGCGGCAATGTCGCCACAGCTGCTGCTGCTGTTCCTTGGCTTTGGGCTCATCCCCACAGCCGTGGCTTACATCTTATATATGCAGGGCCTGTCCATGGGGCTCGAGACATCGAAAGTTCCCGTCGTAATGTCTTTCGAGACAGTCGTCACCGTACTGCTGGGCATTGGTGTCTACGCGGAGCCGGCCGGCGCGATCAAAGTCCTGGGCATCGTGCTGGTGCTCGCGTCCATCCTGATTATGAACACCGACTTTTCCAAGCTGCGCAACAGTGTGTTTGTCGGTCATGTCATTGAGAGCATGACCTTTAAGCCCAACGCATGGTGGACGGAGAAATCGCAGGACATGGATCTGTTTAAGGAGCGCACCGGCATCGCACTGGAGCCCACCGTGCAGGAAAGCCCCTGGTACTTCGTGCGATAGGGGATTGGCGAGGTGTCTGATCTGGGATTATCCAGCCAGCGCCGGCCTACCTAGCTCCAACGTTTCGAGTACGTTAAACCCGTAAACGGTCGATTTTCACCCGTAAACGGTCTTTATACTAATTAGCAATATCCGCAACGTATAAGACGTTATAATGACCATAACGAAAAGGAGGAGGCAAGATGAATCAGATCATTCTCGCATCTCATGGCGGCCTGGCCGCAGGCGCCAAAGACACGCTCGAGATGGTTCTCGGCGACGTGTCGAACGTCCACGTCGTGTCGCTTGCTCGTGACGACAAGGAGCCCATCACCAATAAGGTGGACGCCATGATCGCCACGTTCAACGCGGACGACACCGTCTATGTGCTGACCGATATGCTCGGCAGCTCGGTCAACAACAGCATGGTCGAGCTTTCCCGCAACGGTGCGGCATTCACGGTGATCAGCGGTTTCAACATTCCGTTGGCACTGACGCTCGCTATGAGCCCCGCCCCCGTCAAGGGTGCCGAGCTCGCGGCCCTCATCAACGAGGCCCGCACCGGTCTGACCAACCCCAACGCACCGGTCGAGGCTGCCGCGGCTCCCGCCAAGAAGGCTAAGGCGTCCCGTCACAGCTCCGGTCCCGCCAAGATCGTCCTCGCACGTCTTGACTACCGTCTGCTGCACGGCCAGGTCGTCTTTACCTGGACCACCAAGGTCCAGGCCGAGCGCATCATCGTCGTCGACAACGCTGCCGCCAACGATGACATCAAGAAGGGCGCTCTCAAGCTTGCCAAGCCCCAGGGCGTGCGCCTGAACGTCTTCACCGTCGAGCGTGCCCTCGCCAAGATGGACAAGCTCAACACCCTCGGCGAGCGCGTCATGTTCGTCTTTGGCAACACTGCCGAGATGCTGCAGTTCTGCCAGGGCTACAAGCTCGACGCCATCAACCTGGGCGCCACCGCCAACCACGACGGTGCCGAACAGGTCGGCGGCAAGGACAGCTCCGTCTTCTTCGACGCCACCCAGAAGGCCGACGTCAACCAGCTGCTCGACATGGGCATCAAGCTCTACGTCCAGCAGACCCCTACGTATCAGAGCGTCGACATCGACGCCAAGCTGTAATCAACCAGGCTTTTGCCTGACTGAAAGGAGAAGGGTATGAATACGTTCATCAGTGCGGTGCTCGTCGGCCTCGTCGGCGTGTTCTGCATGTGGGACTCCCGCCTGCTCGGTCGTCTTAACTTCGAGCAGCCCCTCGTTGGCGCTACGCTCGTCGGTCTGCTGCTGGGCGATGTGCCCACCGGCCTTGCCGTCGGTGCCGCCGTCGAGCTCGTGTCCATGGGCCTGGTGCAGGTCGGCGCCGCCGTTCCGCCCGATATGGTCCTGGGCGGCATCGTGGCAGCTGCCTTCGCGTGCCTGACCGATGCTTCTGCTGAGACCGCCATGACGATCGCCATCCCGGTCGCCGTCTTGGGTCAGCTCCTCGGCATCGTGTTCCGTTCCATCATCGCCGCCCTCACCCATGTGGCCGATAGCGCGATCGATAACGGTAACTTCAAGACCGCCTACCGTATGCACATCTGCGCCGGCTCAGGTCTGTACGCCATCATGTACTTCCTGCCGATCTTCCTGGCCGTCTTTGTTGGCACCGACCTGGTTCAGGCCATCGTCAACATGGTTCCCGAGTGGCTGTCCGTTGGTCTGAACGTTTCGACCAAGATCATGACCGCCTACGGTCTGGCTCTGCTGCTCACCATGATGATCAAGAAGGGTATGACCCCGTTCCTGTTCATCGGTTTCCTGCTCGCCGCCTACCTCAACCTGTCCGTCATCGCGGTCGCTCTGATCGGTGTGTGCCTGGCTATCGTCTTCATGGGCTTCAAGTTCAATGGCTCCCATGCAACCGCCGGTGTCGATTCCGACTACGATCCGCTCGAAGACGACGAAGACTAAGGAGGAACACACTATGGCAACCGCAACCAAGGACGTGTCCCTGAACAAGAAGGTCAGCCAGTTCTTCTGGCGCTCCTGGGCCATCCAGGCCTCTTGGAACTACGAGCGTCAGATGAACATGGGCTTCCTCTACGGCATGGTTCCTACGCTCGACCGCCTCTATCCGGACGAGTCCGACCCCAAGCAGCTCGCTGCTAAGAAAGAGGCTTACCACCGTCACATGGCGTTCTACAACTGCACCCCGCAGACGAGCGCTTTTGTCCTAGGTCTCGCCGCCTCCATGGAGGAGGAGTACGCCAAGGATCCCGAGAACTTCGATCCCGATTCGATCAACGCGGTCAAGACCTCCCTCATGGGTCCGCTTTCCGGCATCGGTGACTCCCTCTTCCAGGGCACCATCCGCGTTATCGCCTTTGGCCTGGGCGTTCAGCTGGCTCAGCAGGGCTCCATCATGGGCCCGATCCTGGCCATGCTCATCTCCATCGTCCCCTCTGTGCTGATCACTTGGTTCGCAGCCAAGATGGGCTATCAGGGCGGCCACGAGTACCTGAGCAAGCTTCAGGGCGGCGACCTCATGGAAAAGCTCATGTATGTCTGCGGCATCGTAGGTCTTATGTCCGTGGGCGGCATGATCGCCACGCTGATCGGCGCCACCACCCCGCTGCAGTTCGCTGACGGCACCGTCGTGATCCAGGACATCCTGGACGGCATGATGCCCCAGATGATCTCCCTCGGCCTCACCGGCCTTATGTACTGGCTCATCAAGAAGAACGTCAACACCGGTTGGCTTCTCGTGATCGCCATCGTGGGCGGCATCGCCCTCTCCGCGGCCGGCATCCTGGCCTAGTCGCGACCAAGCGCCTAACCGCTTTCCCCCGGGGGCCTGCCTGGCATCCCATACCCCAGGCAGGCTTCCATCCCTAGATGTGTCAAAGGGACAGTTCCTTTGACACATCCTCAACGGGCCGGCGACTCGGTCCAAACCACGGTAACCCTGCGAGCGCCCGGCAATGTGGCGCCGCAAAAAATCGAAAGGAATGTGTCAGATGTACGAGATCGACCTTAACCTCCCTAAGCAGATCGTCGCTGACGTCCTGTCCAACCACGAGATCCACAGCGTCGCCTTCGTCGGCTGCGGTGCTTCCATGTCCGACCTTTACCCTGCCAAGTACTTCCTGGCCAACAACACGGACAAGCTGAACGTTCAGATCTTCACCGCTAACGAGTTCAACTACGACACGCCTTCCTGGGTCAACGAGCACACCTTCGTGATCACCTGCTCCCTCGGTGGCTCCACGCCCGAGACCGTCGAGGCCAACAAGACCGCCAAGAAGCACAACTGCCCGGTCGTCTCCCTCACCAACAAGGCCGGCTCCGCTCTGACCGTCGACGCCGACCACGTCATCGTTCACGGCTTCCATGCCAACTACGCTGCCAAGTGCGAGAAGCCCGGCTATGCCATCGCTCTTGCTCTCGAGATCCTTCAGCAGACCGAGGGCTATGACCACTACGAGGACATGATCACCGGCCTCACCAATGTCTTCGAGCTCTGCGAGAACGCCGCTCAGTCCGCCAAGGGCCTGGCCAAGCAGTTCGCCCAGGACTTCAAGGACGACAAGATGATCTACTTCATGGCTTCCGGTGCCTCCGAGAAGATGGCTTATTCTCACGCCGCCTTCCTGTTCACCGAGATGCAGTGGATCGACGCCGCCGCCTACAACACCGGCGAGTACTTCCACGGCCCGTTCGAGGTTTCCACCGAGGGTAAGCCCTACGTCTTCTTCATGTCCGATGGCGCCACCCGTCCGATGGACGCCCGCGCCCTCACCTTCCTGCAGCGCATGGGCGCCAAGGTCGCTCTGATCGACTCCAAGGACTACGGCCTGGCCGACGCCGTGCCGGCAAGCGTCGTCACCTACTTCAACCCGCTGCTGCACCTCGCCGTTATGCGCGAGTACGGCAACCAGATCGCCGAGGCCCGTCAGCACCCGCTGACCATGCGTCGCTACATGTGGAAGCTTTCCTACTAATCACAAGTAAGTAGACCTTACGGGTTGATTGAGAGGGGATGGGGTTTGCGCCCCGTCCCCTTTTTTGCTCTGGGGAGGGCGCGCCCGTCGCGCCGCAAAACCCCAGATAAAACCTACCAAAATAAACCTGTCCCTTTTTGGCAGGTGGGAGGAGATGCGTATGATCAAGGCAGTGCTGTTTGATATGGACGGCGTGCTGGTCGATACCGAGTGGTTCTATAACCGTCGCCGCGTGGCGTTTATGGAGGAGAAGGGGTTCCACTTTGACGAGATCCCCGATCTTTCGGGGTCTAACGAGCCCGCCATTTGGGAGACGCTGGTGCCCGACGATGTTGAGCTGCGCGAGCGTCTGCGCGTGGAGTACAAGCAGGTCTACAGTCCAGACCATCCCGTTCCGTATGCCGAGCTGCTCAACGAGCAGACGGAGCCGGTAATGCGCGAGCTGCACAAGCGCGGCGTGAAGTGCGCCATCGCAAGCTCGTCCTATCGTGAGCTCATTGACGAGCTGGTTGAGATTGCCGGTATCGCCGACGTGCTGGACTACACCATCAGCGGTCACGAGTGCAGTGCGTTTAAGCCCGACCCCGAGATCTACCTGCGTGCCATGGAGGCGCTGGGAGTTGACCCCGCCGAGTGCCTGGTTATCGAGGACTCGCCGTTGGGCATCGAGGCTGGCAAGCGCTCCGGCGCCCGCGTCCTGGCACTGCGTCCGCATGAGGGCGTCAACCTGGACCAGTCCGCCGCCGACGTCGTCATCGACAACCTGACCGACATTTTGGCCGCTCTGTAGTGTCAATCCACCGCGAGAAGCACTGGTTCACGCGTCATTTGCTGCAGATTGGCTTAATTTGGCATCAATTTAGATCCGTTTGGCTTCGATTCGGGCTAAGTGAGTAGACTTTTTGGCGCAGGCCGGGCACAAAGCGTTTCTGACTTAGTAAAACCGCAGGTCACAGAGGTGGCTGTTATTGGCTGTGCTCGGGAGGTCGCGAAAAGTCTACTCACTTAGAATTTGGGCCTTTGGTTGTGGGGTTACCGGTCCCGTTTTGGTTGTCGAGAGAGGGTGAATTGAGGCGCCCTCTGTCGCTCCATGCTACAATCGCCGACATGCCCCACAACTACATCTGCCTTCGAAGGGAGCCTACGTGGCGAACGCCATCGATCAGCTCACGGACCGCGTGCTCGTGCTCGGCCGCCTTACCATCGTTCGCCGCGCTATTACCGCTGTGGCGGTCACCATATCAGCCGTTCTCCAGACATTTCTGATCCAGGCGTTCATTCAGCCCGCCGATCTGCTTCCGAGCGGTCTCACCGGCGTCGCGGTCCTGCTCGATCGCGTTACCTCGCTTGGCGGCGTTCATATCGACATCTCGCTCGGCATGCTCGCGCTCAACATCCCCGTGGCGCTCCTATGCTGGAGCGGCATTAGCAAGCGTTTCGTAATCTTCTCGATGATGCAAGTTGTGCTCTCATCGCTGTTCCTCAACATCTTTCATTTCGCCCCGTTTTTGGGCGACAAGATCATGCTCATCATTTTTGGTGGCGTGGTCTCGGGTCTGGGTGCTGCCATCGCGCTCAAGTCCGGCGCATCAACCGGCGGCACCGACTTTATCGCGCTGTGGGTCTCCAACCACACGGGCAAGACCATCTGGGGTGTCATCTTTGGTTTCAACTGCTTTATCCTGGCGATCTTTGGCTTTATGTTTGGCTGGGACAACGCGGCGTACTCCATCGTGTTCCAGTTTATTTCGACCAAGACCATCGACAGCTTCTATCATCGCTACGACCGTGTGACGCTGCAGATCACAACGCGCAAGGCCGATGAGGTCATGACCGCCTATGTTGACCATTTTCAGCATGGTATTAGCTGCGCCGAGGTCATCGGCGGATACAGCCGTGAAAAGATGTACCTGCTGCACACCGTTGTCTCGACCTACGAGAGCCAGGACATTATCAAGCTAGTGTGCGACATTGATCCCGGCGCCGTGATCAATGTGTTCCACACGCTCAACTTTGTGGGCGGCTGGTGGGGCGGTCATGTCGACGAGCCCATGCCCACGGCCGTTCCCGATCCCGACAAGCCCGCTCGCATAGCGAGTCGTCAGGCGCGCCTCAGTGAACAGGACAGCCTGCAGCAGGACGACGGCAAGTAAGGATTTGCTGTATGTGGTGTATCGTTTTATCAAACTGAGATAACATATAAAAAGACGTTATATACGTATTAGTTATTTCGATATTTTGATAAGAGTGATCAGATATGCCTGCGCCCAAAAATGCACCGCTTTACCAGCAGATTTACGACGAGATCAAGGATGCGATTGAGAAAGGTGTTTATGCACCCAAGGAGCGTATTCCGTCCGAACTTGAGCTTGCCGAGCAGTACGAGGTGAGCCGCATTACGGTGCGCCGCGCCGTCGAGGAGCTCTGCTCCGATGGCTACCTGGTTAAGCAGCAGGGCCGCGGCACCTTTGTTTCCACGCCGCACATCAATCGCCAGTTTCACGCCTCGACGCTGCAGACGTTTACCGCGCTGTGTGCCGATAACGGCATGAAGGCCGGCGCGCATGTGGTCGATCGCCAGATCGTTCCGGCGCGCCAAAACGAGATGGAGTTTTTTGGCCTGCGGAAGGATGCGCTGCTGCTGCATATCAAGCGCGTGCGTACGGCCGACGGCGAGCCCATCTTTGAGGAGAACATTTTTGTGCCGTTTGACGCTTACCGTGAACTGTTGACGGCCGATCTTGAGGACAAGTCGATTTTTGCCGAGGTCGAGCGTGTTGGCGGAACGCCGATTGTCTCGGTTGGCTACCGCACGGTCGAGGCCGTTCGCGCCAACGCCGAGCAGGCCGCCGAGCTGGGCATTGCCCCGCACGACCCGCTGCTCAACCTGCGTGCCGGCTTTATCGGCCCCAATGGCGAGCCGGTTTTGATGGGTAAGCAGTACTACGTGGGATCGCGTTACGTTATGGTCATGTAAGTTACGCGGTTTTACCAAACCGCGTAACTAGTCGACGCTGCAAACGCCCCTAAGCGGCAATCTGACGTTCAATCGTCGGTCGCGTACCGAAGTACGCTTCCCTCCTCTTTCACGTCACCTTGCTCGCTTAGGGGCGTTTTCGCTGACTTATGCTCAACCAGCGACGTTTCCGCGCCTGTCAGGGTAGTCATTGGGGACGTTCTTAAACGACTAGTCATTCAAGAACGTCCCCAAGGACTACCCGCAGAATGAGCGTGGCTGGCAGCAGCCCGGCATCGGTCCGCGTGGCGGCGTATAATCGGCGGCAGATGACTTGGACGTTAGGAAACCATGATCGATAGCATGCAGCAGATGGCGCTCGACACGCTCGGCGCCTATTTTGGCTACACCTCGTTTCGCCCGGGACAGGACCGCATGGTCGATGCGATCCTTGCCGGTCGCGACGCGCTGGGTGTTATGCCCACGGGCGCCGGCAAGTCCATTTGCTACCAGGTGCCCGCGCTCATGCTGCCCGGCATCACCTTTGTGGTGAGTCCGCTGCTGTCGCTTATGGAGGATCAGACCCGCGCATTGCTCGCGGCGGGTGCGCGGCCCAGCTATCTCAACTCCAGCCTTACGCCGGCCCAGCAAAACACCGTGTTCAAGCGGGCGCGTGAGGGTCGCTACCAGCTTATGTACGTGGCACCCGAGCGCCTGCTCGAGCCTCGCTTTTTAGCCTTTGCGCAGGAGGCCGCGGCTGAAGGCGGCATTGGCGTGCCACTCGTGGCTATTGACGAGGCCCACTGCGTGAGCCAGTGGGGGCAGGATTTCCGCCCCGCCTACCTGCAGATTCGCGAGTTTATCGATTCGCTGCCGCAGCGCCCCATCGTGGCTGCCTTTACCGCCACGGCGACCGAGCGCGTGCGTGCGGACATTCAGCAGATGCTCGGCCTGCAAAACCCCGCGACGGTGGTGACGGGCTTCGATCGCAAGAACCTCTACTTTGGTTGCGAGGAGATGGGCGACAAGGCCAAGACTGCCTGGGTGCGCGACTACGTGATCGCGCATTCGAGCGAGAGCGGCATCGTGTATTGCTCGACCCGCAAGACGGTCGATGCGCTGGCAGGCGAGCTTGCCGAAGCGCTGGGCCCCAGCGGCATTCGCGTTGGCCGCTACCATGCCGGCATGGGTAACGACGCCCGCCGCCAAAGCCAGCGTGCCTTTATCGACGACGACATTCAGGTGATGGTCGCCACCAACGCCTTTGGCATGGGTATCGACAAGCCCAACGTGCGCTACGTCATCCATAACAACGTGCCCGAGAGCATCGAGGCTTACTATCAGGAGGCGGGCCGCGCCGGCCGCGATGGCGATCCGGCCAGCTGCCACCTGCTGTGGAACGGCAACGATTTTCGCATGCGTCGTTTTTTGATCGACCGCGGCGACGCTGCCGACGAGGCGCTCGATGACGAGCAACGCGCGTGGGCGCTCCAGAATCGATATCGTCTGCTCAGCCAGATGGAGGGCTACTGCAATACTACCGGCTGCCTGCGCGAATATATGCTGCGCTACTTTGGCGACGAGGCCGCGGCCGAGCATGCTGCTGCGGCTGGTGCGGGCGCCACCGCCACAGACGACGCCGAGGGCTGTGGCAACTGCAGCAACTGCCTCACGCAGTTCGAGGTCGAGGACGTCACCGGTATGGCTCGCGCCGCCGTGCGCTATGTGGCCACGCGCCCCATGCGCTTTGGCAAGTCGCTCATCGCCGATGTGCTTCACGGCGGCAACACCGAGCGCATTCGCCAGATGCATCTGGACGAGGACCGCGGCTACGGTGAGCTGTCGAGCGAATCGGTCGGGCGCATCAAGGATATCATCGGCCAGCTGTGCGGCCGCGGTTATTTGGCCACCTCGCAGGGGCAGTACCCGGTCGTGGGGCTGGGCCCGCGTGCCGGCGAGGTCGAGAACGAGGCGTTCGCCTTTACCGTTAAGCGTCGCGCGTCCAAGCGCAAGGCCTCGGCCCGCGCCCGCCGTGCGGTGGATCTGCTGCGCGAGGAGGCCGAGCTGGATCAGCGCCCGCGCGTGGGCGATGATGCCGAGCTGTTCGAGCGCCTGCGTGCCCTGCGTAAGGAAATCTCGACCGAGCTCGAGATGGCGCCGTACATGGTCTTTTCCGACAAGGCCCTGCGCGGCCTGTGCCGCCTGCGTCCGCAGACACGCGACGAGCTTATCCAGGTCAACGGCATCGGCGAGAAAAAGGCCGACGCCTTTGGCGAGCAGTTTATGGCGGCGATTGAAGAGTTTGAGTCCGAGCATGCGCGGGATGGAGCGTAACGATGGCATTCGACGATAAAACCGGCAGCGCAGATGTTTCCGCCGTGCCGCTGTACCAGCAGGTTATGGACGACCTGAAGGGCGAGATCGCGCGCGGCGTGTACGCAGCCGGCTCGCGCATTCCTTCCGAGATGGAGCTCGCGAAGTCCTATGGCGTGGGACGCGTCACCGTGCGCCGTGCCATCGAGGAGCTATCGCGCGCGGGGTATCTCAACCGCCAGCAGGGGAGGGGCACCTTTGTGTGTGCGCCCAAGCTCAAGCGCAAGATTCGCCAGAAGGGTGACGTTCAGAGCTTTTCTGAGGGTTGCGCTGCCAATGACATGGCGGCCGGAGCACGCCTGGTGTCGCGCACGGTGGTTGCGGCGACGCGCGAGGACGCGGCGTTTTTTGGGGTGGAACCCGGCTGCGAGCTCATCGTTGTCGAGCGCGTGCGCACGGCAGACGGCGTGCCCGTCATGCTCGAGAACAACGCCTTTGTGCTGGCCGACCATCCCTATCTGCAGACGCTTGCCGACAAGGACCTCACGGACAATTCCATCTTTGCACTCGTTGCCGAGCGTTCGGGCCGCGCGCCGCTCAAGTCCGACCCTTGTACCGTGGAGATTGCGCTTGCCGATGCTCGGGCTGCCTCGCTGCTGGAGGTACCGGTTGGTGAGCCGCTCTTCTATATGGAGGCGTACTTTACCGATGCGGACGAGCGGCCCTTGCTGCTCGGACGCCAAAAGATCGTGGGCTCGCGCTACGTCTTCGACATCTAACGTCCACAGATAGAACAACATAGAACAAGTTTGGCGAAATGGCTTCACGAGCGTCGTTGTGCGTGCTATAAATAGAACAATATAGAACGACCGCAGGTACGAGCCATCGTCGTTCAAAACCGCCACAAAAGGAGGGGCATCACCATGAACGCACACGATCTGATTCAGGAAATTATCGAGCGCAAGGGTAAGATCGAGAACGTCTTTTGGATCGCCTGCGGTGGTTCGATGATCGACCTGATGCCGGCTAACGAGCTGCTCAAGCGCGAGGCCACCACGTTTGCCTCGACGGTCTACACGGCACGCGAGTTTTGCCTGATGGCGCCCAAGAGCCTGGGGCCGAAGTCGCTCGTCGTCGCCTGCAGCCACAGCGGCAATACGCAGGAGGTCGTCGACGGTTGCGAGATGGCGCTGGCAGCCGGCGCCGAGGTCGTGGCCATGACCGACTGCGAGGGCTCCAAGATTGATAACGGCAAGTGGACCACCTGGGTCTATCCGTGGGGCGAAGGCGTGCCGCAGGCCGAGGTTCCGCAAGGCATCGGCGTCCTGATGGCTGCCGAGCTGCTCGACCAGCAGGAGGGCTACGAGGCGCTCGCCGACATGTACGCCGGCCTTAAGCAGATGGACGCGCTGCTGCCCGCCGCCCGCGAGAAGGTCAACGCCGAGCTGGGCGATCGCTTTGCCGAGCTCTGCCAGCAGCACGAGTTCTTCTACATCCTGGGATCCGGCCCCAACTTTAGCCAGACCTACGCCATGGCCATCTGCTCGCTCATGGAGATGCAGTGGCAGCACTGCTGCTACATCCACTCCGGCGAGTACTTCCACGGCCCGTTCGAAGCCACCGAGCCCGGCGTGTTCTACTTTGTGCAGCTCGGATCGGGCGAGTGCCGCCCCATGGAGGAGCGCGCGCTGGCGTTCCTCAACACGCACACCGATACGGTCATGGTGCTCGACGCACTCGAGTACGGCGTGGGCGAGGTACCTGCCAGCGTGCGTTCGTTCCTAGAGCCGATCTTCTTCTACGCGATGAGCTGCGAGCTGCGTGCCGCCCGCGGCAAGGTGTTCGACCACAGCCCCGAGTTCCGCCGCTACATGGGCATCGAGCAGTACTAAGTAACGGGAAAACCATTCACCTTCGATTCGCAAGGGCGCTGCGTGAGTCAAAAAAGTGGGCCGCGCCGGGGTTTTCCGGCACGGCCCGCTTAGTATCGCGCTTAGATTCGCAAGGTTGTGGCGATTGACGACCTACTTGTCGACGACGCCCTCGGCATCCCACCAGTCGAGCTGGGCGATGTTGTCGCGAATGTGCTGGCAGCTCTTGTGGAAGCCCTCGAGCTCGTACTCGGACAGGTCCAGCGTGTAGACCTCCTCGACGCCCTCGGCACCGATCACGCACGGCAGGGAGGTGAAGATGCCCTCCTCGCCATACTGGCCGGTCATAAGCGTGGAGGCCGAAAGCACGGCGTGCTCGTTGTGCAGCACGGCGGCGCAGACGCGCGCGGCGGAGTTGGCGACGGCGTACTCGGTGCACTGCTTGCCCTGGTAGGTCACATAGCCGCCCTTGCGCGCAAGCTCCTCGACCTCCATGTGGTCGAAGGCGTACTTGTCGGGGTTCTCGGCCTGAAGCTCGTTAAGGCTCTTGCCGGCGATGGTTGCGGCCTTAAAGGCTGCCAGCTGGCTAAAGCCGTGCTCGCCGATCATGTAGGCGTCGATGGACTTGGGGCTCACGCCGACCTTCTTGGAGATCTCGGTGCGCAGGCGGGCGGAATCCAGGCCGCAGCCCGAGCCGATGATCTTCTTGGGATCGTAACCGGTCAGGTGCCAGAGCTCGGTGCATACGACGTCGCAGGGGTTGGAGATGCTCACGAAGATGCCGTCGAAGCCGGCGTCGACGATGCGCTTGGCAAAGGTGCGCGCGGCGTCGGTGGTAAAGAACAGCTCGCCGTCGCGGTTACCGGCGGCCAGCGCGACCTTGCCGGCGGCGTTGACGATGACGTCGCAGCAGGCCAGCTCCTCGTAGTGGTCGTAGCAGTTGACGATCTTGGTGTTGTACGGGACAAACGAAAGGGAGTCGCGCAGGTCCTGGACCTCGGACGTCACCTTGGCCTCGTTGATATCGCACAGGTACAGCTCATCGGCAATGCCCTGCATGAGCAGGCTGTTGGCGACATGTGCTCCTACGTGGCCCTGGCCGACCACACCGATCTTACGCGTCTGGTACATATATGTATCCTTTCGGCCGAGTTTTTCGCGTCGAACCATTGTAGCCTCCTGCTATCACTTTGCCAGACTAAAGCGCCATAGATTTTTGGGACATGCCGTAATCTCTACTTTTGGAGTGATTTGGGCCGCTGGCGGTGTCTCGGAGCGATGTACTCGCGCGGATGGGGCCGCTCGTTGTACCATAACTGCAACTGACTCGTAAGGAGCATCCATGCCCATTCGCATTCCCGACGCCCTCCCTGCCGCCGCGCAGCTCGAGAGCGAGAACATCTTTGTCATGACCGAGTACCGCGCGCTGCACCAGGACATCCGTCCGCTGCGCGTGCTCATCCTCAACCTCATGCCCACCAAGATCGCCACCGAGACGCAGATCATGCGCAAGCTCTCCAACACGCCGCTGCAGGTGGAGGTGGACCTGCTGCGCACCAAAACGCACGAGGCAACCCACGTGAGCGCCGGCCACCTGGAGACGTTTTACCGCACGTTCGACGACATCCGCGACATCCACTACGACGGCCTGATCATCACGGGCGCGCCGGTGGAGCAGATGCCGTTCGAGGAGGTCGACTACTGGCCCGAGCTCTGCCAGATCATGGATTGGTCCACCACACACGTGCACTCTACGCTGCACATTTGTTGGGGCGCGCAGGCGGGGCTCTACCATCATTACGGTATCCAGAAGTACGACCTGCCGGCAAAGGCGAGCGGCGTGTTCGAGCATTATCTAGTGAAGCCGCAAAGCCCGCTGGTCCGCGGCTTCGACGACCGTTTCTATGCCGTGCATTCACGCAACACCGATGTGCGCCGCGAGGACGTGGAGGCCGAGCCGCAGCTTGAGGTCGTGGCCGTGTCCGACGAGGTGGGCCTGTACATCGTCAAGTCGACCGACAGCCGTCGCTTCTTTGTCTTTGGCCACCCCGAGTACGATACCGACACGTTGCGCCTGGAGTACGAGCGCGACGTGAAGCGCGGGCTTAATCCAGGGGTTCCAGCGCATTACTTCCCGGGCGACGACCCCACCGCCGAGCCGCGTAACGTCTGGCGCAGCCAGGCTCAGCTGTTCTACACCAACTGGCTCAACTACTACGTCTACCAGACCACGCCCTACGACCTGGCCCGCGCCGGCGAGGAGCACTAGACTGCGATGGTGCTGCTGTAGCCGTGGCTGATGTGGCGGCGATTAGGCGCTGATGATGTTGGGCAGCGACAGGTCGTGGGCATCGGTGGGGATGTGGTCGACGCGCTGTTCGTCAAAGGCGATGCCGACGATTTGACATACGGGCGAGAGCATGGGCAGGTAACGGTCGTAGCAACCGCCGCCGTAGCCCAGGCGCGCGCCGGCGCGGTCGAAGGCCACGAGCGGCACGACGATCATGTCGAGAGTTTCGTCAGGCACGATGGGGAAACGGCCGCTGTCGATGTCCGTGGCCGCGAAGGCCCGCGCGGGGTGGGCGATAAACGGAGCCGCGGACGCATCGTCGGCGGCAACTGCCCGCATGCACATGCGTTGGCCACAAGCTGCGGCTTCGGCTGCCGAGAGCATGCACGGATAGGCTACGCGCCAGCCGCGTTTGGCGGCCGCAGCGGCAAACGCGGCTGGGTCGACTTCGGAACCCATCGCGGCATAGACGGCAACGGTGTGCGGCGCCGCGGCATCCAAGCGGCCCAGCAGCTCAACAAGCCGCGCGCAAATGACAGCAGACTTCGCCGCCCGCAAGTCCAAATCAAGAGCATCGCGCCGAGCAATCACCGCCCGCCGCAACTCAGCCTTGTCCATCCCGGCTTCCTCTCCCAAACCTACCAAAAAGGGACAGGTTTATTTTGGCAGGTTTTATCTGGGCAAACGCGATATAGGCAGTAAAGCCACCGCAAATATGCCTGTGAACTGCGCCCTTTGTGGTTGTTTGGGCCTATGCGTTAACGCTACAACGCCGCGGCGATTGCTTCGGACACAAACTTATTGAGTGACTCGCCCTTCTTTGCCGCCGCCAGCGCCGCCTGTTTGTGGAGCTCGGAGCCCGTTCTTACGTTGAACGAGCCCTTAAAAGCCCGCTCGGGTTCCTTGCCCTTCTCGGCGCAAAACTCAAGATAATCGTCGACGGCGTCGTGGAAGCATTGCTCCACTTCTTCAGCCGTGGCGCCTTCAAATACGATTGCGTCCCTAATGCCGGTGACCATGCCTGTTAGCACGCGCTGCTCGGCATCGAACTCGACTGGGGCGAAATAGCCCTTGTATGCCAAAACGTTACTCATGACTGCCTCCGACATCCTGCAGAAATCGAACGATGTTTCGAATGGTCCCCGCTGTCAATTCGTCAGATGGATGAGGCGCGTGCATTACGAACATCCTGCCATCTGATGGCCTGTAAAAGCGAACGCGCGATCCGGATGCCTTGCCTTTGCTGTCCATTTCAAAGCCATATGAAGCCATGACTTTTAAAAAATCGGCATACCGATACGTTGAAGGGCAGCTAAACAGTTGGGCGATGAGTTTATCGGCTCGAGTCATCCCGCCTCACATTCTGCAACTACATTCTAGTTGCAATTTAAGTCCGATGCAATCATCCATACTATAGAACACATGTACGTATGGAACAAGTGTTCGAACCACTACAAAGGGGACAGGCCCCTTTGTAGTGGTTTTGCTTGCTGTGGTTAGCCCATCAGGTCGACGACGTTAAAGCCGGCGTTGCTCTTGGCGATGACGTCGCGGCTGCCAAAGACGCAGGTCGGCGACTCGGCTGCGATGCGCGTCACGTCGGCGCCGAGCGAGCGCAGCTCACCGGGCGTGGCGGCGAGCATCTGGGCGCGACGCTCCTCGCGCGAATGCGGATCGAGCCCGGCCAGGTAGGTCGTGTTGCGGCGCTTGGTGAGCGCGTATGGCTTCACCGGCGCGTCCATGCCGCTCACGCAGCTCACGATAAAGCCCTCAAAGGCGGCCTCGTCGGGCTCAAAGCTGCCAAGCCATGTACCCGCGCGCTCCACGCGCTCAATCGAAGGATCGATCGCCGGGTCGCGGTAGGTGTAGAACGCCGCCTGACGCTCGCCGGCCGCGCGGAATCCGCAGCCGTACGCGCCGCCCTTCACGCGGATCTCGTTCCACAGGTAATCGTAGGAGAGCGCGTTGGCGGCAACCGCCCAGGCGCCCGTCACGTCGATACCCAGGCGGCGCGGGTCGCACGCGCTTGCGGCAAAGCAGATGTCGCTGGGAATGACAAAGGCCTCGTGGCGGTCACGCGGCGTTGGCACCACGAGCGCATCGCGGCCGGCAACGGCACTAGCGTCCGCGCCTAGCCCCAGGTCGCCCGCGGCATCCCAGTACGCGTCAAAGTCCTCATCGCTGCCGGTAAAGCTCGCCATGCAGCCATCAGCCACAAAGATACGCTCCGCCAGCTCGGCAAGCTTGGCGCGCAGATTGTCCAGTCGCTCGTCAAAGTGCTCGAGCAGATCGCGCAGGAACAGGTAGAAGTCCACGCCCGAGAGCTGTTCGCGCACCACGGCCGAAGGCGAGGTGTAGCTCATCGCGCGGCCGAGTGCCGCCGAGTGTCCGTTGTTGATAAAGCCTTGCTCAAGCCCAATGCGAATCTGCGTGAGCACGTCGCGCACGCGGTCGGCGTCAGCATCGAGCAACAGCGTGCTCGACCACACCTCGCGCGGCAGGCTCGCCAGCGCATCGATCTTCTCGGACAGGGCGCCGGCGCTCACCAGCAGATAAGGGCGCACGCCGTCCACGTCGGGCTGTGTCATGACCTCGGTCGTAAAGCTCAAAAAGCCCAGCTTGCCGGCGAGCAGATTGTCGAGTTCCTCGGCCGAGTGCTCGCTCGTGGGCAGCTGTTTGAGCAGGCGGCAGAGCAGCGTCACATAGGGCAGGTCCTCAAATGCGACGCCGCTCAGGTCGAAATACTGCATGGCGTAGGCCAGGCGGTTGGTGGGGATGCCGTGGCGCAGGCAGGGGATGGGCGCGGTCGTGTCCACGACCAGCGGCGGCTCGGGGCGCGCCTCGCCAATGTCGGACACACGCAGGCGTGGCAGCGTGGCCTTGGCCTCGGGTGTGTCTTCGGCCTCCTGTGCGGCACGCAGTACGGCCGTGCGCTCGACCACATCGGCCAGCTCGGCATCGGTCATGGCATCGCGCTTGGCTGCCAGCTCGGCGGCCTCGGCGCCCTCCGAACCCTCAGCGGCGTCCACCGGCACCAGCTCGACCAGCGCCATGTGGTCGTTCTGCAGCACCAGCTCGCGCAGCAGGTCCTCAAAGTAGCTGCCGTCCAGCTCGCTACGCAGCTCCTCGTACACCGGGCCGTACTTGAGCGCCAGCGTTGCGGCGTCGTCATCGTAGAGCCAGGTGCTCAGCGCGTCGCACGCAATGGCCACGCCGTCGGCGATGCCGTAGTCGCGCTGGCGCAGGTCGTATTCGTTGCTGCTGATGATGGCTTCCAGGCGCTCGCGCGGAATGCCGTGCTCGCACAGGTCGCGGCAGGCGTCCTGGAACACGCGGCGCAGCTCGCGCGCCACGCCGGGCTGCGCGTTTTGCAGCATGATGAGCTCGTAGGGCTGCAGGCTCTCGGCCGCGGTGTAGCTCACCACGTTGCCGCCCAGGCCGGCGGCCAGAATGGCCTTCTTAACCGGCGCTTCGTTGGAGCCCAGCAGCGTCTCGAACAGGATATCCGCCGCGATCGTACGCTTGCGGTCGAGCGCGCTGCCCAGTACCAGGCCCAGGCCCACCAGGGCGTTCTCGGGCGTGGTGGCCATCTCGACGCGCTTATACTCGCAGGTCGCAGGCGCCTGCACGTCCAGCGGATTGGGCGCCAGCGCGGACGGGTCCTCGCCGGCGGCAACGGCGGCGTCCATGCGACGGCTTGCGGCACTCGACTGCGACAGATAGCGCTCGTCCAAAAAGGCAAGGGCGCGGTCCACATCTAGGTCGCCGTAGAGCGTTATATAAGAGTTGGAAGGATTGTAGTGGCGCGCGTGCGTGTCCAAGAACTGCTCGTAGGTGAGCGCGGGAATCGCGCGCGGGTCACCGCCGCTCTCGTGCGCATAGGCGGTGTCGGGATAGAGCGCGGCGTTGACGGCGTCGTCCAGCACGCTCATGGGGTCGGACAGCGCGCCCTTCATCTCGTTGAACACCACGCCGTTATAGTGCAGCGTGCCCTCGCGCAGGCTCGCGGAGCTGTCGCCGCCCTCGCCCTCGACGCCCTCCGGCAGGTCCAGCTCGTAGTGCCAGCCCTCCTGCTCAAAAATGGTGGGCTTGGTATAGATGGCCGGGTTGAACACCGCGTCCAGGTACACGTCCATCAGGTTGTACAGGTCCTGCTCGTTGGTGGTGGCAACGGGGTAGATGGTCTTGTCGGGGTAGGTCATGGCGTTGAGGAACGTCTGCATGGAGCTCTTGATCAGATCGACAAACGGCTCCTTGACGGGGAACTTGGCCGATCCGCACAGCACCGAGTGCTCAAGAATATGGAACACGCCGGTGGAATCGGCCGGCGGCGTCTTAAAGCCAATGGCAAAGGCCTTGTTTTCGTCGTCGCACGCTAGGTGCAGCAGGCGAGCGCCCGAGGCGGTGTGGCGCAGCACGTAAGCGTCTGCGTCGAGCTCGGGCACGGTCTCGCGGCGTTCGACGGTAAAGCCGTGGCAGGTGGTTCCGGACACCAGCAGCGCGGCGGCAGCGGCGCGCGGGTCGGTTGAGGTAGTGGACATATGCAGTCTCCTTTGACGCCCCAACGGGGGCGAATCGAGTCGAATCTCCGAGAGTATACCCATATGGGGCCTTCGACCAATCTGCCGGATGAGCGTGGATTTTCTGGCACACGAGCGTGGAAATTCGGACGTCTGCCGCACGAGCGTGGATTTTCGGACGAAATCGGCCGCCAAAAGCCCAAAAACCGTCCAAATATCCACGCTCGCGCGTCAAGTACGTATCTCTCACCTCACATTCATCTCTACGACGAGGGATGAATGTGAGACAGGTATAAGATAAAAATCAATCGGCTTATCGGATACATATACCGCCATCAGATTGAAGCTGTATGCGGAAATGGATGGACTCTACACCGCTTACGCAAAATAACCCCTCGTTTGCTAAAACATTATAGGAAATGGCGTGGAGTGCTAAAAAGTTGTATAACAATATAAGTCATTTATCTATAGGCTGCTGATTCCTTGTAAAGGTATGGTTGATATGGTTGAGGCAAATAGCGTTATCCCCCTGTACAAACAGATTGTTCGTGCGCTTTCTGATTCAATCGCCAACGGCACGTACCGCCCGGGAGATAAGCTTCCGACCGAGGCGGAGCTTATCGAGCAATTTGGCGTGAGCCGAATAACGGTTCGCTCCGCAATTAAAGAAATGGAAGATGCTGGGCTTGTTGAGAGGGCCCGCGGCAAGGGCACGTTCGTTTCGTCGGACACGCAGATGTATGCCGCGGACGACCGTGAGAGCTTTACCCATTCGTGCCAGCTTGCGGGCAAACAGGCGTCTACCAGGGTTCTCGAAATGGGCTGGGACTTCCCAAGTCTGCGAGACGCGAAGTTCCTGGGCGTAGACGATACCCAAAAGGTATTGCGTAGCCGTCGTCTGCGCCTTGTGGATGGCAAGCCCACGATGCTGGAAACCAATAGCTATTCCGCTGCGCTTTCTTTTTTGGAGCATGAGTCCCTCGATGATTCGCTGATGGCGGTACTCGATCGCCAGGGGATCAAGATGGGTCCCAACACGCGTACGCTCGAGGTCTGCTATGCGAGCGAGCTCGAGGCGGCATACCTTAACGTGGAGCTGGACTCTTCGCTGCTTCTGTTTGTCGATAGACGTTATGCCCCAAGTGGCGAGCCGCTTTTCATCTCCCGTCAGGTGTACTGCACCGAGCGACTGAAGTTCTATTTGTAAATTAGCGATAGATTGGTCGATTTACCGACCAATTGTTACCGTTCGCGGATTTGGAAAATAGACACACCACGTAGGGTAGATTGCTAATATACTTTGTTATGACAATATAGTACGTCCTATTGGTATTGGAGAACTATGAATAAGATATTGCTAGCGAGTCATGGTTATCTCGCCCAAGGCATGAAAAGCTCTCTGGAGATTCTGATGGGCACCAACGACCGAATCGAGTGCCTGTGCGCCTATGTCGATGACGATTCAAGGGACGTCGCGGCGTTGATTGATGCATGGATGGAGACGAGGGACCCTGCCGACTCTTGGTTTGTCGTGACTGACATCTTTGGCGGCTCTGTAAACAACGAATTCATTCAGAGGCAGACCGACGGATCGTTTACGTTAATCGCTGGAATGAACTTGCCGCTGCTGGTGGAAATGGTTACACAGATGGACTCCCTGGATGCGGACAAGGCCAAAGCCGCGGTCGAGGGATCGCGTTCGTTTATTCAGCTTTGCGAGGCGGCGGACATGCTTGCCGGCGCCGAGGAAGAAGAGTTCTAGTTAGTTCTGGTTCGAGCCCTAGCTAGGGGCCACACCTGTCATTCCCTTTATCACGTGCGGAGATGATAACGATGATTAAGCTTACGAGAGTTGATTACCGACTGATTCACGGCCAAGTTGCCATGTCCTGGACTCACGCTTTGGATGTAGATTGCATCTTGCTTGCCAGCGATGCTGTGGCAAAAGACGACATGAGGAAGGCGGCCTTGAGGCTCGCCCGCCCCAACGGCGTTAAACTCGTCATCAAGGATGTTGACGCTGCTATCGAGGCGCTCAACAGCGGCGTTACCGACAAGTATTCGCTGTTTATCATCACTGAGACGATTGAAGATGTCTATCGTCTCGCTAAGGGTTGCAAAGACATCAAAGAGATCAATCTGGGCGGAACCCGAAAGACCCCTGAGACCACGCTTCATCCGACCCCTGCGATCTTTGCGACCGAGAAAGATGCCGAGCATATCCAAGAGCTCCTGGGCGATGGCGTGGCCATCGAAATCCGTCAGGTCCCCAATGACGCTAAGGTGTTTGCCAAGGACGTTTTCTAGCCGGAAACACGTTGATGCTCGGCATTTATTGAACCAATGCTCTATGCCTATGCCCGTCGATCATTTGATCGGCGGGCTTTTTATTAAAGAAAAATCAAAAAAAATCTGAAATAGTTCTTGCATAGTTAGTTATATAAAGTATTATAACGTCATGGGATGAATGAAGGGTTCATCCAAGTGAGTTAGGAGTAAGGGATGTTCAATTTCGATGAGCCTCGTTACGAGAAGGTTGTGAGCGATGCCCTCGCTCTCCGTCCTCAGATTGAGGCTGCCGTGGACGAGGTCTGCGAGCAGGGTTATTCCAACATCTTCTTCATCGGCTGCGGCGGCACCTGGGCCCACACGCTCCCGATGAAGTATTGGGTCGAGACCACCACGGCCGACGTCGATGTCCACTGCGAGATCGCCGCAGAGTTCCTCGCCTGCCCGCCCAAGACCTTCAACAAGGATTCTGTCTGCGTCTTCTCCACCCGTACCGGCACCACCCCCGAGATCATTGAGGCTGCCAAGTTCTGCCAGGAGCAGGGCGCCCGCACGCTGATGTATGTCTCCAACGACAACACCCCGGCCACCGAGTACGCCGATTACAAGTTCTTCAGCTTCGCCGAGGACGACGTTCTGTGCGAGGCCATCTACACCTACCAGATCACGCTGGTCGCCCGCTTCCTCAAGAACGCCGGCGCCTTCCCCAAGTACGACACCTTCATGGAAGAGTTCGGCAACATCGCTCCGTACCTCATCAAGGCCAAGGACGCTCAGGACGAGCGCTGCGCCGCCATGGCCGAGGACTTCAAGGACACCGATTACCACATGGTGATTGGCTCCGGCATGCTCTGGGGTGAGGCCTACGACTACGCCATGTGCATCCTCGAGGAGATGCAGTGGATCAAGACCAAGTCCATCCACGCCGCCGAGTTCTTCCACGGCACCATCGAGCTGTGCGAGGAAGGCACGAGCCTCATCATGCTCTACGGCGAGGATGACACCCGTAAGCTCATGGACCGCGTGGACAACTTCACTCACATGCTCGCCGACGAGAAGGGCGTCAACGTCCGCGTGAACAAGTTTGACACCGCCGAGGTCGAGCTGCCGTTCAGCGACCCCGAGTTCCGCAAGATCGTTTCCCCGATGGTCACCTACACCATCACCGAGCGTCTGAGCTGCCATCTCGAGCACGTCCGTAACCACCCGCTCACCACGCGTCGTTACTATCACCAGATGAACTACTAATCCTCTCAAATTGCTGCGGTTGTCTGCAGGCGAGCTGCGCAGAATGCCTCGCCTGCAGACCTGTTTCTGGGGTTGATCGAAATGGTTGTCCAGTATCTTCTAGTTGCACTGGTCGCATTTATTGCGTCCATGGACGAGCAATTATTTGGCATTACGATGCTTGGTCGTCCGCTGTTTACGAGCCTGTTTGTCGGCTTGATTCTTGGCGATGTCCAGCAGGGCGTTATCGTCGGCGCTGCTTTGGAGTCCATGTTCATGGGCGCCATCATGGTCGGCGCGGCGGTTCCTCCCGAGGTCTATGCCTCCGGCGTGCTTGGCTGCGCGTTTGCCGTCATTACGGGTACGGGCACGGCAACTGCCGTCGCGCTCGCCCTTCCCGTCTCCGTCTTCCTTCAGGTGTGGCGCAACTTCTGCTACGCCGTTCCGGGTGCCTTTGCCTGCAAGAAGATTGAGACCGCTCTGGCAAATCGCGATCTTGCCAAGGCGAATCTGTACCATCTGACCATCGTGCCGCTGTCGATTGGCATTCCGTCTGCACTGCTGGTGTTTGGCTCGCTGTTCTTTGGTGCCGACCTTATCAACAATGCGCTCAGCGCGATTCCGCAGTTTGTGATGGACGGCCTCAACGTTGCGTCCGGCGTCATGGTCTGCATCGGCTTCGCTCTTCTTATCAGGACCATGGGCGATAACAAGCTCCTTCCCTGGCTGTTCCTGGGCTTCATTATGGTCATCTACCTCAAGATGGACGTGGTCGGCGTCGCCGCAGCTGCCATTTGCGTCGCGCTGCTCCTGGCCTTCCGCGAGGGCTCGTCCGGTCCGCAGACGGTTGCTGCAGATGAAGAGGAGGACTTCTAATGGCTATCCAGAACACCGACCTCAAAGAGGCCAAGAAGGACGCGATTATGACTCCCGATATGTATCGGAGCATGTTCCTTCGCCAGTTTACGAGCCAGTGCTCGCAGTCGTACGACAAGATGATGGCAATGGGCTTCATGTACACCATTCAGAAGCCCCTGCGAAAGATCTATCCCAACGACGACGATTACTATGCGGCGCTCGATCGCCATACCGAGTTCTTTAACATCACGCCTCATGTGCTTCCGTTTGTAGCCGGCCTAACGGTTTCGATGGAAGAGCAGGCGGCTGCCGATAAGAACTTCGACACGTCCTCGATTAACGCCATGAAGGTCGGCCTTATGGGACCGCTTTCCGGCATCGGCGATTCGTTCTACTGGGGTACGTTCCGCGTGGTTGCCGCCGGCATTGGTATTGGCATCGCTTCGACGGGCAACCCGCTCGGCCCCATCGTGTACGCGCTTATCTACTCCGTGATTAACTTTGCAACGCGTATCGTCGCCGCCCATCTGGGTTACGACTTGGGAACCAAGTTTTTGCAGCAGTCCGAAGAGAGCAACCTTATGTCTCGCATGACGCATGCTGCCGGTGTTCTCGGAATGACCGTTATCGGCGCCATGATTGCGGCACAGGTCTCGCTGTCCACGGCTTTGACCTTTGACGTGGGTGGTTCGGAGATTGTCCTGCAGGATCTGTTCGATTCGATCTTCCCCGGTCTGCTGCCCTTGCTGGCAACGTTCGCTTGCGTTGCCCTCTATAAAAAGGGCGTCAAGACCATTTGGATCATCTTGGGCATCTTCGCAATCTGCATCATCGGAACGGGCTTGGGAGTGTTCGCGGCGGCGTAATGTTGACTGCTATGCTCGCGCGTTGGATAACTAACTGACCGTTTGAAAACGGGGCTCGGCGTAAGGCCGGCCCCGTTTTTTATTTGAGGGATTTTCCGACCGTCCAAAAAATCACACTCGTCCATCACTCACGCATCTCTCATCTCTCATTCGTCACTAACACGAGAGATAGCTGAAAGACGAGAGATAAATATGAGAGATAACAATGCTGCAAGGTGGCTAGGGATCGAGTCAAAGTTCCCGTATACATGAGTTTACCTGCGCGAACGTGATTTGCTTGAACCGATAACGGCATTTTTGTCTCTCATCTCTCACTCATCTCTAAGCTGAGAGATAAATGAGAGATGGCTGAGAGATAGACAGACGGACTGTCGGGGGCATGCATCGCTGTCAGATTAATGCCGCGCGCGGAGCAGCTGCGCGTTCACCCGCGCCCTGCATCCCGCCATTTCACGCGCTGCACATCGAAACCTGCGGCAAAGCAGGTACAATAGCCCAATGTGCATCGCGCACGACGATGATATCGGCGCCCGCGACTGGGGGAGACAACATGGCAGAGCAACAGATAACGCCGGGGACCAAGCTTCAGGTGGCATTCGACGTGCCCATGGGCCAAAAAACCGACTTCAACATGCTCGCCACGTACAAAGAGAACCTGGACGACGCGTACTTCCTTATGAGCGCGCCCATGCTCGCCGGCAAGCCGCTCATCATGGACGAAAACCAAAAGCTGCTGCTGCAATACAAAGTGGGCGAGGAGACGTTCGTGTTCGCCGGCTATCCCGAGGCAGTCGAGAAAAAAGGCATCCGCACCTACTGGAAAATGCGCAAAGTCGCCGAGCAGCGCACCTTTGTCAAGCGCCGCAACGAGCGTTTTAAGGTCGCCATGCGCCTTACCTACCAGCGCGACAACGCGGCCGCCTCCGAGCCCGAGGACGCCATGACCATCGACGTCTCGGCCGGCGGCCTGGCCGTCTACCTCAACGATTATCCCGACGTGGGCGAGGCCCTGGCCGTGCAAATGCCCACGATCCGCCTGCAGGGCGAGCGCCACGAGCTGCCCGAGCAGCTGGGCATCGTGTGCTGGGTGCGCCGCGCGCCCAAGGGCAGCCTGTACCGCAACGTCTGCGGCCTGCAGTTCCGCTACGCCGACGACATGGAGCGCGAGCTCGTCAAAGAATACGTCGGCTACATTCGCACGAAATATAAGATCTGATCGCCATGGCTCTGTTCAAGCGTAACGACAACAAAGATCAAGCTGCCGAGGATTTGGCCGAGGGTTTGACCGAGGACCAAGCCGAGGACGCGCTACAGGACGCTCCCGGCGCCAACGCCGAGGACGCGCCCGGCGAGGACTCCGCGCCCGACCAGCCCCCCGCCTCCCGCAAGCGCTTCGGCAAGCCCAAGTCCAAGCCCAAACCCAAACCCAAGCGCAAGCCCAAGCGCGACTTGCGCGGCGTGGTGCGCATCGAGGAGCTGGAGCAGGCGCTGGCCGACCAGGACCTCGACGACATCGACCCCGACGCGGTCGTGTCCATGTACATGCCCAAGCGCCGCATGGAGCGCATCGGCACGGCGCTGCTGCGCATGGACAAGCTACAAAAAGCCCTCGTGGTGCTGGCGCTTGCCTTTGGCGTGCTGTTTGCCCTGTCGTTTATGCAGGAAAACATGGGTAACTTCACCATCAACCTCAACCGCCTGGAGCTGTTCCGCCGCGGCGTGGCCATTGCCGACAATGGCGACTTTAACAACGCCACCGCGCGCCTGGCGGCCGACGCCGTGGACAACGGCACCAATATCGCTGCCGACGACCTGCCCGACAACCTGGATAACATCGACGGCAGCCACAACGGCAAGAACTATGTGGCGTACACCTTCTATATCCGCAACGCCGGCAAGACCGATCTGGGCTACAGCGCCAAGCTCAAGGTGGTCAGCGCCAGCAAGGGCGTGGAGAAGGCGGCGCGCGTGCGGGTGTACCGCAACGGCGAGCCCACCACCTATGCGGCGGCAACGGCCGACGGCAGCCCCGAGCCCAACACCGAGCCGTTTGCGTCCAAGGACGTGGTGACGACCATTAGCCACAAGAACTTTCGCGTGGGCGATGTGGACAAGTACACCGTGGTCATTTGGCTGGACGGCGACGACCCGGAGTGCGTGGACAAGATCATCGGCGGTGCGGTGGAGTTTGGCTTTGACTTTGATTCGTCCGAGACCGACGACTCGAGCCTGTTCATTAAATTCGTGCAGGATATTGCCGACACCCTGACCGGCAACGACCCCATTAGCGCGAGCGGCAACGAGGCGCCCGATTACTACAAGGAACACAACGTGACCTGGAGTAACCGTCGCAACCAAAAGAACTCGCCCGCGGGGGACGGGGACAAGTAGAACGAAGAAGCGCCGGGCCGGGAGTGATTTCCCGACCCGGCGCTTTTGTTATGCGGAGGCGTTGTCGGCGGAGGTAGCGCCGTTGCCAGCGGCGTCGTCCAGCAAGAACAACCGCAACGCGAGCTTGATCGCGTAGCCCGGTTTGACCTGCACCGGATCTCTCATGCGCTCGCCCAGGTCGCCGCAGTAGGCATAGATGTCGCGGATCAGATCCGCGCCCGAGAGCGTGAACATGTAGCCCGCGTCCGAAAGCGCGTTGGGCGCTGCGGGCAGCCCCGCGGCCGCACAAAAGCTCGCGAGGTCGGAGCCCATGACGGCCTTGTAGTCGATCGCGGCGCCACGGTCCCGGGCGGTCTGCTCCTGCTCGCGGGCATATGACAACGCCGCCGCCAGCACAAAGCTGGGTGTGGGCGCGTTGACGTCGTCGGTGGTGGCGACGAGCTTACCGGCCGCTTGCGTGACCAGCCAGGCAACTTCGCGCTGACAACGAACGGCTTTGCGCGTCACCGGCTTGATCGATCCGGTAGAAACGCTTCCCTTGGGTTGATTGGCGGCAGCCATAGAGTCCTCCCGGCAAATAGCCCGCATAAGCAGGCAGAAATTACACGTGCTACATCAGTATAGCGGGTGGGGAAGGGCTAGGGCGAAGCTCGGCGGAGGGCGAATGTGTGCGTTGGCATGGCGCTGCGGTCGCAAGGCTTAAGAGGGGCTTATGACTGCGCGGGAGAGAGATCAAATAAGGTAAACGATGTTCATGTAGCACCGCATATAACCAGAGGTAGACCTATGAATCTGCCGGAATGTAGGCTGCCGAAAACTCATAAGGAAATCGTAAGAATTATGGTATTCTCAATTCCATGTCTAAAGGATGGGCAAGCAACATCCAACACGAAAGCGCGGGCTCCCCTTCCGGGCTTCTCGAGGGTCATCTGGGATGAATGGGGAAAGAAAGGGGTCCGTATGGATACCAAGGCATTAAAGAAGCAGATGGGCGCCGCCATCGCCATGGTGCTGGTAGCAGCCGTAGCGCTGGGCTCTGCCACGTTCGCATGGTTTGTGAGCAACAACTCGGTTAAGGCGACGACGTCTAACATCGCCGCCCAGTCCAACTCTGCATACCTCGTGATTGATAAGGCGAAGACGTCTAGGACCTCCACTGGTGCTGTTACTTCTGGGGTCGAAAAGAAGGAGCTCTATCCTGCTAAGACTGAGAAGAGCCAGGATGGCAAGGCCGTTTGGAAGTCTGCCTATGCGTCTACCGCTGACGCTTCGACGATGAAGGAGGGTACCGAGTTCAAGATTGGTGACGGAACTGCCGCCAAAGCCGTGGAAGCTAAATATGCGGTTGAGAATACTTTCTATGTGGGTACCGGCACCTACGATGGTGAGTTCACGAACCTGCATATCACGGGCGTGACTGTTACTACCCCTACAACGACGGAAAATAAGAACCTTGGCAATGCCCTTCGCGTTCTTGTTGTTTGCGGTGAGAAGTGGGAGGTCTGGAGTAAGGACGGTATTCAACTCAGCTCCTCTAATGATGACAGGACGGCTAGCGATCTGCTTGCAACTGATCAGGTAATCAAATCTGATGCTGACGCTACGATTAAGGTCTACCTGTACTACGATGGTGACGACGCTAACGTCTATTCCAACAACCTTGAGAAGATCAAGACCACTGCTGGCGACAATGGCGTGACGATCACCTTTGAGGCTACGCCCAAGGAGTACAAGGGTACTTCTAACTAGCTATCGCCGACTTCGTCGTTTTTGAGATTTCAGAATGCCGGGGGCCGAACCGTCGGCTCCCGGCATTTTTACTAGATAGGTCTATCGAATGAGCCAAAGCGTAAAAGAGCTAAAAAAACAGCTTATGGGCGCTGCCTGCGCGGTGCTTATGTCCGCCGTTGCTCTTTCGTCTGCTACCTATGCTTGGTATGTCGCAAATAACACGGTGAAGGCAACATCTTCAACCATCAGCGCAACGACGAATGGTTTCATCCTTCAGATAGATGAACTCAAAAACGGTGCCCAACATGGCGGCGAACAGACGTCGCTTGCGGCTGCAATACAGGGCGGAAAGATAACGCCGTCTTCTACAGACGATCTTAAGAACTGGTTTGTTTGCCAAGGCTGGGGATCCGACGGTAAAGTATCCTCTTACTCGCAGATTAACTTTAAGCAATGCGGCAAGTCTGGCGAATACGAGGCTGGTGGCGAGACCCACTACGCTTATCTCAAGAGTGAGTTTATTGTTTACACCATTACAGAGTCCGGTATAGCCGACGTGTATCTTGAAGGATCTGACGGAGAGCCCGTAGTTGTTACCGCCCATGGGGCACCAACGACCGATACCATCCCGAATTCTTTACGAGTCGGTATCACTACTCAGGCAATTGATGCTAATGGAAACCCGACCGGTGATGAAACTCTAAAGGTCGTGTACGCTCCCGCTGCAGTTTCTACTACCGAGAAGGGTAACGATAAAAACGCCATTGCTGGATGGTCTTGTGTAAAGGACGCGGTTAGCGGACCTCAAGTGCCTTCCTACCAACATATTGAAGCAGGCAATTGCGCCGGCTGGCTTGCAAACAAGGTTGGAGACGATTATCAGGTTGACGCCGGTACGCACCAGATCGCAAGTCGCGTTGGCTATGATGGCATAGCGGTCCGAATTTATATTTGGATGGAAGGAACCGATGCTGACTGCGTTAACAACGCCGCAGCTGAGGACCTTGCAACATACGATGTGACAGTCAAGCTCGACGGTGTTGCAACGTCGTAATGCCGATGTTCGCTTAAATGCAGATGGTCAAGGGCCTGCTTCGAAGGAAGTGGGTCCTTTTTCGTTTAGCGTCATCATTTCGTAGGCGATAATGTGAGGAACTGTTCTTCCTGGAGGTTCCTTATGGACGGCATCGCTTCTAGTGTTCCGCTGATTGCTCGGCCGAGTTTCGACCGCGCTTGCAGCTTTGTGCCGTCCGAATATGTCCAGGCTTGGGAGTGGTTCTTGCGCGAGGAGCAGCGTGGCGGCTTGTGGGACAAGCTTCCGCATCGCACCAATCCCGATAGCTCTCAATATCCCTTTCGTCTGACGATTGATTCCGAGCTCTTTCCGGTGTCACGCGACTCGGGCATCTTTTGGCCTGGTCGCGGGCGTGTTAAGCATCCACGTGAGAAGACCTTCGCCCTTTCGGTGCACAATTCCAAGCGCGGCGCCTACCCCGATGTTCCCCCGCTATATCTTGAGGACGGCACGTGGGTGCTCAAGTGCTCGTCGCAAAGCGCTTCGGTCGAAAACTGGCGCGACCAGGACTACAACCAAAAGATGATCAACTGCATGGAGTGCGGCGTTCCCGTTGGCGTTTTCTTTGCAACGGGCGCTGGCTACAAGGTGCTGGGCCTCGCATTCGTTGAGCGCTACGAGCCGGAGAACAGCTGGTTTGTGCTGCATGGTCCCGTTCATAAGGGCGGACCCGACGCGCGTTTCTTCCCCGATATGAGCTACATGAAGGAGGCTCCGATCGCGGCGGAGTTTTCCGGCGCTCCCGCGAGCGACGATGATAAGGTCCGCTACGCGTTGCGTCGCGAGCGAATCGGCCAGCAGCGTTTCCGCAATCAGCTCTTTGAGGCCTATACCGGTCGATGCGCCGTCTCGGGCTGCAATGTCGACGAAGCGCTCGAAGCTGCGCATATCGAGAACTACTCGGGTCCCAAGTCGCAAGTTGTCAGCAACGGTATTCTGCTGCGCCGTGACTTGCACTCGCTGTTCGATGCTCATTTGATTTCGTTTGAGCTGGTGCGCGGCGACTATCAACTTTGCAGGTCGTACCTTCTGCAACAAACGGATTATGCGACGTTTGCGGGTTCGGTGCTGCGTGAGCCGGACGAACATCGCTTTCGTCCCAATGCTCGATTCCTCGAAGCGCATCGTGCCGAGTTCGATTTCTCGGAATCGCGTCGTCATGCGGAAGCCGTTGCTCCGTATTAGTTAGGTGCAGCCCATCGCTGTCTAATCATGTCGATTGATCGAATCGCGCTGCGCCGCATCGAGAGCTGCACGATCCTGCCATCCTCTCCTCAACGGTTAAAACGGGAAAGGGGAGCCCATGGGATGGCGAAGCGATATCGCGCGCGGCGCATATGGAAACTTACCGCGAGCGTTAATGGACCGGAGCCTGTTCCCGCTCGTTGAGGCCGGCTGTAGCCAAATCTGCCTGCCCTGCCCTAGCTGCGGCGGAGACCTCCCATGCCTAGACATCAACTTCATCGACATCCGCGACAAACACGTTACCGACCCGCGGATTCGAACAGGACTGCGCCTCCCAATTTATCCTCAACAATGCCCAATCTGCGGATGCGCCATTACCTATGACGATGCGGAGTCATGGCTTCGAAGACTGAATATCTAGTCGGGCAAACCCGGTGATTCGACATTTTCTGCGTTATACCAACAACTCAGCTACCTGCGCATACTCGATTTTCGAGGAATTCCACACTCGATTTCCGAGGATAACTGGACTCGATTTTCGAGTTTTGCCCTACAGGTAAATCCCCTCGCACAGGGTTTTGTGGAACTGGGTGTGGTGGTCGCGTGCCCAGGTGAAGAGCGCCTGGTCAAAGTTGTCCTGACTGTCGGGGATGCCGTAGACGCCGGCGACTTCCACGCGCACGAACTCCAGCGCGGGCAGCTTGTTGATGGCCGTGAGTGCAAACGGCGACGTGGGCTCCTCGAACAGGTAATGGCTGCCTTGCAGCGCGCCGCAGCCGGTACAGGTGCTGGAGAGCGATACGGTCTTAGTGGTGCGCGACGTTACAGGCTTGTAGCCGCAGCGCTCGCGCAGGTAGTCGCGGATCTCGGCCGGCACGCAGCCCAGCGCGGGGACGATGGCTATGGCGTTGGCGCGGGCGGTGTCGATCGCGATGTGGCCCGCGTCGTCCATGGCGGGCGCAGCGCTGGGCGCGGCCTTGCTGCTCGAGTCCTCGGCCGCCAAATACGGAATGCCAAAGGCCGCGACCGTCGTCTGCTCGTGGCACTTCCAGCATTCGCGCTTGCCCAGCACCAGGTAGATGTAGGGCGCGCTGGGGTCGGAGCGATCCACGCCGGGCAGCCACGCGGCAAAGGGCTCGGGGTTGACGCCATCGGGCACGTACCAGATCTTCTTGGCCCGGTCCCACTTGGCGCCCAGGGCTTTGGCCTCGTCTTTGTGCAAAAAGGGAACATCGAGCTCGGTGCGCATGGCGGCTCCTTTGTGCGGCTTGCGGTGCATGTGCTCCAAGGATACCCCAGCGGCGGACGTCCGATGCATGCCGACGGAATTGCTGATGTTCTTGCTGTTGGCCGCGGCTGTTTGCAAACGCGACGGTGCCGTTGGGGCATTGCTATAAGTCAGCAAATGAGCAATTTGGCCGTCCAAGCAGTCGCAAAGCAAAATGGAAGTCCCGCGCCGTCAAGCAGTTTTGCCACTGCTGCACTACATAACCACAGTTAAACGCGGCAATTCGCTCTTGTACAGTCTTAACCGTGATCACACGTCATTAGTAGCTCAGAGGTTAGGGCGGTGACTGAATGGCTCGGTACAAAGGCGAGAATAGGGCATGGGAAGGAGCCGCTCGGCTGCTCGCAAATCCGGCGCGCGGACGTGAAGGTGTGCGAGACCCCCAAGCACGTGGCCGAGATCGGCGGGTGGAGCCTGCGCCAAGTCCAGAAGTGGTGCGCGGACGGGACGCTCCCCGCGATGATGATCGGCGGCACCTGGGCGATCAGCGGGCAGAAAATCTGCGACATGCTCGGCATTGAGGACTAGCGATGCCTATGGAAGCATTCAAGGAAAATGACACCGGTGGCCGTATGCTTGGCGGCGGGGCCACCGGCGGCGAGTGGACAGGCCGGGGGCCTGTCGTGGCTGCATCTTACAGCTCGGTCACGGGGAGCGCCGCCTCGCAGCTCGATTGCGGGGTGAGCCAGCATGAACGATAAGGAGAAGGCCGACTTGGCGTTCCTCTCTATGGAGCCGCCCAAGAACTACGAGACTTGGAAGAACATCGGCATCAGCTACGAGGCCGCTGGAGGCGACCACGACACGTTCCTCAGCTGGTGCTCCCACGACCCCGAGAAGTACGACGAGGCCGTTACCCGCAAGCTCTTCGAGCATGTGGACGAGGGCGGTAGAATCACGGCGGGCACGCTCTTCTGGCATGCGGCGAACGCAGGTTGAAAGAGCGCGGGCGACCATACAAGCGGAGCGCTTTGCACGGCCTCCGGCGGCCAGGACCTCTCCGGATTGCCGTACTTGGAACAGGCGATCAAGCAAATCGAGGCCAAGGCGTTTTACCTGCACTTCTGCTGTTTACGGGAAGCAAACAGCCGTTCGGTGACGTTTTCAAGCTCAGGTCTCCAATCCCTCTGATTGCTGCTAATCTATAAAGTTAGCGAGTTGAATTCTTTTCGAGTTTGTGACGCTCGCATACGGTCATTCTAGGACGCCGAAGGGGTGATTGCGATGAGCGTTGATAGTTCCACGGAGGATAAGGCTCAGAGCGCCTCCATTGGTGCTGTGGATTTGTTTTGCGGGGTCGGGGGTCTGACCTACGGTTTACGCACCGCTGGCATCGATGTGGTGGCTGGGTTTGACCTCGATTCCTCTTGCCAGTACGCCTACGATGCGAACAACGGCAAGGACAAGTTCATCTGCAAGAACATCGCCGAGGTCACCGGGGAGGAAGTCAAGGAGCTCCTGAAGGACTTTGACATCAAAGTCTTGGTAGGGTGCGCTCCTTGCCAGCCCTTCTCGAAGCACCGCAAGGACAAGAAGCATCGCGAGAAGCACAAGGACTGGGGGTTGCTTGCGCAGTTTGGGAGGCTTGTGCGTGAAGTGCAGCCAGATTACGTGTCCATGGAGAACGTGCCCGAGCTCGAGAAGGAGAGCATCTTCTCTGGTTTCTTGAACACGCTTAAGGAGTCCGGATACTCGGTGGAATACAGCGTCGTAAAGGCTGAGGAGTACGGTGTGCCCCAGCATCGGCGGCGATTGATTCTGCTAGCTTCTAGAAATGGGTCCATCAGCTTGATTGACCCTACGAATGATAACGCTCATGCTGTTACGGTTCGGCAGGCAATAGGTGCGCTGCCTGCCGTGAGCGCTGGCGGCTCTTGCAGGGGGGACTCTCTGCAAACGGCGTCGGCGCTATCAGAACTAAACTTGAAGCGCATTAAGGCTTCGACGCCTAATGGCACGTGGCGAGATTGGCCTGAGGACCTGAGGCTTGATTGTCATAAAAAGGCTGCTGGCCAAACGTACCCTGCGGTCTACGGGAGGATGGCTTGGGACGAGACGTCCCCAACTATAACTACGCAGTTCTATATGTACGGTACGGGCCGGTTTGGGCATCCAGAGCAAAATCGAGCCCTAACCTTGCGTGAGGGTGCCGTCTTGCAGAGCTTCCCGCAGGATTACAAGTTCATTAGGCCTGGCGAGAAGATCAGCAAGAAAGCTGTGGCACGGCATATTGGAAACGCCGTGCCACCAAAGCTCGGCGAAGCGGTTGGCAAAAGCATAATTGCCGCTTGCGTACACTAGCCCTCTTCTGATTCGGTCATACCGCGCCGATATTCACCGGCGTTGAGATAGGTCGAAACATCCTTGCGGAGCTGCATCAAAAATGAGTCAACATGATTGACTAGCTCCGCAAGCTCCGATGTTGTCACCTGATTGCTTGCTTCTGCAAACGAAATTGATCCATGAGCTAGGTCATTCCGTCGATTCTTGATGTCTTTAAGCTCGCTCTTAATCTCATCCCTCTTGCAGTTCGCTATATCATCATGAATCGATATTCCGTGGTCATCAAAGAGCTTGAGGATTTTGTCTGCATCTAGATTTCCACCGGCGATGGTGTTCCGAACGCTGAATTGAAGTACGTTATTTTTAACAGCATGATCAAGCAACCTCTTGCTTATGGACTCGGCAGTACTATTGCTGGCTTTTGGGTCGCTCAACCCGTTATACATTTGGGTATGGTGCCAAATCGATTGAAGCTTTTCGGAAACCTCAGCGTAGCCGCAACCCTCGTCCTTTACTCTGTCGTAAATCGCCTGCATGAGATTAGTGACCGAGTACTCAATGATGTTGTAGATCATAAGCTTGACGTTGGAGCGGATGACACTGGAAACGAGGGTCACATCTGGTGTCGATGAGGGCAGGCCACTGGGATTTGCCTTTTCAGCGTTTTCGTACGCTCCTCGCATTACAGCATTGTAGCGCACGCCCTCTGCGCCTTGGTCAAGCGAATCGAGCAGGGTCGCGAGCGTAATCATGCTCTTGGTCTCACCAAGGCGGTCGTTGTAGACCTCTTCGTACCCCAAGTTAAAGTCATTGGAATCCATAAGGTTTACCGCTCCGCCTTCAGCTTGTTGGCAACGAAATCAATGCGAGCTTTCAACTTGGCCTTTACGTTTGCCGAGTCTGACCGCACAAGGGTCTGGAACTCTTCGCAATCAACCCAAGACATGTCTTTGCGCGAAAGGTCCTTGTCCTCCGACAACGCCACGGCAACGCCGACCGCAATAGCTTCGAAACGCGCATGAGGAGTCGTTTTTCCTGTCGGTGTCTTTTTGAAACCCCTGTCTCCCAAGCACTTCTCAACGTATTCCAACATTTCTTTGAAGCGAGCGACGAGTTCATTGCGCTTGTCAGGTGACTCGGCAAGCTCGATGTTCATGCGATTCGTGTATTCATCCAGGTAACTAGCAACGCGGTCTTTGTAACCCTCGAAATCTGGGTAGCCGTCTGCATAGGCGAAGAAACGAGTGACAAGTTCCATGTCATCGTAGTGTTTGCGCGCCGTCTCGCTTAACGGGGCAAGTTTTATAAAGAGCGGATCATTGGAGAGCTCGCTTACTAGTTTTGTAAAACCGCCGCCCATGGAGCCACGGCGAATTTCTTGCGATTTGAGCTGCTTGCCCGATGAATTGATACGACGAAAAATCTCCTGTCGGACGTCAAAGGTGGTCCCTTCCTCAAGGTAAACCACTCGAAAGCTCGCGTTATCGAATCTTCTTTGTACTTCTATGGGAAGTTCTGAATAGGTCTTTCCGTTGACAGATGTAAGGATGTTTAGATTGCACAAGGTTAAATCGCCTCTGGCAAAGTTCACCAAGGCGTTCATCCTTTGCGCTCCATCAACGATTTCCGTTCTGCCATCTTCAGCATCGGCAAAGAACATGTAGGGAATGGGCAGACCAATTAGCACAGACTCAATAAAGTAGCTGCAGTCAACGTCCGTCCAGACGAAGTTCCGTTGATAGTCAAGCGGAATGTAGAATGCATCAGCATTGAACTTATTGATGAGGTATTCCGCAACGTATTCGCGAGTGCTGAATCGCACATCCTTTTTCTTGTCGCGAATCTGTTCGGAAATCTCGATCGTCTCACTTTGTTGATCGGTCAATCGCCTTCACCTCAATCTATAGCAGGACGAAGCCAACTTAGGTCTGACTGGCTGTGGGTTGTGAAGTCCTCTCCCATAACCAATGCTGCACTCTAATGATACCAGCAGATGCCTGGCATTAGAGTCGTGCCCCTCTGCCACTTTGTGACGCCCGTCTAGGCTGCTCGTATCGAGTAACTGGGCGGGCGCCTTGTTGTGCCTGCCGCGATTTGAAAGCAGGATACATGGACGGTGAGACTCATGGCGACGAGGCGGCGAAGGTCGAGCTCGCGGAAGGGCAAGAGGACGCGAGGTCGGCAGAGGTGGCGGACGCCCTTCGCTCGGAGATCGAAGCGGTGGAGGGCGCAGCAGCCGACGAGCGCGTGGAGTACTGAGCTCAGGCTCGCTGGGGCGCGGAGCGTCAAGGCCGCGCGTGCCCTTCTCGACGAACACGGGGGCGACGTGGGCGCGCTCAAGGAGGCGGAGCCCTGGCTCTTCTCGGTCCCCCCGCGCCCGCTGGGATCACGGGGCTGTCAAACGCGGGAGCCGCTGTTTGTGTCGACGACAAACTGAACATTGTGGCGCGACCAAATTGAGCACTTTGGCAAACACGCCGCGTTAACCTATCCCACCGCCTTGCCGAGCATGAGCGTCGCCTCCATACGGTGACTCGCGCCGGTGAACTCGACCAGGCGGCCGTGGTGGACGATGCGGTCGATCATCGCCGCCGCCATCTTGTCGTCCCCCAGGACCGTGCCCCACTTGCTGAACTCAATGTTTGTGGTGATGACCAGGCTGTGCCTCTCGTAGCAGTCCGACACCCCCTGGAACAGCAGCCTCGCGCTGTCGAGGTCCAGCGGCACGTAGCCGAACTCGTTCAGGATGACCAGGTCGTTTCTGGCGATGTCCCTCATCGCCGCCTCCAGCGAGTGCTCGCGCGCCGCCTTTTGGGATACATTTGGGATACAGCGCTATATACAAGAAACCGGTCTATCGCATTTCCGCAGGTAGACCGGTTGAACAATTGGTGGGCGTTAGAAGATTTGAACTTCTGACCTCTTCCGTGTCAGGGAAGCGCTCTCCCCCTGAGCTAAACGCCCGATCAAGGGTGCGCGAGTGCGCAGGGAATAATATAACGGAGCTCCCACCCAGTGGCAAGAACTATTTTAAAAAACTGGTGAATTGTGGCCCCATCGGAGCCTGCCGCAGCGCGAACAGCACGCGAAAAGTCGCGTTTGTACCCCCGATGAACTGCACGTTCGCGTAAAATGTTCCCATTATGGGCAAATGGTGTCCAGGTAGTTTACGATGCGGCATCTGGGGGAGGGACATGTCGGACGCGCGCTCGCTGCGAAAACAGTTCAATCGCATGCTCGCCACGTTGCTGGTGGCGCTTGCTGCTGCCGGAGCCGTAACGTATGCTTGGTACATCTACAACGCCAACCGCCACATCACCGACGTCAAGATGGCCGCGGGCACGGGCGTGACCTTCCTTATCTCCAACGAGTACGACGGCGAATACAAAACCAACGCCGGCCTGAGCTTTACGGGTCTGCTCGATCCCGTCTCGACCGACAACGTGCTCAACGGCTTTCAAAAGGTAACGGGCTTTACCGGCGGAACCACCCAGGACTCGCTGTTTGCCAGCATGTTTGGTGCCGCCGAGCATTCCGACTACTACAAAACCTCTCTGTACCTGGCCACCAACTCGGCCGCGACCGACGTGTACCTGTCGGGTATCGACTTTACCGAGCAGGACCCGGCAAACCCCATCTCCACCGCCCTGCGCGTGGGACTGGTTGCCTATGCTCCGGGACAGGGCGACACCGTTACGGGGCAGTATGTCTTTGAGGTCTCGGGCGAGCACAATCCCCAGGCGCGCTACAACACGCTCGACGGCAAGGATGCCGGCGAGAGCGAGCAGAATCACCTGGTGCTCGACAGCACCCGCTCCGATGGAACAACGGTTCATTTTGACCAGCTGACCAGCGCAAACTTTTGCGATTACAACGAAGACACCGGTATCGTGAGCCTCAAGGATGCCACGACCAAGATCTGCAGCCTGCCCGCCGCGGTCGAGGGCGCCAACCGCAGCACGCCCGTACGCGTGGATGTGTACGTGTGGCTGGAAGGCTGCGATCCCGATTGCACCAACAATCTCGCCGCCACCAGCCTGCAATCGCTGGCGCTGCGCTTTGCCGGCAAGCGTTCGTAAGGGGGCTGGACATGAGTACAGCGAACATCAAAGATATCCTAATCTCGCGCCGTCGCATGGTTGCCGCGGCCGCATGGATGCTGGTGCTGGTGGCCGCCCTGAGCGCCGCCACCTACGCCTGGTTTAGCAACTCGCGCTACACCAACGTGACGCCCGTGGCGCACACGGTAAGCGACGAGGGCTCCGACCTGCAGATTGGCCTTTCGGCCAACGGGCCCTGG
Source organism: uncultured Collinsella sp. (assembly GCA_958439425.1). Classification (GTDB taxonomy): domain Bacteria; phylum Actinomycetota; class Coriobacteriia; order Coriobacteriales; family Coriobacteriaceae; genus Collinsella. The sequence continues at coordinate 123,466 of CAUBVH010000001.1, forward strand.
GACACAACGGCAACGCTTGCCGCCGCCGACAAGACGCTCTATCCCATCTCGACGGCAGACCTTTCCCGCTTTTGGCGTGGCACGTTCCAAAACGCCGCGGGCATCACGACCGACTACGCCGACTGCACCGCGCAGCTGGACGACTACGCTCTCTCGGGCACGCTGTACCTCAAGGGTAGCGATAGCGCGCTCAACGTGTATCTGTATCAGGGCCAGATGAGCGTGACGAGCGATCCGCAGCTGCTGGCCGCGCTGCGCCTGGGTCTGGTCATTACGACCCAGTCGGGCACGCAAACGCATGTCTTTACCTGCGACGACCTGGGCAATACCGCGGGCGCCACCAGTAGGCGTACCACTGCGCAAGACGGCGTGGTTGTGGCGGCTGGCGCCTCGGGCTGGGCCTACACCGCCGATCCCGCGCGCGCCATAAGCGCCTACAGCATGGACGGCACCGGCGACACGCCCGCGGCGCGCGCAGGCGCCACGCCCGTCTGTACGCTAGCCGCCAACGAAGTGGCAAGCGTTCGCTACGTTGTGTACATGGAAGGCTGCGACGCCAATTGCATCGACGAGGCTCAGGCCCGCGATGTGGTGCTGCAGCTTGCCTTTGCCGCGGCCAAGGCATAAGGGGGCGAGTGGCATGCAAGATAAGAAGCAGATGCAGCTAGACGGCAGCGAGGCAGAGACGGCGCGCGTCAACACGGCGGCAACCGCCGCCTTCGAGCCCACCGAGCCCGCAACCACCATCCGCCACCACACCCGCCGCGCGCGTGCTTACATTGCACTCGTTATGGTGGCGCTCGCCGCCACTTTGGGCGCCGCCACCTACGCGTGGTTCACGAGCAACATGAAGGTCAATACCAACTCGGTGAGCGTGCACAGCGACACATCCAAGCTGGTACTGGAGCTCGGCGATGCCGATCTCGGCAGCTGGTCGCAGCAGGGCGACGTTTCCCTGACTTCCAGCGTAAATGGTGCCGTGACGCTCTACCCGGTCTCGACTTTTGACCTCAACGGTTTTGCTGCCTGCGCGCAAAACAACTCGGCCGGCGATGCCACGGTGTTTGAGCAGGCAAAAGACAACGGATCCGCGTTCTACCACGGCTGGATCGACCTGCGCCCCACCATTACCGGAACGGGCGCCAGCAAAGTAAAGGGCAAGGTCAACCTGTATCTGGCCGAATCCCTGGTCCCGCAGGACGCCAACGCCGAGCTGCTGCGCGCAGCCCGCGTGGGCATTAAGATCTCGAGCGGCAGCCAGGTGTTCGCCACCAACATCTTTGAGCTCGACAGCTCCGACGGCGGCCATCGCGACGAGCATCCCGCGACCGTCCCCGCGGGCCTGGCAGGCTATACCGAGGGCATGCTTTTGGGCTGGCAAAACGGTCAGCTCGCTTGCGGTGCCAACGTGACGCGGGACCCGGCCGCCTTTTCGCTGGACACGAGCGAGACAGCCACGCGCCCGCAAAGTACGCTTGCCACGCTGGGGCTGGGCCAGACCTATCGTCTTGATATCTATTACTACATCGAGGGCACCGACCCCGATAGCGCCGACTATCTGTATCAGGATCCGGGCACCTTGCACCTGGCGCTCTTTGCGACCTTGGACGGTGAGTAGCCATGACGCGTAAGCAACCCACCGCCAGCTGCACGCCCGCCACCGGCAAGCCCGCCGGCGCGCAAGCCCCCGCCGACACCGACCTGCGCCGCAAGCTCACCACCACCGTGGTGCTGGTGCTGTTTGCGCTGGTGGCGATAGCCATGGCAACGTTTGCCTGGTTCTCCATCGCCGATAGCGCCAAGACCCGCATGCTCATGATTGATGCCAACGCCGACGGCTCGCTGCGCTTTGACCTGGACGAGCACGCCACGTTCGAAGAATACGTGCACAGCCTGGGCTTCGACCAGATCTCGGCACGCATCGCCAGCGAAAAGGGCGTGGACATCGATGCATCCAGGCTCAAGCCCGTCACCACGAGCGACTACCAGACTTTTACCTTCGAGGACGGCTCCACCGCCGATCCCGCGACCGGCGCCTACCTGGAGTTCACGCTGCACTTTATGAGCAGTACGGACCTGCGCGTTCGCCTGACCGGGCAGGACGGCGACGGTGGCGCGTCCGGCACGCGATTTAGCTCCGACACGCAGGGCATGGCCAGCGCCATGCGCATGAGCTTTACCGCCGACGGTCACACCTGGGTCTACAACCCCAACGGAGGCGGGGGCTCGTCTGGTGCGGCCACCGTCTTTGGGCTCGACTCGGGAGTAGCGAACGCGGCCAGCGACATGTTCGGCCTAATAAAAGATACGGACAAGCCGGTAACCGTTCGCATATGGCTCGAGGGAACGGACCCAAATTGCACTAATATGCTAAAGGGAGCTAACTATTCGGTTTCGATGCGCTTTGAGGGCATCGAGGAACAGTAGATATGCACGGCGGCCATCGGGCCGCGCACGACCTAGTCAGACACGGTAGTAAGGGACATCATGCAATCTGTTAAAAAGGCCGCATCCATCGCACTGAGCGTCGTCATGTGGATCATCATCCTGGTGGCGGCCCTGTACGCGTTCACCACGCTCGCCACGCGCGAGGACGGCAGCGTCTCGGACATCGCCGGCTTCACCCCGCTCGCCGTACAGTCCGACTCCATGGCGCCCACGTTTAACAAGGGCGACCTCATCGTCATCAAAAAGTGCGACACCTCCAAGCTCGAGGTGGGCGACATCGTGACGTTCCACACCATTATCGACAACGAGTACGCGCTCAACACGCACCGCATCGCCGCCATCGACGAGGTCAACGGCATGCGCAGCTTTACCACCAAGGGCGATAACAACGACGTGGCCGATTCGCACATCATCAGCGACGGCGACATCGTGGGCAAGTATGTGTTTGCGCTGCCGCAGATGGGCAAGGTCATGGACTTCCTGTCCAGCTCCATGGGCTTCCTCATCGTAATCGTGCTGCCCATGCTGCTGTTCTTTATCTACCAGGTGTATCACCTCATCGTGGTTGGCATGAACCTCAAGCGCGCCATGGCCGAGGAGGACCGCCTGGCCGCCGCGACTGCCATCGTGGATGCCGAGGGCAAGGGCGCTGACGCCACCGTCACCGCCGATAACGCCGCCGAGCAGCTCGCCCAGGCCGAGGCCAAGCTCGAGGAGGCCCGTCGTCTGAAGGCCGAGGCCGAGGCGGCGATGAACGCGACCAAGCAGGAGGATACCGACGGTGAGTGAGTTTCTGGGATTTGCCTGGGAGCTGCTGGCAAAGGTCGTCTACAACGTCGTTGCCGTTGTGAGCTCCATCCTTAACCTGCTGGTGTTTGGCTGGGTTGAGTACTTCAACATCTTTATGACCTACTTCACCACGTTTGACCTGGTGGGCAAGATCGGCGCGGTCATCCTGTTTGCCATGCTCATCGCGGTCCCCGTGCTGATCGTGGCCATTCTGGTGCACCGCTACCGCATCAACCGCCGCCTGCATCGCGACGACACGTCCAACAAGGCGCTCTATCGCGAGATCGGCCGCCTGAACAAGCAGGTGCTCGACCTCATGGACGAGAAGAACAAGCTGCTGGCGCTCAAGGTCAATGCCATGGGCGGCACCAAGCAGATTCCGTACGTGGGCGCCTCGGCCCTGGCCGACGACCACCTGCCCACGGTGGGCAACGTGGTGGGCGCCGCCGCGGGCGCGCCTGCGGGCGAGGGCGCCACGGCTGCCGTGGTGTCGGGCAACGCGTCGCTCGCGCTCGATGGCGCGGGCGTCAAGGACGCCGCAGCCGCCATGGCCAAGGCCACCGTTGAGGCCAAGACCCTAGCCGAGGAAAAAGAGATTGCGCAGGCCAACCGCTTCCCCAAGTTGTCCCTTGTGGACCTTAAGTACCGCGACTGGGAATCGCCGGTCTACGACGATGCCATCTCGCTGGAGGACTTTGTCGACAGCTTCCGCGCGTTCGCCTGCAGCCAGATGAAGCTCTACTACACGCCTGAGGTCATCCGCCGCTTTGTGGCCGGCATGGCCGCCTCCAAGCTGCTGATCCTGGAGGGCATCTCGGGTACCGGTAAGACGTCGCTGCCCTACAGTTTTAGCCGCTACCTGGATAACCCCGCGACCATCGTGTCGGTGCAGCCGAGTTTTCGCGATCGCACCGAGGTGCTGGGTTACTTTAACGAGTTTTCCAAGCGCTTTAACGAGACCGAGTTCCTCCGCGCCGTGTACGAGGCGGGCCTTCGTCAGGACCCGTCCATGATCGTGCTCGACGAGATGAACCTCGCCCGCGTGGAGTACTACTTTGCCGAGATCCTGTCGGTGCTCGAGATGCCCAGCCACGACGAGTGGGTGCTCGATCTGGTGCCCACCCAGTGGGCTGCCGACCCCAAGGCTCTGCACGACGGCAAGCTCACCATCCCCGACAGCCTGTGGTTTATCGGCACGGCCAACAACGACGACTCCACCTTTACCATCACGGACAAGGTGTACGACCGTGCGATTCCCATCGAGCTCAACGAGCGCGCCGATGCGTTTGAGTGCGAGCCGCACGAGCGCGTGCACGTGACGGCCGAGCATCTGCAGTATCTGTTCCAAAGGGCCAAGGTCGAGTACGTGATCGACGAGGAGCTGCTCCAGAAGATGCACAAGCTGGACCAGTACCTGCAGACCCGCTTTAAGCTGGCCTTTGGTAACCGTATCATCAAGCAGATGTACGACTTTATCCCCGTGTACGTGGCGTGCGGCGGCACCGAGCTGGGTGGCATGGACTACATCATCGCCCGCAAGGTGCTCAAGAAGTTTGAGTCCATGAACGTGAGCTTTGTGCGCGACGAGATGAAGGGCCTGATCGAGTACATTGAGAAGACCTTTGGCGAGGGCGGTCTGCCCGATTCCGTCATGTACCTGCAGCGGATCCAGAATTTCTACTAATGTCGTAAGCGCGGGGCGACGTGATGTCGCCCCGCCCCTTTCCGATCGATCCAATCTATGGAGTAACCCATGTCCGAGACCATTCAGGACCTCTATACCAGCTTCTCCGAGCAGATGGAGCCCATCCAGGAGGACAGCCGCTACTTCCGCTATCTGTTTGAGATGGCGCAGGCCTCGGGCACCACGATCGAACAGCAGCGCGAGGAGCTCGTCAAGGTGGTGGACGAGGAATGGATCAGCATGATCGAGGACTCGCTCGACGCCATCAACACCATCATCGAAAAGCCGCGCCGCTTTATCACCACCGAGGAAGAGGTGGTGCCGGTCTCGCTCGCTAAAAAGATCAGCGCCGACAGCGTCCGTCATCTGAGCCAGAACACGCAGTTTTTGGCGCCGAGTGAGGACGGTGGCGTTCACCCTACGCGCATCCTCAACGTCAATACCGTCGAGACGTACGACCTGTACGAGAACCGCTTTATCTACCATCTGATTCAGCGCTTGCTGACGTTTGTGGATAAGCGTACCGACGTGATCTTTTGGTCGACGGGCAACGAGGTCCGCAACCGCTTTAAGATGCACAGTAAGATCGACGACGCGTACGAGCAGATCGAGTACAGCGTGGAGATGACGGTCAAAAACCGTCAGAGCTTTGCCGAGAACGACGCCGACAACATGGACGTCTTTATGCGCATCGACCGCGTGCGCCGCCTGGTCATGGCGCTGCGCGGCGCGTCGTTCTGCCAGATCATGAACGGCTGCAGTGCGGTTCGCAGCCCCATTCAGCGCACCAACCTCATCATGAAAGACCCCAACTACCGCAAGTGCTACCAGCTGTGGCAGTTTATGGAGCGCTACGACAAGGTGGGTTACAACATCGACGTGCAGCAGCAGGCGCTGGCGTTCGACGACGAGTACATGGTGCAGATGTACACCAACCTCATCAACAACTACACCGTCTTTAAGAGCCTGACCGACGACGAGCGCAACCTGCAGGAGCTTGAGAGCGTGCAACACGCGCCGGTGGCGCCCAAGTTTATTAAAGAGATCAAGGAGGTGCAGGTCGATAGCCCCGACCTGCCCGATGTTGAGGTTCGTCGTGTGTTTGTGGAGGAGGTCACGCAGGCCCAGCTCGATGCCGAGCAGGCGCTGGCCGAGGCCCGCGAGCAGATTGAGGAGCTCCAGGGGCAGCTGAAGTCCTGGAAAGTGCAGGCGCACGCGCTGACCGATAAGCGCGACGATCTGGTAGATGAACTGGACGAGGCCAAGACACGCGAGCTGGCGTTGACGCAGCGCGCACAGATTGCCGAGGCCGATGTCGAGGAACTGCGCGCCTCGCTGGAGGATGTCGAGGCCGGTAAAAAGGCTGCCGAGGATGCCGCTGCAGAAGCACGTGAGACCGCGGCGGCTCAGCTTGAGCGGATGCGCGCCGAGGCCGATGCCGAGGTCTCAGTCGCCCGTGCCGACGCAGATGCTAGGGTCGCGGCTGCCGAGCAGACTGCTGCCGAGCAAGTCGCGCGGGTCAAGAGTGAGTCTGCCGCAGCCTTGGCTGCCAAGACGGCTGCCGACGCTGCCGAGCTGCAGGCCGCCAAGGACGCCGCCGCAGCCGAGCTTGCCGGCGTGCGCGAGGCGTCTGCCAAGGAGCTCGCCGAGGTGCATGCCAAGCTGGATGCCGCCAAGTTGCAGATTGAGGAAGTGCGGCTGGCGGCCGAGCGCGATGCCCGTGCCGCGCAGGAGACTGCCGACGTCGCCGCGGCCGAGGCGGAGCAGAAGCTCGCCGACACCGTTGCCGCGGCCGAGGAGAAGGTTGCTGCCGCCCAGCAGGCCGCCGATGCTGCGATCGACGCCGCCCGTGCTGCCGCCGATTCTGCCGTTGAGCAGGCTACGGTGGATGCCAGCGAGAAGGTCGCCGCTGCCGCTGCCGAGCGCGATGCCGCCGCGCGTGCCGCCGAGGAGGCTCGTGCCGACGCCGACGCGCGTATCGCTGCAGCTGAGCTCGAGGCGGGGGAGCGTATTGAGCAGGAGTTCGCCGCCGCAAAGGCCGCGCACGAGCGCGAGCTCGAGGCCGCCCGCGCGGAGATGCAGCAGCGCTTGGCCTCGTTGGCGCACGAGCTGGAACAGGCCGAGCGCGATCGCGCCCGCGCCGAGCGCCGTGCCGAGGGCAACAGCCTGTCGCGCTATCTGCTGGCTCGCTTGCGCGGAGAGGCCGCCGAGGGCGATGTCGCCACGACCGTTGAGGGAGATGAGACCGACGTTTCGGCATCTGACGCCACTGACGTCGAGCCTTCCGCAAAGGACGCCGACAAGTGATGAAGCACGTGCTCCGCGTGATCAACGTGCTGGCGACCGTGGTGATCCTGGTCGCCTTTGTGGTGCTGCTGCGCACGGTGTTCACGCCCGCCGGCGAGATCCCCACCATCATGGGCTATGGCTTTATGCGCACGCTGACCGGCTCTATGGAGCCGGCGATTCCCGTACACTCGTTTATCGTCGTCGATACCGACAACAGTCAGGCCTACCAGGTGGGTGACATCATCACCTTCCATTCGTCCGATGACGCGCTGGAGGGTTCACTCAACACGCACCGCATCGTTGCCGTGGAGGCCGCGGCCGACGGCACGCCGGTCTACCGCACCAAGGGCGATGCCAATCCGGTCGAGGACGCCGCGCCCGTGCCCGCCGCCGACGTGGTGGGCCGCGTGGTCTTTGTCTCGGCGGGGCTGGGCGTGGTGGCCTCGTTGCTCACCAATCCGCTGCTGTTCTTTCCGCTTATCGTGGTGCCGCTGATCGTGCTGCTGGTGCTCGAGATTCGCCATATGGTCAAGACAACGCAAGAGGTGGCACGCGCCGAGGACGAGGCCGCCCTGCGCGCAGCCGTGGAGCAGATTCGCGAAAAGCGCCGTCGCGAGCAGGAGGAGCAGGGCGACGCCGGTGACGAGGGCGATGCCGACGGTGGCCATACCGATGAAAGTGCGGAAGCCGATCCCGGCGCCCCAGGCGATTCCAACCGCTCGGCATAGCTCATCGGTGCCTTTCGTCCCTGCAATTTGGACGCTCGCAGATGCTCCGCATCATCTGCTATTTCATACCAATATTCGTGCTACAGTTTGGACGCTTTATTGCCAATTGATTTCGGGGGAGTGGGATGGAACAGAAGCGCTCGGCGCAGTGTGCACGTGAAAGGGCTTCGGTACCGATGACGGCGGCGTCTGATTTTATCGTGCCCGAGGGGACTGACGAGCTGAGCCGCAGCACCCGCCGCGCATGGCGCGACCGCCTCAACGACGCCCAGGCGCGCAAGATGGCCCTGGGTACGCTCGCCGCGTTTGCCGGCGGTACGTTTTGGGGTTTTTCTGGCACCAGCGCCAGCTACCTCTTTGACGTGTGCCATATCGAGACGTTTTGGCTGATGAGCGTGCGCCAAGTTATCGCTGGCCTGCTCTTTATGTTCGTCGTGCTCAGAAAAGATCGCGAACGCCTGGTCAAGTTGTGGACCACCCCTGCCGATCGCAAGCAGCTCATCCTATTTACGATTTTTGGCCTGCTGTTCAACCAGCTTTGCTATCTGTCAGCCGTGCGCCTGACCAACGCGGGCACCGCGACCGTCTTTCAGTGTCTGCAGCTGGTGGTCGTCATGGGGTATGCCTGCGTCACCGCGCATCGACTGCCGCGCACGCGCGAGGCGCTGGGTATTTTGCTCGCCTTGGGCGGAACGTTTTTAATTGCCACGGGCGGCGACCCCAGTACGCTCAGCATCTCGCCGATGGGCCTGCTCGCGGGCCTTTTGTGCGCAGTGGGCGGTGCCTGCATAGCAATCATCCCTGCCGGAATCCTCAACAAATACGGCAGCTCGGTCGTCACGGGCTCGGCCATGCTTTCGGCGGGAATCGTGATGAGCATCTTTACCCAGCCGTGGGCGCATATGCCGGCGCTCGGCCCCTCGGGTGTCGGCGCGCTCGCGATATTTATTGTGGTGGGGTCGTTCTTCGCCTATATGTTCTACATGCAGGGCGTTAAGGAGATTGGCTCGGTGCGCGCGAGCCTTCTTGGAACCATGGAGCCGGTTTCGGCCACCATCACCAGCGCCCTTATGCTGGGAACGGTGTTTTTGCCCACCGACCTGGCGGGCTTTGCCATGATTATCGCGATGGTGTTTTTGACGGTGTAGATGGCGCCAAGACGGAAAAGGCGTTGTGCCACATTTTCGCCAATTGATGTCCGTGTCTGGAGTTTAGCTGTCGATGCTCAAAATGCCATAAACTAGTAACGTTATGGACTTTTTCATTGCGACTCAATTGCGAGGATTTCTTTATGGCTGGTAATCACTTTAAGGGCAGCGATAGCGGCCGTCCTGCAGTTCCGCCGCGTCCGAACGGGGCTGGTAAGGCCGGCACGCCGGGCGGCGCTGGGCAGGGCGGTTCCGGTAAGCGCGTGTCCCCGGGCGAGACGGCGATGTTTACCGCTCTGTACGAGCAGTCTCAAAAGGCAAAAAAGACCGGCCGTGCAAGAGGGAATGTCTTTGCGGGCGGTGCAACCTCCACGTCGCAGCCGAGCGGGGCCCCTTCGATACCTGCGAACAACGCAGGTGCTGCCAACGCCGCGAATACCGCCGGCAACGTTAATGCCGGCAAGGCCGCCAACAATACTCCCTCTGCCGGTGGCGCGGGGCTTACGGGTAACCTTGGCACGATTTACACCGGCGCCTCCGAGACTGGCACGTTCGCCCGCCTGGATGATAGCGGTGCCCAGTTTGCGGGCTCGGGTTCCAAGGAAGATTATTACGATTTTGGCTTGAACTACGGTAGCGACGCTTCGTCGAGTTCGACCTCTGACGGTCTGGTCCGTCATCGCCATCGCAAGGGCGAGCGCAAAAAGCGTCACACTGGCGCCATTATTGCCGCTGTAGTCGCGGTGCTTCTCGTTGCGCTTGGCGCAAGTGGCTTTATGCTGCTTAACTCGGCAAAGACCGTAAAGAGCGAAGCGAAGGAGGCTGTCGAGATCGTCGGTGGCCTTAAGGACAAGGTCACGTCGGGCGATTTTTCGACGCTGCCTGACGACGCGAAGAAGATCGATGGGCTCTGCGATAGCATGAAGGCGGAGACCTCGAGCCCGCTGTGGACGGTGGCTTCGTTTATCCCGGTGTATGGCAGCGACATCAGTGCGGCCCGCACCATGATTGATGCCCTGTCCGATGTCTCGAGCAACGCGCTGGTTCCCATGGCCGACAACCTTTCGCAGGCCACGCCCGGCAAGCTGTTCCAGGACGGCATGATTAACGTGTCCGCGCTGCAGGCGGTCGCCGATTCGCTTTCCAGCAGCTCGAAGGTATTCAAGAGCGCCAACGAGAAGATCCAGGGTATTGGCGATACTCATATTTCCCAAGTGACCGAGCTGGTCGATAAGGCCAAGGACGGCTTTGCCACCCTCAACGGCGCGGTTGACGCGGCGGAGAAGGTCGCCCCCGTCCTTCCCCAGATGCTCGGCGCCAACGGCCAGACGCGTCATTATCTTGTGCTCGCGATGAGCAATGTCGAGATCCGCGCCTGTGGCGGTTTTCCCGGTTCTCGCGGCGTGATGTCGGTGACTGATGGTAAGCTCGAACTGGGCGATTTTGTCAAAGTCGACATGATGAAAGAGCCTTTGAGCCCGCTTCCCATCACCGATGAAGAAGCAAACTTGTTCACGACCGGATGGGGCCTGACCGGATTCAACACGCTCGGATACACGATGGGTGACGTTACGATGACGCCCGATTATCCGCGTGCGGCTCAGCTTGCCAGCGATATGCAGAAGGCCATTGTCGGAGATGACATCGACGGCGTATTTGCAGTCGATCCGGTATTTTTGCAGTATATGCTCGGCATTGTAGGCGGCACACAGCTTCCTGACGGTACCGTCGTTGATGGAAGCAACGCTGCAAAGGTGCTGCTGCACGATATTTATTGGAATTACCCGGTAGAGGAACAGGACGCCATTTTTGCGGCGGTTGCCGGATCGGCTTTTAACAAGATCGTGGACGAACTGGGCTCCAGCGATATTGCTAAGATTGCTGGAGCCATCGAAAAGGGTGCTTCCGAGGGTCGCATCCTCATGTATTCGAGAAACGATGACGAGGAAAAGGCCGCGAAGGCCCTTGGAATATCGGGCGCCCTCCAAGCCGATACGTCGGAGGCTCCGATCTTGGGCGTCTATGTGAACAACTACAGTTATTCAAAGATGGATTGGTTCCTCGATAAGCGAGTCACCATCGATTCTTCGGTTGAAAATGCCGATGGCTCGACGACGTATCGAGTGACCACCTCGCTCAAGAACACGATGACCCCCCAGGAGAAGGCCGAGATGCCTGGTTATTTCCAGGGCCATAACGGCATTAGCCAGGATATTGATGATGAGGTACTGAGGCTTTATCTCTATGCTCCTGCGGGAGGCAGCATTTCGGACATTAAGACTTCGGGCTCCGGTTCTATCGAGATGAACGAAGCGACGCACGATGGCTTGAAGGTTGCATGGGGCGGTGTCCACATGCTTCTTGGACAAGACATAAAGGTTGAGTACACGGTCACGACTTCGAAGGACTCTGGGCACAAGGAGCTTAAGGTTCGTACCACGCCGACCGCTCAAACGTTCGAACAGGATAAGTAAGATATGAAGTACTTTGGCACCGACGGCTTTCGCGGTGAGGCCAACGTTGGGCTGACGGTAGAGCACGCTTATAAGATTGGCCGTTTTGTGGGCTGGTATTACGGCGCCAACCGCGAGCGCAAGGCGCGCGTCATCGTGGGCAAGGACACCCGTCGCTCGAGCTATATGTTCGAGGCGGCGCTGGTGAGTGGCCTGGTCGCGAGCGGTGCGGACGCCTATATGCTGCACGTGATCCCCACGCCGGGCGTAGCGCATCAGACCGTGGAAGGCTGCTTCGATTGCGGCATCATGATCAGCGCGAGCCACAACCCGTTTTGCGATAACGGCATTAAGCTCGTCAATAGCGACGGTTTTAAGATGGACGAGGACGTACTGGAGCTCATCGAAGACTACATCGATGGCAAGAGCGAGGTGCCGCTGGCAACGGGCAATCACATCGGCGCCACGGTGGACTACATGCAGGGCCGCAACCGCTACATTGCTTCGCTCATCGCCAGCGCGAACTTTTCGCTGCAGGGCGTCAAGATCGGTATTGACTGCGCCAACGGCTCGGCTTCCTCGGTGGCCAAGCCGGTGTTCGACGCACTGGGTGCCGACGTGCGCGTGATCAACGCCGCGCCCGATGGCTTTAACATCAACGTCGACTGCGGCTCCACGCATATGGAGCGCCTGCAGCGCCACGTGGTGGAGCAGGGGCTGGACGTGGGTTTTGCCTACGATGGTGATGCCGATCGCTGCTTGGCCGTGGACGAGCGCGGTCGCGTGGTAGACGGCGACCAGATCCTGTACGTGTGCGGCGTGTATCTGAACAAGCACGGTCGCCTTTCGGGCGGTACCGTGGTGCCGACGATCGCCAGCAACTTTGGCCTGGTCAAGTCGCTGGAGCTTGCCGGTCTGAGCGCCGTGACCAGCGGCGTGGGCGACCGTCACGTGTATGCCAAGATGCGCGAGGGCGGCTACAGCCTGGGTGGCGAGCAGACGGGCCATACGATCTTTGGCGATATCGAGCGCACGGGCGACGGCATTATGACCTCGCTGCGCGTGATGGAAGTGATTCGTGCCGAGCGCGAGACGCTCTCGCAGCTCACGGCTCCGTGCAAGCTGCTGCCGCAGGCGCAGGTGGCCGTGCACGTGGCGGACAAGGACGCCGCGCTCGAGAACATGGGCGTGCAGAACGCCATCGCCGAGGCCGAGGCCGCGCTGGCAGGCGAGGGCCGCGTACTGGTGCGCAAGAGCGGAACCGAGTCGGTGATCCGCGTTTTGGCCGAAGCCCCCGACCAAGCCGCCGCCGACGCCGCCATGAAGCGCATCGCCAACGCGCTCGAGGCTCTGTAGTTACGCGGTTTTACCAAACCGCGTAACTGCTCGACGCTGCAAACGGCCCCAAGCGGCAATCTGACGTTCAATTTCAAGGGCGCGACCAGAAGGTCAGCGCCCTTTCATTTCACGTCACCTTGCTCGCTTAGGGTCGTTTTCGCTGACGTTGCCAAGACATTAGCGTCAACGAACTAGTCATTGGGTACCTAGTTATTGGGTGAAAAAAGGGGACGCTGCGGATTGATCCCGCGGCGCCCCCTTTGCGTCGGCGTGTCGGTTATGCCTTACAACTCGTACAGCGTGGTGAACTTGTCCTGCAGGTAGCTGCAGTAGTAGCGGGCGTCAAAGGCCATGCCGCAGGCGCCCTTGATGAGTTCCGGCGCGTCTTTGGCGCGGCCCCACTGCCAAATGTGCTCGCCCAGCCAGGCGCGGACGGGCGCCAGATCGCCGCTCGCGCAGGCGCCATTGAGGTCGACACCGTCGCGGCACATGGCCGGCACAAACATGGCGTCGTAGGCGCTGCCCAACGCATACGTGGGGAAGTAGCCAAACGATCCGCCGCTCCAGTGCGTATCCTGCAGACAGCCGCGCGTGTCGTCGGGAACGGGAATGCCCAGGTACTCGTCCATTAAGCGGTTCCAAAGCGCAGGGATGTCCTTGGCCGTGGCCTCGCCGGCAAACAGCATGCGCTCGATCTGGTAGCGCACCATAATATGCAGCGGGTAGGTGAGCTCGTCCGCCTCGGTGCGGATCAGCGACGGCTGCGCGATGTTCACGGCGCGGTAGAGCGTGTCCTCGTCCACGTTGCCGTAGACTTCGGGCGCGTGACGGCGCAGCACTTCGAGCAGCGGTCCCATAAAGGCGCGGCTGCGGCCAACGGTGTTCTCAAAGAAGCGGCTCTGGCTCTCGTGGATGCCCATGGAGGTGCCACCCTCAAGACAGGTGCGCGCATAGGCAGGATTGACACCCAGCTCGTACATGGCGTGCCCCGCCTCGTGGATGATGCTGTAGACGTTGGAGATACAGTCGTCCTCGTAGATGTGCGTGGCGATGCGCGCGTCGCCCACCGAGAAGCCCTCGCTAAACGGGTGCTCGGTAAAGGCAAGCGTGGTGTCGTTCAGGTTCAGGCCGACAAGCTTCATCAGGTCGAAGCTCATGGCACGCTGGGCGGCCTCGGGCACGCGGGCGTGCAAAAAGTCGGCAGCCGGCTGCTGGCCGCGCTCGCCGATGGCGTGCACGAGCGGCACGACCGTGGCCTTGACCTCATCGCAAAACGCATCGAAGCTCTTGACGGAAAGGCCGCGCTCGTACTGGTCGAGCCAAACGTCGTATGGATCGCGCTTGGGGTCCATGAGCTCGGCCTGATGCTTAAGTTGGGCGACGATTCTATCCACATAGGTCTCAAAGCTCGCCCAGTCGTTGGCTGCCTTGGCCTTGTGCCACACGGCGTCCGCCTCGCAGGTGAGCCTGGTCCAGGCCTCGGCTTCTTCGGTGGGGATGGCACTGGCCTCACGTTGATCGCGGCCGAGCACACGGATCTCGTCGAGCAGCTGAGGGTCGTCGATTTTGCCGCCGGCGACGGTCTCGCGCGCTAACGAGCGTACGAGCTCAACGGACTTCTCACTGGTCAGCAGCTTGTGATGCTCGCCGGCAAGCGTGCCCATGGCGTCGGCACGCGCTGCTGCGCCGTTGGCAGGAGCAATCGTCGCTCCATCGAACTCGGCAATCTTGAGCAGGTACTCGCGAGTCCACAGCTTGCCCTCGAGTTTGCGGAACTTTTTGACGGCCTTGTCGACTTTAGCAGCCTTGACGCCCTTGGCAGCCTTTGCCACGGCGGCCTTGGCCTTCTTATCGAGTTTCTTTCCCATACCGTATCCTTAATCTCGCAGGCCGAGCGCCGCAGGCGGGTGCACGGCCAGTTTGCACAGCTACCTGCCTTGTACCCAGTGCGAACAAAACGGAACGCGGTGATGCGCTCGCGAAATGTGTTATCCTATAGCCCAATGCGTTGACGGAGAGGGTTTTGCCCGCCGCGTCGCCGGCAAGAGAGGGAAGGTCATGGGCTGCAAGCCTTCCTGCGGTGGCAAGGGCCAAGCGTTCACTCCCGAGCAGCGACCTCAACGGGCGCGCGGCTAGCGGCGGCGAAGCCCCAGTAGGGAAGCCGTGAGCCTCGCGATAAGGGGCGCAGAGTGGGCACGGCGGGCCAGACATCCGCCGGGTCAAACAAGGTGGTACCGCGGAATTCAACCGTCCTTGGGCAATGCACATGCCCGAGGGCGGTTTTTTGTTACCGAACCGGGCCGCACATCCGTAAGCGTCGGGCGGCGCCAGCCACCCCGGCAGGCGGATGCGCGAGAGACGAAAGGGAAGACATGAGTCTGATTGATGATCTGGTCAAACTCGAGGAAGAGGCCAAGGAGCTCGTCGCAGGCGCCGACGACGCCGCCAAGCTCGAGGCTGCGCGCGTTGAGCTGCTCGGCCGCAAGGGCCGCATCACCGGCCTGATGCGTATGATGGGCAAGCTCGCCCCCGAGGATCGCCCCGTCATGGGCAAACGCGCCAACGAGATGCGCCAGCTGATCGAGGGCATGCTCGACGAGCGCACCACCGAGATGAAGGCCGCCGCCCTCAAGCGCGCACTGGAGCACGACGCTGTCGACATCACGCTGCCGGGCGTCCGTCCGCAGATTGGTCACCAGCACCTGATCAAGCAGATCATCGAGGAGGCCGAGGACATCTTCTGCGGCATCGGCTACACCGTCGAGTCCGGTCCCATGGTCGACACCTCCTATTACAACTTCACCGCGCTCAACGCGCCCATGGATCACCCGAGCCGCTCGGCCCGCGATACGTTCTACGTGGTCGACAACAACCCCGGCAGCGTCACGCACCCCGAGGCTCACGCCCACGGCGAGTCCGACGTGCTGCTGCGCACCCAGACCTCGGGCGTGCAGATCCACACCATGGAGTCGCAGAAGCCGCCCATCTACATGATCTGCCCGGGCACCGTCTACCGTCCCGACACGGCCGACGCCTGCCACCTGCCGCAGTTCAACCAGATCGAGGGCCTGGTCGTCGACGAGGGCATTACCTTTGGCGATCTGAAGGGCACGCTCGACTACTTTGTTAAGTGCATGTTTGGCGAGGACCGCAAGACGCGCTACCGTCCGCACTTCTTCCCCTTCACCGAGCCCAGCTGCGAGGTGGACGTAAGCTGTCACGTGTGCGGCGGCAAGGGCTGCAACTTCTGCAAGCATAGCGGCTGGATCGAGATCCTGGGCTGCGGCATGGTCGACCCCAACGTCCTGATCAACTGCGGCATCGACCCCGAGAAGTACACCGGCTTCGCCTTTGGTATTGGCGCCGAGCGCGTCGCGGCACTGCGCTACGACCTGCCCGACCTCAGAACGCTCATGACGGGCGATATGCGTTTCCTGAATCAGTTCTAGGCTGCGGCTTGCCCAAGCACGGCACCTCGGCGCTCATTCGTCGCTTGCGTACCAAAGTACGCGGCGCTCCTCTTTCGGGCCGATCTGCCGCACTTGGACAACCCTCGCTTTGTAAGGAATGTTCACAAAGTTGAAGTTTCCACCTGCATCTCTTCGCAGGCTTTCAGTATGAAAGGAGAGCTAGATGCGTGTTTCTTACGACTGGCTCAAGACCATGATCGATATTCCGGAGGATCCTAAGACCCTTTCGGACGAATATATCCGTACCGGCACCGAGGTCGAGGCGATCGACACCGTGGGCGAGTCCTTCGACCATGTAGTGACCGCCAAGGTGCTCACCAAGACCCCGCACCCCGATAGCGACCATATGTATGTGTGCTCGGTCGACGTGGGCGACAAGAACCTCGACGCCGACGGCAACCCCGCTCCGCTGCAGATTGTCTGCGGCGCGCAGAACTTTGAGGCCGGCGACCACATCGTCACGGCCATGATCGGTGCCGAGCTGCCCGGCGACATCAAGATCAAGAAGAGCAAGCTGCGCGGCGTCGTGTCCATGGGCATGAACTGCTCCGCGCGCGAGCTCGGTCTGGGCGGCGACCACTCCGGCATCATGATCCTGCCCGAGGATACGCCCTGCGGCATGCCGTTTGCCGAGTATGTGGGCTCGAGCGACACCGTGCTCGACTGCGAGATCACGCCCAACCGTCCCGATTGCCTGTCCATGATCGGCATGGCCCGCGAGACCGGCGCCATCTTCGACCGCGATTTCCACGTTGAGCTGCCCGCCATCAAGGCGGAGACCGGCCGCGCGACCGACGACGAGCTTTCCGTCGAGATCGCCGACGAGGGCCTGTGCGACCGCTACGTCGCCCGCATCGTGCGTAACGTGAAGGTCGGCCCGTCGCCCGACTGGATGGTCAAGCGCCTCAACGCCCTGGGCGTGCGCCCGCACAACAACATCGTCGACATCACCAACTACGTGATGATGCTCACCGGTCAGCCGCTGCATGCCTTTGACCTGTCTACCTTTGCCGAGCGCGACGGCCACCGCCGCGTGGTGGTTCGCGCCGCCCAGCAGGACGAGAAGTTTACGACGCTCGATGGCGAGGAGCGCGTGCTCGACGCCGGCATGGGCCTCATCACCGACGGCGAGCGCCCCGTGGCGCTGGCCGGCGTTATGGGCGGCATGGATTCCGAGATCGAGGACGACACCGTCGACGTGATGGTCGAGAGCGCCTGCTTTAACGCCGGCCGCACCTCGCACACCAGCCGCGATCTGTCGCTGATCTCCGACGCCTCCATTCGCTTTGAGCGCCAGGTCGACGAGACCGGCTGCGTGGATGTCGCCAACGTTACCTGCGCGCTCATCGAGGAGATCGCCGGCGGCGAGGTTGCTCCCGGCTATGTCGACGTTTTCCCCGCGCCCAAGACCATCGACAGCATTAAGCTGCGCCTGGCCCGCGTGCACGCCATCTGCGGTGCCGACATCGAGCCCGACTTTATCGAGCGTTCGCTCACCCGCCTGGGCTGCACCGTCGAGCGTGACGGCGAGGACTTTATGGTCACTCCGCCGAGCTTCCGCCCCGACCTGCCGCGCGAGATCGATCTGATCGAGGAGGTCCTGCGCCTGTGGGGCATGGGCCGCGTGACGGCGACCATCCCGGCTGCCAAGAACCACATCGGCGGCCTGACCCGCGAGCAGAAGCTCACCCGTAAGGTCGGTGAGATCCTGCGCGCCTGCGGCCTCAACGAGACCACGACTTTTGGCTTTGCCGCCCCGGGCGACCTGGAGAAGATCGGTATGTCCACCGAGGGCCGCGGTTGCCCCGTGGTGCTCATGAACCCGCTGGTGGCCGAGCAGACCGAGATGCGTCGTTCGCTGCTGCCGGGCCTGCTGCAGTCCGTGGCCTACAACGAGGCGCACGGTACGCCCAACGTGCACCTGTACGAGGTCGGCAGCCTGTTCCACGGTCGCGAGAACGCCAGCCTGCCCAAGGAGACCAAGTCCGTGGCGGGTGTGCTCTCGGGCCAGTGGAGCGAACAGTCCTGGAACATGAAGTACCGTAAGCTGCGCTTCTTCTTTGGCAAGGGCATTGTCGAGGAGCTGCTCGCCCAGCTGCGCATCGAGAAGGTTCGCTTCCGTCCCGTCGAGGGCGAGGGCTACGCTTTCTTGCAGCCGGGTCGTGCGGCCGAGGTTCTGTCCGGCGGAACCGTGCTGGGCTGGGTCGGCGAGATTCACCCCGAGGCGCGCGAAGTGATGGGCATCGATGAGGTCGTCGTTGCCTTTGAGCTCGACTTGGACAAGCTGATCAAGGGCGCCCGCAACCAGGAGAACTATCGCGAGTTCTCGCAGTACCCGGCTGTTGAGCATGACCTTGCCATTGTGGTCGACAACTCCGTGACCTGTGAGGATCTTGAGCGCCGCATTACGAGCGCCGGCGGTAAGTTGCTCGAGGGCGTGCGCCTGTTCGACGTCTACCGCGATCCCATCCGCATCGGAGCGGGCAAAAAGTCCATGGCCTTTGCGCTTACGTATCGCTCCGACGACCACACGCTCACCAGCGAAGAGGTCGAGAAAGCGCACCAGAAGATTGTCACCAAGGTATGCAAAGGCGTAAACGGCGAGGTCCGCGGCTAGGGCTTGCGATGGGTATAGGTCAGCGGTGGCTGCTGCCGATCCTGCGTGACTGCTATGCTCGGTATAACGCATCGCTGAGCCTGCATATATGACACGCGCATTACATAACGGCGTGCTGCTTTTGTGGCGGCGCGCCGTTTTGCTATCATAGCCTGCGGCGTGTTACGAATCATCTAGCTCGTAACACTGATGAAATGGTTCAAGCGGCGCTGCAATCCCATGTGCCGGCAACCGGGAGGCGTATATGCACATTCCAGATAACTACCTGTCCCCGCAGACCGATGCCGTTATGGCGGTGGCGATGGTGCCCGTATGGGTTCACTGCATCAAGAAAGTGCGCGCCACGCTCGATCGCGAGCATATGGCCTTTCTGGGTATTTGCGCTGCGTTCTCCTTTTTGCTCATGATGTTCAACGTGCCGCTGCCCGGCGGCACCACTGGTCACGCCGTCGGCGGCGCACTCATCGCGCTGCTGCTGGGCCCCGAGGCCGCGGCTATCGCTGTCTCGGTCGCGCTGGCGCTGCAGGCGCTGCTGTTTGGCGACGGCGGCGTTCTGTCGTTTGGCGCCAACTGCTTTAACATGGCCTTTGTGCTGCCGTTTGTCGCTGCTATCGTGTTCCGTGCGCTCAACAGCCGTCTGCACGACAAGAGCTGGGGCACCTCGGTTTCTGCCATCGTGAGCGGTTGGGTCGGCCTGTGCCTGGCGGCCCTGTGCGCGGCAATCGAGTTTGGTATTCAGCCGATGCTCTTCACCAACGCTTCGGGCGCCCCTCTGTACTGCCCCTTCCCGCTGTCCGTGGCTATTCCGGCCATGTTGATCCCGCATATGCTGGTTGCCGGCGTGATCGAGGGCGTGGCGACGGCCGCCATCTACGGCTTCATTAAGAAGACGGCGCCGAGCATTATCGTCGGCCCCGAAGCCGCCGATGGCCAGCTTGCCGCCGATGGTACCGCCAAGAAGACTTCCCTGATTCCCACGCTCATTCTGGTCGCCGTGCTTGTCGTGGCTACGCCGCTCGGCTTGCTCGCCACCGGTGACGCCTGGGGTGAGTGGGACGCCGAGGGCGCCGCGACCGCCGTTCAGGAGGCTGGTGACGACAGTCTGCAGGCTTCGGTCGGTCTCGACACTCCGACCTTTGCCGATGCCCTGCCCACGGGCGATTATCTGCAGGCCTATTCCGAGGAGCAGGGCCTTGGCTTTGCCGGCCAGGCCGCGATGTATATTCTTTCGGGCGTGATTGGCGTGGCGGTGCTCACCATCGCATTCCGCCTGGTCTCGCTGACGGTCAAGGAAAGCGGTGCTCATGGCAATAGCCGAGCTGCCTAGTTGGCTTGCGGTCGAGCAGCGTTACGAGCCCGCGGGGGCTCGGCATCGTGTGATGCAAAAGAACGTCCTGCACCTGGCGAGCCTGCTTGAGCGGGTTCGCCTGGGTGGAGGCGCGAACAAGGGCGGGTCGATGGTCGACCGCGCCCTTTCTTGCGTTTCGGCTCCGGTGCGCCTGGTGGGGATGTTCGTCTGCGTCCTGTGCGTGTGTCTGACACAGAGCCCGCTGTACCTCATGTTGATGGCGGCGATCGCGTTGGTGCTGGTCGCGGTGCGCCCCGTACGCGGGCTGCGCGCTACCTTTGTGCCGGCGTTGGCTGCCGCGGGGTTTGCCGTGGTTCTGGCGCTGCCTGCCCTGCTGCTGGGTGCTTCTGCCTCGGGCGCCATGCTCAAGATTGCACTCAAGACGTTCATTAACGTGTCGCTGGTGCTGGGTGTTTCGTGGACGCTCACCTGGAGCCGCATGTCGGCGGCGCTTAAGATGCTGCACCTGCCCGACGAGGTCATCTTTACTTTCGATATGGCGCTCAAGCATATCGAGGTGCTGGGACGCACAGCGCACGATCTGTGCGAATCGGTCATGCTGCGCAGCGTCGGTTCCGCGCCTGCGGGTTTTTCGCGCACCGACTCGCTGGCGGGTATCATGGGCATGACGTTTATCAAGGCGATGGAGTGCAGCCGCGCGATGGACGAGGCTATGCTTTGCCGCGGCTTTGCCGGCGTGTACCCGGCGCCTGCACGCGCCGGGTTTGGCTGGCGCGATGCGGTCTATGCGGCCGGCGTGGTTCTGCTCGCCGTGTTGTGCGCGGTGCTGTAGGCGCTGCTGGTTCCGGCTGGGGATGCAACTAGGGAAGGGCGACGTTTTGACGATCGATATGAATAGTGCGGCGGGCACGAACGGTGCGGGCGGCGCCGAGGCCACGCCGCTCATCGAGCTGCGCGACGTGGTGTTCTCCTATGCGGGCCATACGGTTGTCGATGGTGTGTCGCTGCAGGTCGATCGTGGTGAACTCGTTGCCCTACTCGGTCCCAACGGCTGCGGTAAGACGACGATTATGCGCCTTATCAACGGTCTTGAACTAGCGGACGCGGGTGCGTACCTGTTTGACGGGCACGTGATCGATGCGGCATATCTCAAGGATTCCGCGGCCGCTCAGCGTTTTCATCAGCGCGTAGGTTTTGTGTTTCAAAATGCCGACGCCCAGCTGTTCTGCGCTACGGTGGGCGAGGAAGTTGCTTTTGGTCCCGCGCAGATGGGGCTGCCGGCAGACGAGCTCGAGCGCCGCGTGCGCGATGCCATGGAGCTGTTCCAGGTTGCCGATCTGGTCGATGCCTCGCCCTATCAGCTTTCGGGCGGGCAAAAGAAGCGCGTGGCGCTGGCTGCCGTCGTGTCGATGAACCCCGATATCCTGGTGCTCGACGAGTCTACCAACGGACTTGACGAGGACTCGTGCGACATCGTGGTCAACTTTCTACTGGCCTATGTTGCTGCCGGTAAGACGGTCTTGATGAGCACGCACCATCAGGATTTGGTACGACGCCTGGGTGCCCGCGCCATCTATATCGATCGATATCACCATGTGGTCGAGGCGCCGGTGTCTTCGTATGGAACCGAGAGCGGCGCTGCGGAATAGTTGCTGCGTAGAGCGTGCGTAGCGGCCCGCGCGGCTTTGCCGTGATGGTATAGTTATCCAGGTTTTTATGGGGGTGGCTATGCCAAGCTGGAACATTCATATCGCTCAGACGGAGCGTTTGCTGGAGTGCACCGGCGCGCTTGCCAATAGCGTGCGCGACCGCAATGCCTTTTTGTTTGGCTGCGTGGTTCCGGATATCTTCGTGGGCTATATGGTCCCTGGTATCGCTGATCCCATTCCGTATCGCATTACGCACTTTGCAAACCCCGAGCCTATCCCTAAGCCGCGCGAGCACGAGTTCTGGAATACCTATGTGGCGCCGCTGCTCAAAGGGGCGTCTGTTGGTACGCCGGCTGCCGCGACCTCGATCGCCGAGGAGCGCGAGCGACTCAATCGGGTGCATTATCCCCAACGCTACAAGGACGCCGAGCCGGTTGCTGGTCCCGGTGCTAGCGAGCTTTCGCTCGCGCCCGGTGACGTGGCGCAGTCGCTGCTCGATTTGACGCTGGGCGTCTGGTCGCATCTGGTGGCGGATACCGTATGGAATACGCGCGTGAATCAGTACCTGGAGGCGCACGGCGGCAAGCCGTGCGAGGAATTCCGCATTAAAAAGCAAGGCGACTTTGACTGGTTTGGCAAGACGCTGGGCATCGTTTCCATTCCGCGTGCGACCGATCGCCTCTATACCGCTGCGACGCGTTTTGGGCAGTATCCCATCCATAAAGAATATGTGCTCAAGACTATCGGCGTCATGCACGAGATTGTACGCGAAAACCCCGGCGAGCCCGATCATCCGCCGTATCGCCTGCTAACCGAGGAGTTTTTCGATGCAACGTTTACCGAGGTCATCGAGCTGACCGAGGCGGGATTTGCGGCTCGCGTTGCTGCTTCTGACGTTCCCGCAGTCCCCCTGATCGCTAGCTGCTAGCCGGCCGGCTTAACGGTGAACAGTTCATTCCAATTGACCAACGGCTCCCGTCGCAGGGCGTCTTCGGTGGTGCGCTCGGCATCGGAGAGGCTTGCGACTGAACACAAATCGATGATGCGGCATACGAAGAAGGTCTAAAAAGGGCCCGGAAGGCAAAGCCTTCCGGGCCCTTTTGCAATGCAAGCGTGCTTGCAAGTGCGATTTAGCGCACCTGAGCGACGTAAGCGACGTTGGTCGAGGAGACCTTGTCCTCGAGCTGAACACTCATGCGGGGATCGCCGGCGGTAGCGACGGTCAGATCGCCGGCCTCGACGTAGCCGAGCTCCTTAGCGGTCTCGATCGCCTTGACGATCGTGCCGTTGACGGTGCCCTGGGTAATCTCGGCCTGGTGCGGGATAACGCCCCAGTACATGATCATCTGCTGGACGGCCCACTCGTGGCGGGAGAACGCGCAGATCGGCATGTTGGGGCGGAAGTGCGAGATCAGGCGAGCGGTACGACCGGTGGTCGTCGGCACGGTGATGCACTTGGCGCCAACGGTGGTGGCCATGTTCACAGCGGACATACCCACAACGTTGTTGACAACGCGGGTGCCGTGAGCATCGGCCGGAACCTCGAGTGGAGCGTGGGCCGGGAGGTACTTCTCGGTCTCGAGAGCAATGCTGGCCTGCATCTTAACGGCCTCGACCGGGTACTTACCGGCAGCGGACTCGCCAGAGAGCATAACGGCGTCGGTGCCGTCGTAGATGGCGTTAGCAACGTCGGCAACCTCGGCGCGCGTCGGGCGCGGGTTCTGCTGCATGGAGTCGAGCATCTGCGTAGCGGTGATAACGGGCTTGTAGGCCGCGTTGCACTTGGCGATGATCTCCTTCTGGATGTGCGGAACAAGCTCGGGCTTGATCTCGATGCCCAGGTCGCCACGGGCGACCATGATGCCGTCGGAAGCCTCGAGGATCTCGTCGAAGTTCTCGACGCCCAGGGCACACTCGATCTTCGGGAAGATCGTCACGTGCTCGCCACCGTTCTCGCGGCAAAGCTTGCGGATGCCGCGGACGGACTCGCCATCACGGATGAAGGAAGCGGCGATGTAGTCGATGTTCTCGGTCAGGCCAAAGAGGATGTCCTGACGATCGCGCTCGGTGATAGCGGGCAGCGAGATGTTGACGTTGGGCATGTTGACGCCCTTGCGCTCGCCGATCAGGCCGTCGTTCTTAACGACGCAGGTCATGTCCTGGCCACTGACGGACTCGACCTCGAGGGCAACCAGGCCGTCATCGATCAGGATGAGGGAGCCCTTCTCGACCTCGGAGGGCAGAGCCAGGTAGTCGAGGGAGATGTGCTCAGCGGTGCCGTGGAAATCCTCGGACGTGGGCTGAGCGGTGACGACGATCTTGTCGCCGGTCTTGACGGCAACCTTCTTGCCGTCGACCAGAAGGCCGGTGCGGACCTCGGGGCCCTTGGTGTCGAGCAGGATGCCGACGGGCAGACCGAGCTCCTTGGAAATACGACGGACGCGCTCGATGCGACCGTGGTGCTCGTCGTAGGAGCCGTGCGAGAAGTTAAAACGGGCGACGTTCATGCCCGCCTTGATCATCTCGCGGATGGTCTCGTCGCTATCGCAGGCGGGACCCATGGTGCATACAATCTTAGTGCGCTTGTACATTCAGACCTCCATCTGACATCGTCTTGCGCTGATAGATAAACCATAAGAAATAAAATCGAGTTGATTATAACGAAATACCGACCGAATACCCCAAAAAAACGACCGTATGCCGATTAAGAAGTTCATTTTTTGCGGGAAAAACGGTATATGAAAAATCTTTACCAACCGCTCTAACCGCTGTTATCTGGGCGATATTTCAGTTTGACGAAGTGCCGAAGAAAAAACGTTTTACCAACATTGAGCATCACACGGTCTGCACCGTTGCACTCGAGCCGTGTTTCCAATTGGAATGTTTTGGCTAGACGCGCCGCTTTGGGGTACCATAGCTCCACTATCAACTGCCGCTCAGCACGGCAGCCTTGATGAGCCCTTGCCCTTCTCCTGGGAATTATGATCGGGCATCAATCTGCTGAGTGGCCCGAATCCCAGGAGGGGACTCTATATG
Source organism: uncultured Collinsella sp. (assembly GCA_958439425.1). Lineage (GTDB taxonomy): Bacteria > Actinomycetota > Coriobacteriia > Coriobacteriales > Coriobacteriaceae > Collinsella. The sequence continues at coordinate 148,424 of CAUBVH010000001.1, forward strand.
CAAAAGGAATACCTGTCCGCCGCGGCGGAGGTACTCAGCGACCAGGGTGTCGATGAGAACCTCGGCCTGAGCAACGACGAGGCGTCGTCGCGCCTTGCCAAGACAGGCCCTAACAAGCTCGAGGAAGCCGAGAAGACCCCGTTGTGGAAGCGCTTCTTTGAGCAGATGGCCGACCCCATGGTCATCATGCTGATCGTTGCCGCCGTTATCAGCGCGCTCACGGGCATGGTCAAGGGCGAGCCCGACTTTGCCGACGTCGCCATTATCATGTTCGTCGTTATCATCAACTCGGTGCTGGGCGTGGTCCAGGAAGCCAAGAGCGAGGAGGCCCTCGAGGCCCTGCAGGAGATGAGCGCGGCGCAGTCCAAGGTGCTGCGCGACGGCAAACTCGTGCACCTGCCGAGCGCCGAGCTCGTTCCCGGCGATGTAATCATGCTCGAGGCGGGCGACTCCGTCCCGGCCGACTGCCGCGTGCTCGAGAGCGCCACGATGAAGATCGAGGAGGCCGCACTCACCGGCGAGTCCGTGCCCGTAGAGAAGCACGCCAACGTGATCGAGCTTGCCGCGGGCACCGACGACGTGCCGCTCGGCGACCGCAAGAACATGTGCTACATGGGCTCCACCGTGGTGTACGGCCGCGGTCGCGCCGTCGTGGTCGGCACCGGCATGAACACCGAGATGGGCAAGATTGCCGGCGCCCTGGCCGAGGCCAAGGAAGAGCTCACGCCGCTGCAGGTGAAGCTCGCCGAGCTCAGCCGCATCCTCACCATCATGGTTATCGTCATCTGCGTCGTGATCTTTGGTGTCGACATCGTCCGCCACGGCGTGGGCAACGTCCTTACCGACCCAACTGCCCTGCTCGACACCTTTATGGTCGCCGTCTCGCTCGCCGTCGCCGCCATCCCCGAGGGCTTGGTCGCCGTCGTGACTATCGTCCTTTCGCTCGGCGTGACCAAGATGGCCAAGCGCCAGGCGATTATCCGCAAGCTTTCTGCTGTCGAGACACTCGGCTGCACGCAGACCATCTGCTCGGACAAGACCGGCACGCTTACCCAGAACAAGATGACCGTCGTCAAGCACGAGCTCGCCGCGCCCCAGGAAAAGTTCCTGGCCGGTATGGCCCTGTGCTCCGATGCCCAGTGGGACGAGGAGCTGGGCGAGGCCGTGGGCGAGCCGACTGAGTGCGCGCTCGTCAACGATGCCGGCAAGGCGGGGCTCACCGGCCTGACCGCCGAGCATCCGCGTGTGGGCGAGGCCCCGTTCGACTCCGGCCGTAAGATGATGTCCGTGGTCGTTGAGACCCTGGACGGCGAGTATGAGCAGTACACCAAGGGCGCGCCCGATGTGGTGATCGGCCTGTGCACCCATATCTACGACGGCGACAAGGTCGTCCCCCTGACCGAGGAGCGTCGTGCCGAGCTCGTGGCCGCCAACAAGGCCATGGCCGACGAGGCCCTGCGCGTGCTGGCGCTGGCAAGCCGCACCTACACCGAGGTCCCGGCCGACTGCAGCCCCGCCGCGCTCGAGCATGACCTGGTCTTCTGCGGGCTGTCCGGCATGATTGACCCGGTCCGTCCCGAGGTCGCTGACGCTATCCGCGAGGCCCACGACGCCGGTATCCGCACCGTCATGATCACGGGCGACCACATCGACACCGCCGTGGCCATCGCCAAGCAGCTGGGCATCGTCACCGATCGCAGCCAGGCCATCACAGGCGCCGATCTCGACCGCATGAGCGACGAGGAGCTCGACGCGCACATCGAGGACTTTGGCGTGTACGCCCGCGTCCAGCCCGAGCACAAGACCCGCATCGTCGAGGCGTGGAAGTCGCGCGACCAGATTGTCGCCATGACGGGCGACGGCGTCAACGACGCCCCGTCCATCAAGCGCGCCGACATTGGCGTGGGCATGGGCATCACCGGCACCGACGTCACCAAGAACGTCGCCGACATGGTGCTCGCCGACGACAACTTCGCCACTATCATCGGCGCCTGCGAAGAGGGTCGCCGCATCTACGACAACATCCGCAAGGTCATCCAGTTCCTGCTTTCGGCCAACCTTGCCGAGGTGTTCTCGGTGTTTATCGCCACGCTCATCGGCTTTACCATCTTCCAGCCGGTGCAGCTGCTGTGGGTGAACCTGGTTACCGACTGCTTCCCCGCGCTCGCGTTGGGCATGGAGGATGCCGAGGGCAACATCATGAAGCGCAAGCCGCGCAACGCCAAGGACGGTGTCTTTGCCGGACATATGGGTCTGGACTGCGTGGTCCAGGGCCTAATCATCACCGTGCTGGTGCTGGCGAGCTTCTTTGTGGGCGTGTACTTTGACATGGGCTACATCCACATCGCCGATATGATCGCCGGCACCGCCGACGAGGAAGGCGTGATGATGGCGTTCATCACGCTCAACATGGTCGAAATTTTCCACTGCTTCAATATGCGCAGCCGTCGCACGTCGCTGTTTAAGATGAAGAAGCAGAACAAGTGGCTGTGGGCCTCTGCCGCGCTGGCGCTGGTGCTGACGGTGATCGTAACCGTGCAGCCGACGCTTGCCGAGATGTTCTTTGGCCCCGTGACGCTCGAGCTCAAGGGCGTTGTCGCTGCCCTGGGTCTTGCCTTCCTGATCATTCCGCTGATGGAGATCTACAAGGCGATCATGCGCGCGGTCGAGAAGGAGTAGGTCGAAAGGCCATCCTTCCCACCGGCCCGACCGCCTGCGGGGTTTCTTCCTCGCTGGTCCTCGCGCTTCGCGCTGCGGGATCGCTCGGAAGAAACCCCTCCCGGCGGGCGGGCCTTCGGATAACCTCTCGGGACCATTGGCTGAGGGAAAGTATGTGAGTCGGTCGAGCGTTTGCTCGACCGACTCTTTTTTGTGGGTAAAATACCTGCTCAGTTGTGTGGTTTTGTGCTGGGAGGCATCTGTGGGCAAGGCTAAGGCTAAGGCGAAGAAAAAGACGACGGGGGCGCGGGCTAAGCGTGACCGTCGTCGGAAGCTTGCGACCGAAGCCCCCACGTCTGCCGAGGAGCTGTTGGCGAGCGTACCGGGGCTCGACGCGTTGCAGGATGTTCCGGCGTTCGACGATCTGCCGGTCGATGCCGCCCAACGGGCAGCCTTCGATGATTTTTGCGCGCAAGCCGAGGAACCCGAGCAGATGCAGTTGGGCGCCGTGGTGCGCCTGGACCGCGGGTTTCCGCTGGTGGCGACTGCCACTGATACGTTCCGCGCCGAGCATGCCGTGGGGTTTGCCAAGTCGCGTGGCGAGGACGAGGTAATGCTGCCCGCCGTGGGCGACCGCGTGGCGGTGCGCCGTGCGCCCGGGCACGACATGGGCGTGATCGAGTGCGTCCTGCCGCGCCGTACGAGTTTTGAGCGCTGGCGCGGACGTGCTCGCGGTGAGCGTCAGGTGCTTTGCTCCAACGTGGACAGCGTGCTGATCGTGCAGGCGCTCGGTGCCGGCGAGGTGCTGCTCGACCGCGTGGCGCGCTCGCTGGTGCTGGCGCTCGATTGCGATGCCGAGCCGGTGGTGGTGCTCACCAAGGCCGACCGCTGCGAGGCCGAGGAGCTCGAGCGCGACCTGGATCGCGTGCATCGCTTGGTTGGCTCGGACGCGCGCGTGATCGTGACGTCTTCTGCCGAGGGCCGCGGCTTAGACGAAGTGCGCGCCTGCGTGCCCGCTGGGAGCTGTGCCATGATTTTGGGCGAGTCGGGTGCCGGCAAGTCGACGCTGCTCAACGCGCTGTTGGGCCACGACACCTTGGCTACCGGCGGTGTGCGCGAGCGCGATGACCAAGGTCGTCACACTACCGTCGCGCGTGTGATGGTGGCGCTGCCGGGCGACGCCGGCGTGATCGCCGATGCGCCGGGCCTGCGGAGCCTGCCGCTTGTGGGTCACGAACGGGGGTTGGCTCGCGCGTTTCCCGAGATCGTGGAGGCGTCGTGCGCGTGCCGGTTTGGTGATTGCACACACACCCATGAGCCGGGTTGCGCCGTTCGCGAGGCCGAGGACGCCGGGCAGATCGACGGCCTGCGTCTGGAAACGTTCCAAAACCTGGCGTCATCCATGCGCGTGAGTGCTCAAATGCTCGATCCCGATGTCCATCTGTAATTGATTTTTCCTATGACTGCCGTCTCCCAACTGTTCGGGAGACGGCTTTTTTGCTGCGGAAAAGCCTCGAAACATGCAGTTTGCTGACGTGCTGACCAAAACCTTGCCACGAGCTTGACGGGCTGGTCAGCTTTTGGTCAGCGATTGGTTTGACATCGAAAACCAAGATTGCGATTGCGCCGCTTTGCACTCTGACCGCCCAGACAATGGTGGTACGGGCATTCGCCCGGCACTGCCATGAGAGGAGCGGCCGTGAACAAGAGCAAGCGCATCGCCATCAGTCTGGTCGCGGGCGTGCTCGCTGCTCTGCTCTGCATGGTTTACGGCTCATCGATCCGCTCACAAGCCGAACAGGTCCAGGCTGAGACCTTGGCCAAGTACGGTGGCGATCGCGTCGAGGTATGCGTCGCGGCGCGCGATATCGATGTGGGCGAGACCCTCGATGAGACCAATGTCATAACCCAGGAGTGGCTGACGAGTCTGCTGCCGCGTGACGCGGCGACCGAGCTGCGCCAGGTGCGCGGCGACGTGACGACTTCGCGTATTCCCAAAAACGCCGTGATCTGCAATGTCTACACCAAGGTCGAGAGCCGCAAGCTCGAGGTGCCTAAGGGCAAGGTCGCCGTTTCGGTGGCGGTCGATGCCGAGCACTCGGTCGGCGGTGCTACGGGCGTGGGCAGCTACGTGGATGTGTATGTGCAAAAAGACGGCGTGACCGATCGGCTGTGCGGCGCGTACGTGATCGATACCAGTGAGGATTCCGGTGCCACGCGCGAGGGCAAGATCGAATGGGTGACGCTGGCGGCTGACCCCGAAGACGTCAAGGAACTGCTGGGAGCCTCGGGCAAGGGAACGGTCAGCTTGACGATTCCCGCCACGGCGCGCGGCAAAAAGAGCGGAGGCGACGAGTGATGAAGGCGATCTGGCTTGCGTGCTGCGCGTGCGGCGATTACGGGCTGTTGCAGCGGGAAGTCGAGGGCCGTGATGCGGGTGCACAGGTGCTTCGCGTGGGTGACCTGGACGGGCTGGTTTCCATGGCGCGGGCGTTTCCGTCGCGCCGCGGGGCTGCCATCATCGCGGCGTCTCTGTTTGATACCGAAGATGTGCGCAAGACTGTTGCGCGCCTGACGGCCGAAGGCCGCGTGAGTCGCGTGGTCGTGTTGATAGAAGCGCTCGATCCGTCGGATATCGAGGGGCTGTTTCGCGCGGGGGCGACCGAGGTCATCGCTGCGCACAGTATATGCGGCAACGGGCGTGCGGGCGAGGGAGCGGTTGATTCCGATCGGCGCATGACGATTGAGCCCGATGCTTTTGTTGATAGGGAACCCGGGGCGCCTCGCGCTACAAGAGGCCCGCGTGTTGATGATTATGGAAAAGCGGAAGCCGAGCATGGTCGGCGCCCCCGGAACCCCCTTGTATGCGATGACGCTGGAGGGCCGGCGCAGCATGCTGGCGACTCCCCGGCTGTAGATATGGGATACGTGCACGGCGTGAATCTGGTGGATGAACTCGACGAAGTTGAGGGCTTTGCCGGGTGCGGCGAGTTGTCGCTAATGCAGCATGAGCAGATTGCGCAGAACGAGCCTGCCTCGCAGACCGAACAAGCTGCCATGCCGGCTTGGACGCAGCGTGTGGTTGCGGCGGGGGAGACGGGGGCGCTGCCACCGACGCCCGCCCCGCCGCCTCCGATGCCGCCGGCAGACGCTGCCGCTCCGCCGCATCGAGCTCCGGTCATCTGCGCTATTTCGGGTTCGGGCGGTTGCGGCAAGTCGACGATCGTTGCCGCCATGGCACACACATCGTCGCTGTTGGGCTTGCGTGCCGCCGTGCTCGACCTGGACCTGATGTTTGGAAACCTTTACGACTTGTTAGGCGTCGATGCTCCGCGCGATATGGCGGCACTTATCGAGCCGTCGGCGGCGGGCACGCTCACCGAGCCGGATATCGTAGCCACATCGATGCGCGTGGCGCCGGGCGTTACGCTCTGGGGTCCCGTCGCGGCGCCCGAGCAAGCCGAGCTCATGGCACGTCCGGTGGAGCTACTGCTTGATGTTCTGCGTCGCGAATCCGACGTGGTCTTTATCGATACCTCGGTCTTTTGGGGCGACGCCGTGGCGGCTGCGGTGGCGGCGAGCGACCGTTGCCTGGTCGTTGGCGATGCGGCGGTGTCGTCCGCGGCATCGGCATCGCGCGTCATTGAACTGGCAGGTCGAGTAGGTGTGCCGCGCACGCGCATGAGCGCCGTGTTCAACCGGTTCGGTGCGCGCGGGGCAGACGAGGACGTCGCCATGCGCTTTGAGATTGCCTGTGCGTTGGGCTCCAAGATTCGTATCGCCGATGGCGGGCAGGATCTCGCCGCGCTCATGGCGTTTGGGCGCGCTGACGAGGCAGTGGGGCAGACCAGCGCTTTTGCGACTAGCGTGCGCGAGGCCACGCGCGAGATGCTCGTGGAACTGGGGTGCGCCGTCGGCCCTTGGAGCGATATGGTCGCCGACCGTGCAACGCGCACCGAACGCCCGCGTATCCGCCTTCCCTGGTCGCGCGAGGGTGATCAGCGATGAGCCTGCAAACGAGGATTAAGGCTGCTGGCGCTGCGGCGGCGGCAGCGCCTGTGGATGCGGGGCGTCGCCGCGCCGTGAAACGACGCACCAAGCGCGCCGTGATGGACCGCATGGGTTACGACGAAGTGGCGCGTATCAGCGCCTATATCGACCCGGCACTTGCCCGCTCGGAATTGCGTCCCGCGGTGGAGGCGGCGCTCAATGTTGAGGAGCCGACCGATCTCGCGACGCCCGAGCGCGAGACCATCATCGACGAGATTTTGGATGACGTGGTGGGCTTGGGGCCGTTGCAGCCGCTCATCGAGGACGACACCGTTACCGAGATCATGATCAACGGCTGCTGCTCGGCTTTCTTTGAACGCGGCGGCGTCTTGTACCCCATCGAGCATGCGTTTGAGGACGACGAGCAGATCCGTGTGCTCATCGACCGTATCATCTCGCCGCTGGGCAGGCGCATCGACGAGCGCAGCCCCATCGTCAACGCCCGCCTCAAAACGGGCTATCGCGTCAACGCGGTGATTCCGCCTGTGGCGATTGACGGACCGATTCTCACCATCCGAAAGTTCTCGGACCGTATCTGCTCGCTGGACGAGCTCGTGGGGTTGGGATCGCTGCCGCTTTGGTATGCGCAGCTGCTGTCGTGTGCGGTGTCGCTGCGACAGGACCTAGCGGTTGCGGGAGGCACGGGATCTGGTAAGACCACCCTGCTCAACGTGTTGTCATGTGAGATTTCCACCGGCGAGCGCATCGTGACGATCGAGGACTCTGCCGAGCTCAAGTTTGCGCATCATCCGCACGTGGTGCGCCTAGAGGCGCGCGAGGCTTCAATTGAGGGCGAGGGCGCGGTGACGATCCGCGACCTGGTAACTAATGCCCTACGCATGCGCCCCGACCGCATCGTGGTGGGCGAGGTGCGCGGTGCCGAGTGCTGCGACATGTTGCAGGCCATGAACACGGGCCACGACGGGTCGCTCACCACACTTCATGCGGGTTCAGAGCAGGAGACCGTGGTGCGTCTGACGTTGCTTGCACGTTATGGCATCGATCTGCCGAGCGAGCTCATCGAGGAGCAGATTGCCATGGCGCTCGACGGCATCGTGATGTCCGAGCGCCACGCCGATGGCAGGCGTTTCGTCTCCTCGTATTCGGGGGTGCGACGCGCCGCATCGGGTGGCGTAGAGCTCGAGCGCTATGTGACGTTCGATGCCGCCGAGCGCACCTGGACGCTTGACCGCGAGCCGCCGTTTATCGCAGAAGGCCTGCGGTCGGGGACGCTCACACAAGAGGAGGTGGACGAATGGAGATCACTGTGCCCCTCGTCGTAGGGGGCTTGGCAGGGCTTTCTGTCGCGACGGCGTGCGGGGCGGAACCTCGTGTGCCGCAGGTACCGCTGGCGGAGCTGGCACGTCAGGCGCTCGAGATGGTGGCAGAGAAGCTGCCGCGTGAGCTGGTGGAAAACGATCTGCTGAAAAAGATCGCCCGTTCGTGGGCATCGCTGGCTCCGGCGCATCGCCTTGGCCTCGTGATCGAAGATGCTTCGGGACGTTTGGCGTTTCTGCTGCTATCGAGCGGTGTCTGCTGCGTTTTACTAACGATGGTGTCGTTATCGCCCCTCGGATTTGCCTTGGGACTTGTTGCTCCGTTTGCCGTTGGTGCCGCTCGGGATGGCTTTGAGAGCCGGCGCGAGCAACACGATGCAGAAGAGGCAATGCCCGAGGCGTTTACCGCACTTTCCATGTCGCTTGCCTCGGGACATTCGCTGGCCCAGGGCATGCGCTTTGTGGGCGCTCATGCGCAAGAGCCAGTGCATACCGAGTTTTTGCGGGCGGCGGCGGCGATCGATTGCGGCATCTCGGCGACCGACGCGCTCGATGACTTGCTCGTGCGTATCGACGCCCCCGGTCTTTCGCTTGTGACCTTGGCGCTTAAGGTGTCTCAGCGCACCGGCGCTCCGCTTGCCGACTTACTGTCCGAGGCGTCGAGCATGGTGGGGGAGCGCATTGAGCTCAAGCGCCGCCTGGATGTTAAGACGTCGCAGGCTCGCATGTCTGCGCATATGGTCGCGGCGATGCCGGCGGGCATGTGCGCGGTGTTGGCGCTGCTTTCGGCAGATTTTCGTCGCGGTCTTGCGACGCCTGCCGGCGCGGGCGCTGTGGTGCTGGGTCTTGCCCTCAACGCCGTTGCCCTGGTGGTTATCCGGCGCATTATGCGGGTGGAGCTATGAGCGCCCCGGTTGCAGTTGCGGCTTGCCTGTGCGCCCTGAGTGTATTTGTCGCGACGGGTTTGGATCGGGCGGATGCACGCAAGATCGCAGGGGCCTGCATGCGCGAGGCGGTGCTGGTCGCTGCCGCGGGTCGCTCGGTGGTCGATGCTCTGACCGCGCGAGTGAAGGGCGCGGTTGGAGCGGGCGGCCCGGCGCGAGTGTCGCTCGGCGAAGTGTCCGAGATGATCGATGTTGTGCGCTTGGGTCTTTCGGCCGGTCTTTCGTTTGATGCGGCGCTTGAGATTTTCTGCGCCAACCGCCGGTCAGTGCTGGCTCTTCGCCTTGAACGCGCCTGTATGGCGTGGCAGGTGGGCGTGGGCACGCGTGAGGACGAGTTGTTGGCCGCCGCGCGCGACCTGGACGTGCGAGCGCTCGAGACCTTTGCCATCACGGTGGGGCAGGCGCTCGCCCTGGGTGCCCCACTTGCCGAGACGCTGGCCGCTCAAAGTCGCGAGATCCGTGCGGCTCATCGCGCCGCGGTCGAGCGCGAGATCGAGCGTGCACCCGTCAAGCTGCTGATTCCCACCGGCACGCTCATCTTGCCGGCGTTGCTTCTGTCCATATTGGGCCCGCTGCTGGGAGCAGGCGGGATGATGTAGGGAGGAATACATGAACACGATGACTGACGCTGCTGGCAAGGTCCAGGGCTGGGCGTTTTGCCGGGCGGCACATGTTCGTCAGCGCGCCAAGGAACTATTGCAGGAGGAGAGTGCACAGGGTACCACTGAGTATGCCATCTTGGTCGGCGTGCTCGTGGTGATCGCGATTATCGCCATCGTCGCATTTAAGGGCAAGGTCCAAGATCTATGGAACGCTATCAGCGAGGGCATCAACAGCCTGTAGAGGGCGAGCGCCCCATCGGGGTGCTGCTGGTGTTTGCTTGCCTGACCGTGGCGATAGCGGCGGTGCTTTGGGGGCTTAACGCCGCGCGGCAGCAGCGTCCTGGGACCGCCTCCGATTTGGGCTCAGATTCGGCGGTGGCGTCTCAAAAAGATGAGATGCGAGATGCGGACGATTCGGATGTCGCTGTCACGGCGCAAACCTTTCTGCGGACGCTCGACAAGCGGTCTGGCACTGCGACGGATTCGCCTGAGGGCAACGCGATTGCGGTCCGGCTTGCATGGTCCGAGGACCGACCGATGACCGAAGCGGCGGCGGATATGCTGCGTGCCTATCGCGAGGTACCCACGGCGCAACTTGCTCTGAGCGGCTATCTCGACATCAAGGGAAACGTGTGGGGCGCCATCGTGCGCGACGAACGCGGCTGGGTCGATATGGTGACGGTTGCTGCGGATACTGGCGATGCTTCGTGTCGTCTGCGCGCCGTGCGCCTGGTCCCGCAAACAATAAGCTCAAAGGAGGGGTCGTGAAATGCATGGCGTTCTGCGTGAGGAGGTTGCCCAAGCGACTGTGGAATACGCCATCGTCACGGTGGCGCTGTTATCGATCGTGTTGGCGATTGCGGGGCTTTGGCGTGCTGGCACCGATGGGCGCTTGGCGGCGCTGGTCGAGCGGGCGGCGTCTCACGGCGTCACCTCGACATCGGTTGTCGACGCTGCTGCGGGTGCTGAGGACATCGCGCTGTATTGATATCGCGCGCGAGGACCGGGCGCAGTCTACGGTCGAGGCCGCTTTTTTGCTGCCGACGTTTCTGACGCTCATCCTTCTCGCACTGCAACCGGTGTGTCTGCTCTATACGCGCGCGGTCATGGAGTCTGCCGCCGCCGAGACCGCGCGGCTCATGACCACGACGACGGCGGAGGACGACGATCTTAAGGAGTTCACCCGCCGCCGACTTGCCGCAGTGCCCAACGTTTCGATCTTTCATGCCGGCGGGCCGTTGTCGTGGGATATCGAGCTTGGCCGGGTCGGTGCGGGTGGCGCCTCGTCCGTGTCCGTTTCCGGCGAGGTCAAGCCGTTGCCTGTGATCGGTGCGTTTGTGCAGGCTATGGGTGGTACCGCCGAGGGCGGCTACGTTGAGCTCAAGGTCGATGTCTCGTATCAATCGCGTCCCGAATGGCTGGAGGGAGATTATGATTCGTGGATTGCTGCATGGGATTAAGCGTTTCTGGTCTAGACGCGTTTTGACGCACCGTCCGAGCTGCCATCGCAAGCGAGGCGGCTTTATGGGTCGAGCCGGTGTCGATCTGTTTATCGAAGACGGTGCCTATACCACGCTTTCTTCTGCCGTGGTCATCCTAGTGGTGCTCACATTGTTGTTTTCGTCGACCGCGGCGATATGGAGCATGTCGCGTGCCGGGGACACCCAGGTGGCGGCTGATAGCGGCGCGCTGGCGGGTGCCAACGTGGTGTCGTCCTATCACACGGCTGCCACGGTGGTTGATGCGAGTATCTTGAGTCTGGGGCTGGCGGGGTTTGCCACGATCGGGACGGGCCTGGTCGCCATCCTCATCCCGGGTGCCGAGCCGGTTGCCGGCAATATGGTCGACACCGGGATCGAGATCATTAAAACGCGCAACAAGTTTGCCAAAAGCGCATCGGAAGGCTTACAGAAAATCGAGACGGCTCTGCCGTATCTGATCGCCGCGCGTGCCACGCAGGCGGTGTCGGCGCAGGATACCGATAGTGTGACCTATACCGGTACGGCGCTTGCCGTGCCCAGGACATCCGAGTCGGACTTCGCTGCGATCAAAGGGTCAGAGATCTCGACCGATACCATTAAAGACACATCAGATGATTTAGAGCGTGCGGCCGAGGAGCTGCGGAAGGCTTCTGAGGACACGGCGAAGGCTAAAGAGCGTGCTTGGCTGGCGGATTGTGGTGGGTCTGACAAGGGCTCGGTCGGCAGCTGTTCTTGCATGTGGGAGCGCGCGAAAAGCCTAACGGATCTTTCCGGTGTTCAAAATCCGCATTACTCATCGAGCGTTACGTGGGAGCCTCAAGTTGCCCTTGATCGCGCGAAGGACTACTACCATTGGCGTCTGACAAATGAGAAGCCCCAGGGCTCGAGTGTCGAGATGAAGGCAGAGTCTGCGGCGCGTAAGGCGTTTTATACCTATGCGAACGCGGAGGTCGATCGGGCATATATAACCGAGAACGGAGACAGGGTTTCCTCCTATATTCCGCTGCTGCCGCGCAACTCTGATGAGGTTCGGGCGACGGAACTCTATACCGATGCGGTGTGGCCGACTAGCGTGAACGATGACAAGGCGTATCTGCATTACGGGACGACCTGCCCTAACTATAAGAAAGGGACGCCGAGCGGATTTGCTTCGGTTGCCGATTACGATGGACAGGATAAATGCAGCAAATGCCATTTTGGCGTTTTGTCGCTTGGTGCTGTTGCGGCGCCTTCAACCTCTATCGAAAACGGCTTCGAGTATCACTTTGACAAGTTTAAAGACGCCCTGGAGGACTACGTCGACTGTCGCAACAAGGAGCTCGAGCTCGAGCGTCAGACCGAGGACGAAGCCGACCGTGCGGGCAATGCGTTCGATACCGCCATCAAAGAACTTTCCGGTGAGCGCCCGCGTATCGCTCCGCCCGGTCGCAACGGCGTGGTTGCCTTTGCGGTTTCGGGTGCCATCTCGAGCTCCGATGAACTCAACTCTTCGTTTAACACGGCAGTCAGACTTGGCGATCGCGGTGCCATCTCTGCCGCGGTGCTGGCGCCCGATGGGGCGACGGCGCAAAACAACGTGCTTTCGCGATTTTTCTCGACATTGAAGGAACGCTCGGGCGGCGTTGCCGGCGTGCTCGACGGCGTCATGGATGTCTGGGGACGGCTGCTTGTGGGATACGGAGACATCCAAGGTTCGGCCGACGAACTTATGGACGAGATGATTAAAGGCCTAGGAGGGGGCAGCGGCGCGTTGGGCTCCATTGCATCGTGGCTCGGCGATACCGTTTCGGCGTCCGTGGCGGCGCTGGGTTTGGAACCGTGCGACTTGCGCCTGCGAAAGCCGGTGCTGACCGATTCCGCCAACGTCATTAAGAGCCCGGGGTCTGACATTGCTGGCCTCTCTCAAGCGCAAGACAAACTGCGAAGTATTCCGTTGGGCGTGACCGATCCCAAGGCGCTTTGCGAGGCGTTGGAATATCAAGTCGAACGCACCATCAGCGGTACGATGTTCACGCTTGCGGAGATTCCTCTGCCCGGCGGCGGCTCCATCCCGCTCACCGTCGATGTCGCCACGCTGGTTGGCGCTCTGGGCGGTGGGTCGTAATGAGTATCCGCATGCGTCTGCGCGAGGAGCGCGCCCAAGCGACGGTGGAGATGGCAGTGGTTACGCCCGTTTTGCTGGTGCTGGCACTCATCGTGTACAACGTCATGATCTTTGCCAGCGCTGTCGCGCGCTTCGACCGCGTGGTGCCCGACATCGTGTTGGCGCACGCCGTGGCGTCGGAGGGGGAGGGCGACGAAAGCTCTGCCGATGCCTCGGCGACGGTTCAGACTCAAATTCTGAATGCCATGGAGGGCTATGACTTGCAGATCGAAGTGTCGAGCGAGCAAGGCGCGGAGGCATCGGATGGTGGCCTGCTCTCCCTATCCGGTACGTTTAGGACCTACACCTGCACCATGCACTATGAGCCTTGGCCGACTTCTCTCAGCATCGCTGGCGTTCCGCTGGGGGCGCCGACAACGTTGTCGCACGAGCGCGCGGTGACGGTCGATCCGTGGCGTCCGGGGGTGGTCATGTGACCGCGGTCTCGTCCTACATCGCCTACGCACGGGCACTCAATAGGCTAGGTTGGACGCCGGCGGAGTTTGTGGTGGCGGAGTCGTTTGTCGTGCGCCTGCGCGGCATGCTGGGACGGCATCCGGTTGCCGCCAACGGCTTGCCGCTCGTCATGGCGTTTCCACGCTGCTCTTCGGTCCATACGTGTTTTATGGCCTATCCCATCGATATCGCCTTTATCGATGCACGTGGCTATGTCCTCGTATGCTACGAAAACGTACGTCCCTGGCGTATGTGCTCCTGCCCCGGCGCCTGGGCCGTACTAGAGCGTCCTTCAATCATTGTTTCGACCCCTGCTCTCCAACGCGTGCCGGCTTAAGAATTGGCGACAGCGGACTTTCGTCATACGAAATTGGGTAAGATGGAGGAGAAGATGCATGGATGTTGAGATCCATCCCAACGCTAAAAAGCACCTGACGGAAAAGCAGGTGCTTAGCGCTTGGCTTGCGGTTACTGAGTGCATTCGTCGCGAGCCGAAGGACGAGCCGCCGAGATGGCTTGCGATTGGATGGCTCCCAGACGGACGAAGCGTGGAGCTTGTCGCGGTCGAGCTTGTCCGTGGGGGCTTATCATTCATGCCTTGTCTCCAGTCCAGAAGAAATTTTGGCAGGAGATTGAACGGGCTCGGCAAAGGGGTCGATGATGGGCAAGACATATACGACCGCTAATGGTCAGGTTGTAACGGATGAAATGATTGACGCGTGGTGTGAGTCGTACGAGCGCGGAGAGTTTCCGGATGGCGAACACACCGTTGGTGGGATCGTGCATGGACGGCCCCCACTCTCAGGTGAGGGAACGGCAACGCTATCGGTCAAGATTCCTCTGGGAATGAAGGAGGCCATTCGTCGACGGGCGGCTGCCGAGGGGATGACGCCAAGTGAGTTTGCCCGTGCGGCCCTGAGTGAAAAACTTCTTGCGGCCGGTTGATGCTTCTGACGTGCCGTTCTATAGGATCGAGGTCGTGGCCGATGTCGCGCGCAAAAACTTTTTTAAAATTCTCGGTTGACCGGAGCGTGTCCTTGGTTATACTAATCAAGCCTTGAAACAAGGCACACCTCAAATGGCTGGGTAGCTCAGTTGGTAGAGCAGAGGACTGAAAATCCTCGTGTCAGGGGTTCGATTCCCTTCCCCGCCACCTTGAATTGACTAGGACCTCTGCAAAGGGGTCCTTTTCTTTTATATGGCCCCTACGCGGAATCGAACCCCGTGAGGGCGCGGAGCTGAGTAAACGCGTGAGCGTTTGCCAGCGCAGCTCGCAAGGCGCGAAGCGCCGCAGCGGTCCGCACGCGCGGAGCGCGGGCGCGATTCCCTTCCCCGCCACCTTGAATTGACTAGGACCTCTGCAAAGGGGTCCTTTTCTTTTACCGAGGGCTCCTGCGGAAACTGCATCCCGGAATTTGGCTTCAGAGCGGGATGCGTTTTCCGCTTTGAAGCCGCTTGGGAAAGCGCGACCCGGAATGACGCTGGATTGTGGGTCGAGCTTTCCGGTTGGGTCTGCCAGCGGAAAATGCATCCCATTATTGAGCGGAAAAACGGGATGAGCTTTCCGGTGCGCGTGTGCATCTTGGCGTGTGCATCTCGGGTTCCGCTTGCCCGGACATTCCTCCCACTTTCGCGTCACTTTGCAGACCGTTCGGTCGCCTGTCCGCACACGCGGGTATACTCAAAACGATACTTATCCTACGCAATACGATGCGGGTTCGACCTGCATGATCCGAAGGGGGCAGTGATGGAGAGGATACTCGGCGTTAATCTCTCTGGCTGGTTTATTCCCGAGCCTTGGGTGACCCCGTCGCTGTACGCGGCGACCGGTGCATCCAACGCGGCCGAGCTACAGGAGGCCATGGGTACCGTCGCCTATAACGAGCGCATGCGCCGCCATTACGAGACGTTTGTGAGCGAGGACGATTTTCGTCGCATGGCGCAGATCGGTCTCAATGCCGTGCGTCTGCCGGTGCCCTGGTATGCCTTTGGCTCACAGGAGTCCGATGCCTCCTACATATCGGTTGTCGATTACATCGACCGCGCAATTGAGTGGGCTGCCAAGTACGACATCCGCGTGCTGCTCGATCTGGCAACCGTGCCCGGTGGCCAGGGCGATTCCAACGATTCGCCCACCACGCCGGAGGCTGTTGCCGAGTGGCATTCGTCCACCAACGGCCGTCATGTCGCACTCGACGTGCTCGAGCGCTTGGCCGATCGCTATGGCGAGGCCGAGAGCCTGCTGGGCATTGAGCTGCTGGACACGCCGCAGATGAGCGTTCGCAAGAGCCTCTTCACCATGACGGATGGCATTCCTGCTCACTACCTGCGCAATTTCTATCGCGATGCCTACGAGCTCGTCCGTTCGTATATGCCCGAGGATAAAATCGTCGTCTTCTCGTCGTCGGGGCATCCCAGCGAGTGGAAGCATTTTATGCGCGGCGCCAAGTACAAGAACGTCTACATGGACCTTCACCTGTACCATTACCGCGACGAGTATGCGCTCGACATCACGAGCCCTCGCGGGCTGACGACGGCGATTTCGCGTAACAAGCGCGAGCTTAAAGAAGCGATTTCGACTGGGTTCCCCGTGCTGGTGGGCGAATGGTCGGGCGCGGCGATCTTTGCCAACTCGTCGGTTACGCCCGAGGGCCGCAATGCCTACGAGCGCGTGTTTATCGCCAACCAGCTGGCTTCGTTTGCGCCGGCTGCCGGTTGGTTCTTTCAAACGTGGAAGACCGAGAAGCGCATTGCAGCATGGGACGCCCGCGCGGCGCTCGGTACGCTCGAGCGCGGCATGATTGAATAGGTTGATATGACGCAAAACAGCGCCCATACGGGCAAACTCTATGTGGTCGGCACGCCCATCGGCAACCTGGGTGACCTGTCCCCGCGCGTTGGCGAGGCCTTTGCCGCTGCCGATGTCATCTGCTGCGAAGACACGCGTGTGACGTCAAAGCTGCTGATGCACCTGGGCATTTCCAAGCCGCTTGTCCGTTGCGACGAGAATGTGATCGCTAGCCGCGCTGCCGGCCTGGTCGACCGTCTGCTGGCGGGGGAGACCCTCGCCTTTGCCTCGGACGCCGGCATGCCGAGCGTGTCCGATCCCGGCCAGTCGCTGATCGAGGCGGCGCGTGAGGCCGATGTGCCCGTCGAAGTTATTCCTGGGCCCTCTGCTTGCGTCACGGCGCTTGTTTCGTCCGGCATTCCCTGCGAGCATTTTTTCTTCGAGGGCTTTTTGGGCCGAAAGCACGGCGACCGTGTGCGCCGTTTGCAGCGCCTTGCCGTGGTGCCCGGCGCACTCATCTTCTACGAGTCTCCACATCGCATCGTGGCGACGCTCGAGGCCGTGGCGGAGGTCTTTCCCCAGCGTGAGGTTGCCGTCTGCCGCGAGCTCACCAAGCTGCACGAGGAGGTCTTGCGCGGGCCCGCTGACCAGCTTGCCGAGGAGCTGCGTGCTCGCGGCGAGGTAAGGGGCGAGATTGCGCTGGTCATCGCGCCGCCGAGCGAGGATGAGGAGGCCGGTATCGTGCCGGTTGGCGCCGCGGCAGCGGATCCCGACGAGGCCCTGCGCGAGGATATCCGCGCCGCGCTCGAGGAGGGGGAGCCCGCGTCTGCGGTGGCCAAGCGCCTGTCTCAGAAGTATTCGCGCCGCAAGCGCGATGTCTATGCCATAGTGCTCGATATGCAATAGATGGAGGATATCCAGCCCTTGCGCTAGAATCATCCTCTGTATGCAACGTTTTTCTGGAGGACAAACCCCATGGATCAAAGCAAGCCTTCGTTCTTTATCACGACGCCCATCTACTACGTCAACGCCGATCCGCACCTGGGCACGGCTTATTCCACCATCATCGCCGACGTTCAGGCTCGCTATCGCCGTTCCGCCGGCTATAACGTCAAGTTCCTGACCGGCATGGACGAGCACGGCGAGAAGGTCGCCGAGGCCGCAGCCAAGCATGGCATGACGCCGCAGGAGTGGACCGACAGCCAGGCTCCGCACTTCAAGGAGCTTTGGAGCAAGCTCGAGATCTCCAACGACGACTTCATCCGCACCACCGAGTCGCGCCAGCATCATGCCGTGCAGTACCTGTGGGAGCGCATGAAGGAGTCCGGCTATCTGTATAAGGGCAGCTACGACGGTTGGTATTGCGTGCCTGACGAGACCTACTTCACCGATACGCAGGTCCAGAAGGGCGACGAGGAGTACGGCAGCGTTGGCCAGCACCTGTGCCCCGACTGCCACCGTCCGCTTGAGCGCGTGCAGGAGGAGTCCTACTTCTTTAAGCTTTCCGCCTTCCAGGACAAGCTTCTCAAGCTCTATGACGAGCACCCCGACTTTGTCGAGCCTGCGTTCCGCATGAACGAGGTTCGCAGCTTTGTCGAGGGCGGCCTCAACGACCTTTCCGTGAGTCGCACGAGCTTTGACTGGGGCATCCAGGTTCCGTTTGACGAGGGCCATGTGACCTATGTATGGTTTGACGCGCTGCTCAACTATATGACGGCCGTCGGCTACGGTGTCGACACCGACGAGGCGCGTGCCGAGCTGGCCTATCGCTGGCCCGCGCAGTTCCACATCGTGGGTAAGGACATCATCCGCTTCCACTGCGTCATTTGGCCCGCCATGCTCATGGCCATCGGCGAGGCCCTGCCCGAGCACGTCTTTGCCCACGGCTTCCTGACCGTGCGCAATGCCGAGACCGGCAAGGCCGAGAAGATGTCCAAGAGCCGCGGTAACGCCATCGCTCCGCAGGATGTTATCGACATGCTGGGCGTCGAGGGCTACCGCTATTACTTTATGACCGACGTGGTCCCCGGCACCGACGGCGCCATCAGCTTCGATCGTATGGAGCAGGTCTACAACGCCGATCTGGCCAACAGCTGGGGCAACCTCATTTCGCGCTCGCTCAACATGAGCGCAAAGTACTTTGACGGCTGCGCCCCGGCTAAACCGGCGTCTGCCGACGCGTTCGATAACCCGCTGGCAAAGATTGCCGATGGCCTGGTCGACCGCTACATGGCCAAGATGGACGTGCTCGATTACGGCGGAGCCAAGGATGAGGTCATGGAGCTCATCCACGCCGCCAACCACTACATCGAGGACTCCGAGCCCTGGGCGCTTGCCAAGGACGAGGCCAAGGCTGACGAGCTGGCATTTGTGATCTACAACCTGCTCGAGGCCATCCGCATCGCCGCCCACCTGCTGATGCCGCTCATGCCCCAGACTTCTGCCGAGGCTCTGCGCCGCCTGTCCTGTGAGGGCGAGGCCGCGAGCGACGACCTCAAGGGCATTTGCACTTGGGGCCTGCTTGCTGGTGGTCAGCCCGTCGAGAAGGGCGATCCGCTGTTCCCGCGTCTGGCGTAGAGACCGCGCGAGCGCCATATCGGCAATTTGATGTTTAGATGTAAGGGCATGGCCGCAACGGTCCATGCCCTTTCGTTTCAAGACGCCGCCATCATGCTAAGGAGGCAACTATGACAACTTCGCCTTTGGCAAACCCCACGGCAACAAGGGAGCTGCTGGAGGAGTTTGGCCTTGCGACCAAGCACCGCCTGGGCCAAAACTTCCTGATCGACAACCATGTGATCGAACGCATCTGTGAGCTCGCTGAGCTTGCAGGTGACGAGCGCGTACTCGAGGTGGGTCCGGGTTGCGGTACGTTGACACTTGCGTTGCTGCAGGAAGCGGCGTGCGTTACGTCCATTGAGGCCGATCCTGAGCTCGAACCGGTGCTCGACGCCCACGCCGCCGACTATGCCAACTTCCGCTTTATCATGGGCGACGCGCTTAAGGTGGGCCCGGAGCAGATTGAGCAGGCCGCCGGCGGCGAGCCCACGGTATTTGTCGCGAACTTGCCCTATAACGTGGCGGCGACAATCATCCTGCAGTTCTTCCAGACGATGCCCGCGCTCAAGCGCGCCGTCGTCATGGTGCAAAAGGAGGTTGCCGATCGCATTGCCGCAGTGCCGGGCAACAAGACCTATGGCGGCTATACGGCAAAGCTCGGCCTGTATGCGCAGGTGACGGGTCGCTTTGAGGTGCCGCCGCGTTGCTTTATGCCGGCGCCGCACGTGGACTCGGCCGTCGTGCGTATCGACCGTGTTGACGGCGTGGTGCCCGAAGGGCTCGATCGCGACTTTGTGGCTCGCGTGATTGATGCTGCATTTGCCCAGCGTCGCAAAACCATCCGCAATTCCATGAGCGCCAACGGCTTTGCCAAGGACGTGCTCGATGCCGCCTTTGAGGCTTGCGGTATCGCACCCACCACGCGCGCCGAGACGCTTGATGTTGCCGACTTTGTCCGTCTGGCCCAGGAGCTAATCCATGATGCCTAATGCCGAACGTGTGACGTTTACCAAGAAAAAGAAGACGGTTGCTTGTCCCGTGCCCTTGGCACCGCTTGCTGACACGCATGCGCATCTGCTTTCGTTCTGGGGCAAGGAGGTGCCCGAGACGCTCCTGCGCGCCAAGGCCGCGGGCGTCGAGCTATTGGTGACGATGCTCGACCCCATCGCCGACAAGCGCAGTGTGACGGACTATAGCGACTGGCTGACGCGCGAGATTCTGCCGATGCAGGGTATCCCGCAGATCAAGTATCTTGCCGGCGTGCATCCGTATGGCGCGCCGGACTATACCGACAACGTTCATGCACAGGTCGTTGCCGCACTCGATGACCCCTTATGCGCCGGTATTGGCGAAATCGGTCTGGACTACCACATGGATTACGACGACGACATCACGCCGGCACCCCACAGCGTGCAGATTGATTGCATGGCGCGCCAGCTCGAGCTTGCCGTGTGTCGTAACGTGCCGGTGGAGCTGCATCTGCGTCACGAGGACATGGACCAGGAGCGTACCTCGCACGTGGACGCCTACAACGTGCTTCGTGAGGTGGGCGTGCCCCAGGCCGGTTGTGTGCTGCACTGTTTTGGCGAGGACCGCGCCACGATGGAGCGCTTTGTGGAGCTGGGCTGCTATATCGCCTATGGTGGTGCGGCCACCTTTAAGCGCAACGACGACGTGCGCGAGGCATTTGCGGCAACCCCACTCGATCGAATTTTGTTCGAGACGGATTGCCCGTATATGGCTCCGGAGCCCATCCGCGGTCTTGAATGCGAGCCCGCAATGATCTCCATTACGGCAAACGCGCTGGTTAACGACCGTGTCGATCGCACTGGTGAGGACGCCGAAACAATCGCGCATGCCGCTTGGGAAAATGCCTGCAAACTTTTTCAAAAATAGTTCTTGCGTTCGCGGTGGCGCTCCGTTATTCTAATTCCTGCACGCGGGCGTGGCGGAATTGGCAGACGCGTACGGTTCAGGTCCGTATGGGGGCAACCCCATGAAGGTTCAAGTCCTTTCGCCCGCACCATTGATTGAAAGAGCTCCCAGCAATGGGGGCTTTTTTGTTATGTGCCCATCGCAGGGACTTGAACCTGTGAAGGAGCGAGCGTCAAGAAAACGCGGAGCGTTTTTAGCGAGCTGGCGAGTCCGCCGGCAGGCGGGCGAAGCCGGTGCGGATCCGCGAAGCGGATACGCGGACGTCCTTTCGCCCGCACCATGGATTGAAAGAGCTCCCAGCAATGGGAGCTCTTTTTGTTATGCACGATCTCCTTGGACGGGTATCCTAGTACCAACGTGTGCCTATCAGAGGAGAGACCATGCTGTTTTCCGGTATCATCGCCGCCCTTACCAGCCTTTTGATTCCCATCATCATCCTGTTGCTGCTGCTCCCCAACGCCTGTTATGTCGTTGAACAGCAGCACGCCGTAATCATCGAGCGCTTGGGTAAGTTCAACCGTATCGTCAACGCGGGCTTCCACGTGAAGGTGCCCGTGATCGACCGCAAGGCCGCCACGGTGAGCCTGCGCACCATGAAAAACGGTTTTGGCATCGACGTTAAGACCCAGGACAACGTGACCATCGGTCTTGAGGTCTCCGCTCAGTACCACGTGAGCTACGACATGGGCGCCGGCCCGGCAGATTCGGGCATCTACAAGAGCTACTACATGCTGCAGGAGCCCGTCGACCAGATGCGCGACTTCATCACCGACGCCCTGCGCTCCTCCATCCCCGTCTACACACTCGATGAGGTCTTTGCCAAGAAGGATGACATCGCCAAGGATGTCAACGCTACCGTTTCCGAGCAGATGGCCGCCTACGGCTTCACCCTCGTGTCGACGCTCATCACCAAAATCGCACTGCCGACCGAGGTTGAGAACTCCATGAACGACATCAACGCTGCCCAGCGCAAGCGCGCTGCCGCGCAGGAGCTCGCCGAGGCCGACCGCATCAAGCGCGTCACCGAGGCGACCGCCGAGGCCGAGGCTATGGAAAAGGCGGGCGAGGGCATCGCCAACCAGCGCAAGGCCATCGCGCTGGGTATCAAAGATTCGCTCGAGATCATCCAGGAGACGGGTGTCGGCAATGACGAGGCCAACCAACTGTTCATGTTTACGCAGTGGTCCGAGATGATGACGGAGTTCGCTCGCACGGGTAAAACCTCGACGGTCGTGCTGCCGAGCGACTTTTCGCAGTCGGCCTCGATGTTCGAGCAGATGCTGGCCGCCGGCAAAGTTCAAAACGATTCGAAGGAGTAGACGCGCGTGAAATACACCGTCGTTTGCGTCGGTAAGCTCAAGGAGCGCTTTTGGAAGGACGCGTGCGCTGAGTACACCAAGCGCCTAGGTGCCTATGCCAAGGTGGATATCCGCGAGGTGGCCGATATCGACCCGGCTAAGGCGGGCGGCGTGGATGCCGCGCGCGACAAGGAGGGGGCGGCGATTCTTGCCGCCTTGCCATCTCGAGCGCATGTGATCCTGCTGGCTATCGAGGGCAAGGAGCGCTCGAGCGAGGAGTTTTCGGCGAGGCTCGACGATCTTATGCTGCGAGGCGGCAGCGACATTGCCTTTGTAATCGGCGGTTCGGACGGCGTGAGCGATGACGTGCGCGCACGAGCCGACGAGATGCTCAGCTTTGGACGCATTACCTTGCCGCATAACCTGGCGCGTGTGGTGCTGCTAGAGCAGATTTACCGTGCCTGTAAGATCAGTCGTGGCGAGCCGTATCACAAATAGGTCGGCAATACGAAACAATGGCGTGGGACAATACCTTTCGTTTTGAGGAATGTGTCTGAAAGGACTATGCGATATGAAGATTGGATTTGTCGGTTTTGGCAATATGGCGAGCGCTATGGCCGATGGCTGGATCGCTGCCGGTGTAGCTGCGAGCGACATGTGCGCCTGCGCGGGTCGCTACGACGCACTGGTTGAGCGCTGCGAGGCGCGCGGCATGGTCGCCTGCCACGATGCCGCCGAGGTTGTCGCCGCATCCGATATCGTGGTCGCTGCGGTCAAACCGTACATGATCGAGAAGGTATTCGCCCCGCTCAAGGATGCTTTTGCCAAAAAGGTCGTTCTGTCGGTTGCCTGGACCTGGGACAGTGCCAAGTGGGAGCAGGTCCTGCCGGGCGTCGCGCATATCTCGACGGTGCCCAACACGCCGGTTTCGGTGGGCGAGGGCGTCATCGCCTGCGAGAAGGCTTCGACGCTTAACGACGAGCAGCGTGCTGTGGTGCTCGACCTGCTCGGTAAGCTTGGCGCTGTCGTCGAGCTCGACACAAGCCTGCTGTTTGTGGGCGGCACGGTGGGTGGTTGCGCTCCGGCGTTTGTCGCCATGGCAATCGAGGCCCTGGGCGATGCGGCGGTCAAGCACGGTATCCCGCGTGCGGATGCTTATCGCATTGTGAGCCAGATGGTGCTGGGTACGGCAAAGCTGCAGCTTGCAACTGGCCAGCATCCTGCGGCGATGAAGGATGCCGTATGCTCGCCCGGTGGTGCCACCATCAAGGGCGTCGTTGCGCTCGAGGACGCCGGCATGCGCAGCGCCCTGGTCAAGGCAATCGACGCAACCCTCCAGTAAAACCGACCAAAAACGGGACAGGTTTATGTTGGCAGGTATTTCCTGCGGTTTTGTCCTTTTAGCGAAAAGTGCCCCGCAACTGGCTCAATTCCAGTTGCGGGGCACTTGCGTTTGCCCAGATAAAACCGACCAAAATAAACCTGTCCCTTTTTGGCAGGTTAGTCCCAGAAGCTGTCTTCTTCGTCCTCGGACTTGGGGCCGCGGTCGACATACATCTTATGGGTGCGCTTCTCCATTACAAAGGCAATAATCGCAAACAGCAGGATGCCGCCGGCGAAAAGGATGGCAAAACCGGTGCGGGTGCCAAACAAAAAGGAAAAAACTGCGTCCATTGGGTGCCTTCTTGCGTAGTTGAGTTGGGTCGTAAACGCTCATAAGTATATACTTGCCCATACATGTACAAGGTTGCAACCTAAATGGAATGTATATCGCCGGAGGATCTAATGCTTGATATCAAGTTTGTTCGCGAGAACCCCGATGCCATCGATGTCGCCATGGCTAACCGCCAGACGTCTTGGGATCGCGAGAAGTTCTTTGAGCTCGACGACGAGCGTCGTGCCGTCATCACCGAGGTCGAGGAACTTCAAGCCACGCGCAATGCCGAGTCCAAGAAGATCGGCGCCCTGATGAAGGAGGGCAAGAAGGACGAGGCTGAGGCCGCCAAAGAGGCCGTGCGCGCCGTCAACGAGAAAATTGACGGTCTGGCCGAGCGCCGCACCGCCCTCGAGCAGGAGCAGTACGACTTCATGGCTCACCTGCCCAACATTCCTTGCGAGGCCACGCCGTACGGCAAGGACGAGGACGAGAACATCGAACGCCGTCGTTGGGGCACCCCGCGCGAGTTCGACTTCGACTTTAAGCCGCACTGGGATCTGGGCACCGACCTCGATATCCTTGACTTCGAGCGCGGCAACAAGCTCTCCGGCAGCCGCTTCACCGTTCTCGGTGGCGCCGGCGCCCGTCTTGAGCGCGCCCTCATCAACTTCTTCCTCGATACGCACACCAGCCGTGGTTTTAAGGAGTGGTGGCCGCCCATCGTCGTCAAGCGTCAGACCATGTTCGGCACGGGCCAGCTGCCCAAGTTCGAGGACGACGCCTATCACGTCTCGGGCGACAACTTCCTGATCCCCACCGCCGAGGTCGTGCTCACCAACCTGCACGCCGGTGAGGTCCTCGACGCCGATACCCTGCCGCGCCGCTACACCGCCTTCACCCCCTGCTTCCGCGAGGAGGCCGGCTCCGCTGGTCGCGATACCCGCGGCATCATTCGCCAGCACGAGTTCGACAAGGTCGAGATGGTCAAGTTTGCCAAGCCGGAGGAGTCCGACAAGGAGCTCGAGAGCATGACCGCCGAGGCCGAGTTCCTGCTGCAGCAGCTGGGTCTTCCGTATCGCGTGATTAGCCTGTGCACCGGCGACCTGGGCTTCTCTGCCCGTCAGACCTACGACGTCGAGGTCTGGCTGCCGAGCTACAACGCCTACAAGGAGATCAGCTCCTGCTCCAACTGCGGTGACTTCCAGGCCCGTCGCGCCAACATCAAGTATCGCGACCCCGAGAACTTCAAGGGTTCGCGCTATCTGCACACCCTCAACGGTTCCGGTCTGCCGGCTGGCCGTACCATGGCAGCCATTCTGGAGAACTACCAGAACGCTGACGGCACCATCACGATCCCCGAGGTTCTGCGTCCCTACATGGGCGGCCTCGAGAAGATCGAGCCGGTCGCGTAGATTGGCTGCATAAGCGATTTGCTAGGGCACTCCTTTTTGGGGTGCCCTTTTTGTGTGCGGCCATACCATGCTGTGCGGACAGCTCAATAGAAAACACACGAACAACTGTTCTGTATACAGCCATCTACCTGCTATGCTTTTGCTAAATAAGAGCGAGAGAAAGGGGACGCGATGGAGCTGTTTGATGATCGGGTGGTTTTGTTTGAGAGCGACGAGGGCGGGGAGTACCTGCTTGTGACGTGTGAGCCGTCTGGCATGGGTGGCCTGGTGGTTCGACAGACGAGCGAGGGTCCGTTGACCCAATGGTGCTACGAGGAGTCGCCGCATGTGGTTGAGACGTTTGTGGCGCACGAGGGGCTTGTGGCCCTGGAGCATTTCTATGGGGTCCGGACATCTAACCAGGTTGCTCGCATGTTGAGTATCTCGTTTGCCGATTATGATTGTGCCCAGCGGGTGAGATCGCTCCTCAGGGAACTTGATGCTAAGTTTGACGTGATCGAAAAGCCAATCGATCGTACGGGGAACGACGGTATATGCGGAGCAGCATGACAAAACTGCGTTCCAAAAAAAGTTTGAGATTGTGCTTGACTCCAATAAGCTAAAGTGGTTTTATATGTTTTGCGCTGCGGCGTTACCTCAGCTGGATAGAGGGTCTGACTACGAATCAGAACGTCATAGGTTCGAATCCTATACGCCGCACCAATTGAAATTGAAAGCCTCCGGCAACGGGGGCTTTTCTTTTATGCCGCCACCGCATGGATTCGAACCTCGGTCGAGGCGCGAGCGTGAAGCGGACGCGGAGCGTCCGTAGCGAGCGGGCGAGCACGCCGGCAGGCGGGCGAAGCCGGCGCGGATCCGCGGAGCGGATGCGCGGAATCCTATACGCCGCACCAACTGAACTTTAAAGCCTCCGGCAACGGGGGCTTTTCTTTTATGGCAACACCGCATGGATTCGAACCTCGGTCGAGGCACGAACAACTTAATTATCACTCCGTAAAATTTTTTCTAATTGTCGCTTGACCCATCGGGGGCTCGCGTGCATAATAATCTGTGCGTTGCGGCGTTACCTCAGCTGGATAGAGGGTCTGACTACGAATCAGAACGTCATAGGTTCGAATCCTATACGCCGCACCAATTGACTTTAAAGCTCCCGGCGACGGGGGCTTTTCTTATATCGCGATGCGTCGAAGATCGCGCCAAGCCCTCCAAATGATTAAAAATCAAATTCGATAACTTTTTTTGAAAAAATGCTTGACCATTATTCAGTCCCTGTGCATAATAATCAACAAGTTGCGGCGTTACCTCAGCTGGATAGAGGGTCTGACTACGAATCAGAACGTCATAGGTTCGAATCCTATACGCCGCACCATTTGAGATTAAAGCTCCCGGCAACGGGGGCTTTTCTTTTACGTAAACACCGCATTGATTCGAACCTCGGTCGAGGCGCGGGCGTAAAGAAAACGCGGAGCGTTTTTAGCCCGCGGGCGAGCACGCCGGCAGGCGGGCGAAGCCGGTGCGGATCCGCGCAGCGGATGCGCGGAATCCTATACGCCGCACCATTTGAGATTAAAGCTCCCGGCAACGGGGGCTTTTCTTTTACGCCAGCTTGAGTGCTTTCGTCCAAAGGGACGATTTCCTGTCGACTCGTGTAAGATTCCGAGTAGATGTCGCGACTTATTCGCGACCGCTCCTTCTCAAGCGACCGATCAGGGTGATATTTCGTGGCAGAGCGTCCGACATACAAGCTCAGGTTTCTCGATCCCAAGAAGCGCTTTCCGGCGATGTCCGAGCAGCCTGCGGGACGCTCATATGGCGTGGTCTGGAAACTCTTTGGCGAGGATCAGCATGAATCTTGTTATGTCGTCGAATTCGTTGGCAAAAGCCATGTGTCGCTTTTGGGCTACGTAAGCGTTTCGGGTGAGGTGTACAAGGTGGACCGCCCCGTTAGCGAGGCTCCGCTGCCCAACGATCCCGACATGGAACTGGTCCTTGACGAGTCGGACTCCGGTATTGGTGAGATTATGGTGAGGGGAGCAAACGGCACGATGCGCGCGTGCGCGCGAACCGTCGGCTCTCCCGAAGGCCCCATGCGCGAACAGTCCGATCACGAGACATGGAATTCGACCCGCTCCCTTCCTTACGGTGAGTTCATGGCATCGATGTTCCTGCGCTACGTGATATTCGCTGACTCCGAAAATACCATTGCGAGCACGGCGGACGCCGACGGACTCGACGAGGGTATGCAAAACGTTGTCGACAAGATCAAGCTCGTAAAGTTGCCCGAGCCGGTCGAGGTGTTTTTGGGCTTTAACACGGCACCGCTCCCTGACGCTATCGAGACGCTGCTCTACCGCGTTGACCATGCCGAGAATCCGAGCGGTATCGAGCGCTATGCCGCCGCCCTTATGAGTGAAATTGACTTGCCCCGCTTGCACACCATCGCCGCTAAGTCCGAGATGAGCCTGGCTCGCATCGATCGCTCAAAGCTTTTCTATCTCAATTTTGATCGCAGCCTGCTGGACCAGGACGAGATTGACATGCTGCTTGCCATCGAGTGCCGTCTTAACCGTCTCTCCGGCATCCTTGAGCACATCGGGGCCGGATTGGTCCCTGCGGCATCCTCGCCGAGCCTTGAGGGCTGCGCGCTCTTTGATGCGTGGCATATCGCCAAGACGACCAACGATGTTCCCCGACTGCTCGATACGGCCTCGAGCGATAACCCGTGGGGCAAACCGGGTACGGTGGCTTGCCAGCCGGGCGGTGAGTGGGATGTGCGTACCCGCTTCGCGCGTATTGTCGAGGCGCTTAACGTGGTCACGCGGCTCGACTATACCTATCGGGCAAACGTTGCCGAGGGGATCATGCTCGTTCGGTTTGGGCAGTCTGTCGTTGATGCCATGCCGCAACGTGAATACGACGCTCAAGATGACGCCTGGCGCGAGTTGGACGAGGACGCGCGTGCGATCTGGGCCGCGGAGCACGATGCGCGCGTGGCACTCACGCTTGCAGCAGCGTGTTTTGCCGCGGGCACCTGCATCACGCGCTGCTATGTGCAGATTGCTGCTCCCGGCAGTGAGCAGGGCGAGCGCGTTGTCGCAACGTATTTCTTTGGGCGCGCGGCCTATCTGGCCGATTGCGTGCCTGTCGTCAAGGATCTTGAGAGCATGGACATGGACGATATGCCGTGCAAGCGTGTACTTGAGGCGTATGAGTCAACCGCTCCGGAGACGATTGAGCCTGCGGAGGTTCATGCTCGTCCGCGTGATGACCATCGCACGCTGCCGCCGGCGCTGCGCGATCTGCTGCTTGCCGATACGGCTGACGAGTTGGAGGTCATGGAAGAGGACGACGACCCATACGTGGCCCGTGTTGTTGAATTGCGCGAGCAGGCAAAAGTCGACCGTACAGGTGCTTTTGAAGGCTTTTCCCGTCTTGTCGAGGAGTCGGAGGCTAAGTGCGCCGTCGCCGAGCTTTTGGCGACAGGTCCGGTTCAAACGCAGTTTTGCGATAACCAGCTGGTGCGCATGGTGCTACCGGTGTTGGAAGAAGACCGCTCTGTGCGAATCCTTCGTGCGCCCGATGCGCTGTACTTTGCCCAGCACGAGATCTGCAGTTTTTACGCCGAGCAAGAGGACTTTGAACGAGCACTGCCCGAGGTGCGCCATCTTTACGATCTGGCGCGCTCGTCCATGCAGTCGCACTTTGCGCTCATCAACGTGCTCGCGCGTCTGGAGCGCTTTGACGAGATTATCGAGGTGGCGCGCCACGGCCTACGTATTGCCAGCGATCGTTCTGCAATCGGCTACCTGTTCTATCGCTTGGCGTTTGCCTATTGGAATTGCGATCAGCTCGACCTGGCGCTGGCTTGTTACCGTCTGGTGCCGCGCGGCGAGGAGTCGGGCAGCAGCGCGCTGGAAGAAATGCAGGGCCTTATGAACGAGATGGGTGTCAGCGAGCCTCCGACGTTCGAGGAAGCGGTCGAGACCATCCGCAGGGCTGGACTCGAATTGCCGCCCGTGCCCGCGGTGGCCAACCAGCTTGCGGATGCCGCCGTGCAGCTGGTCGATAACGGCTTCTTTTTCCTGGCGCGCGGTTGCATCTTCCAAATGTGGCGTACCATGGGCAACGACGAGCTCGGCTCCCTCAACCGCTCGCTGGGGTAGGGGCGAAAACTGCAAGGAGGAAAGGCCGCCGGGCAATTAGAAAATTCCCTCTTGCCCAACTTCGACTGTTTGGTTACTATAGAACGGCTGTTACGGAGAGCTGACCGAGAGGCCGAAGGTGCTCGCCTGCTAAGCGAGTATGCCCCAAAAGGGCATCTGGGGTTCGAATCCCCAGCTCTCCGCCAGTACGAATTTGAAGAAGGGTCCCATTTGGGGCCCTTTTTATTATCAAGAATGGCGGCTGGGGATTCGAACCCGAGAGGGCACGGGCGTTAAGCAAACGCGAAAGCGTTTGTAGCCCGTGGGCGAAAAGCCGCCAGGCTTTGAAGCTGGAGGGCATGCGCAGCATGCCCGGACATCCCCAGCTCTCCGCCAGTATGACTTGAAAGAAGGGTTCCGAAAGGGGCCCTTTTTTAGTTGAACCACGTTAGCTGGGGATTCGAACCCTCAAAAAAAGAGGCATCCTTTCGGACGCCTCCTTTCAGTGGGCTTATTATTCTTGCGCACTACACCTCGGGCGCCTTGGCGACGGTCTCGCTTTCTGCCGTGAGCGGGCGGTTGTCGATGCGACGGCCCAGACGGTCGAGCTTCACAAGGAGCCATTCAATGGGATTCGGCCCAGCGCCTTCTTCGTCGGCAACCAGGTCCATGACGGCGATCTTGGTGCCGTCCTGCTTGAGCGTAACGCTACCCACCTTATCGCCCACATGCACCGTGCCCGAAAGATCGTCGTAGCTAACCTTTTCGGTCACCTCGCCGGCAAGGGAAAACACGGTCGCTTGCGCCGTAGGATCGGCGAGCGTGGCGTCGATCGTCTTATCCGTCCAGTCGGTTTGGCCAATACGCGCCATAAGCGGGTTGCCGTTGGCGGTCTTTTCCTGCGTGTTGGCGATTGCGACCGTCACCTTGTGACCGTAGTACCAATTGGCAAGGGTTGCGGTATCGGTAAAGCGCTGGTCGGTGGTGGTGGAGTTCAAAACGACGGTGTAGATCTCGTCGCCGTCGCGGTTGTAGGCACCCGTAAAGCAATAGCCCGCGTCGTCGGTGGTGCCGGTCTTGCCACCGATGTTGCCATCTTGGCCCAGCAAATAGTTATGCGTGTCCATGGAATGCGAATGGTCGGCGCCGTCGGCGCCCGTGACCTCGATCCAGGAATCCTCGCTCGCTACGACCTCGCGGATCGTGTCGTTTTTCATGGCCTCCTGCATCATCAGCGCTACGTCGTGTGCGGTTGAGTGCATATCGCCAGCCCACTCATCAAAGTCCAGACCATGCGGGTTTTCAAAAAGCGTACCGGTGCAGCCGAGCTTCTTAGCGCGCTCGTTCATGGCCTTCACAAAGGTGGCCTCGGCGTCTTTGGTCTTAGGCTCGATCTTCTTGCCCACATATTCGGCGAGCACGATGGCGGCGTCGTTGCCCGAGGGAATCATCAGGCCGCGCAGTGCCTGCTCCACGGTAAGCTCGTCGCCTTCGAGCAAGCCGGCGGTCGAATTGCCCACGGTGGCCGCGGTGTTGCTTACCGTGACCTTCTCGTCCATCTTGCAATTCTCGACGGTTAGGATTGCGGTCATGACCTTGGTGATCGAGGCGATTTTGACCTGCTCATCGGCGCCGCGCCCATAGTAGACGGTGCCGTCTTTGCCCATGACGAGGGCATTGGTCGCATCGATATCGGGCAGGTTTTCGGCCGTGATGCCGCGCGCATCGGCGGTTTTGCCGCAAACATTGTCGGTCGTGAGCACTTGGGCGCCGGCGACGGTGGGCACGCCAGCGGCAAGGGCGATAGCGCAGACAAAGCCGGCGGCAAGCTGGGCTGAGCGCTTTGCAAAAGAGATGAGGGACTTCACAGATTTCGCTTTCGACGGGATGGTCTCTTCTGGAACTAGAGTATATCGTTTGCCGGTGTCGGCGATCATCGCGTGCGTGCGTGGCCCACATCCGCGCCCGAACGGGCACAAGGGTGCTTAAGGCCGACTTAATCACCCACGCTTGTTGTGTGTGGCATGCGCCCCCTCGGGCATAATGGAGCGCGAGAGGAGCACGCATGAACGAGCGCATTTTGGTAGTTGATGACGAAAAGGCCATCGCCGACTTGGTTGGTATCTACCTTACAAAAGAAGGCTTTGACGTACAGGTCGCCTATAGCGGGGCCGATGCTGCCAAGGCAATCTTGGAGCAGGAGTTTGATCTGGCGCTGCTGGATGTCATGCTGCCCGATATCGATGGCTTTGAGCTGCTACGTACGATCCGTTCCAGCCATACCTATCCCGTGATCATGCTGACGGCGCGCGATGCCCAGCAAGACAAGATCGAGGGCCTTTCGCTTGGCGCGGACGATTATGTGGTCAAGCCGTTCCGTCCGCTTGAGCTCATCGCACGCGTGCACGCTCAGCTTCGTCGCTACACCAGCTACGGTAGCCGCGCGCAGGCGGCCGAGTCGCCGACCATCCAGCTCGACGGCCTTGAGATCAACCGCGATGCTCGTTCCGTGACAGTGGACGGTTCACCGGTTCGCCTCACGCCCATCGAGTATTCCATCTTGCTGTATCTGGTCGAGCATCGCGGCAGCGTGGTGGCCGTGGAGGACCTGTTCCGCGCGGTGTGGAACGAGGATTTTATGCCCGGCTCCAACAATACGGTGATGGTGCACATTCGCCACCTGCGCGAAAAGATCGGCGACGACGCTCAAAAGCCGCGCTTTATCAAAAACGTCTGGGGCGTCGGCTACATAATCGAATAACGCCTTTGATGGTGGGGAAGTGGATATGACAAAAGACGATAGGCAGGCATTCGAGGTGCCCGATCGACTCTTTGAATACGTGAGGTCGGTCGTCGACAACCGCGCGCTTGCAACGGTGCTGCTCTTTTTGCTGAGCCTGCTGCTGATTGGCATCGATAACATCGCTGGAATCTTGGCGGTGCTGCTTGTCGGCTTTTTGCTGATCGATCGATTTGAAATCGTACGCCGCTGCGTGGTGATTGGCGGTGCCGCGTGGGCCATGACGTTGGCGATTGGCGCCATGGCACTCGGCGGCATCGAAGGGCCGGTGCTGTTCGATGCCGGCTTTGTATTCAACATGTTTGGCTTTGTGCTGGCGCTTGCCGTGTGCGTGCTGTTCTTTTGCGGCCGCGCCCTGTACTACCAGGGCTATGAGCAGGGCGAGCAGCATGCCGATTGTGTGCTGGCCGCTCGTATTCAAGATCGCCTGATCGATCACCCCGACACCTGGGACAACATCGACGGCGACTTCCTGGAGGTCGAGGGCGCACTCAACCGTGTGCGCGATCGCGAGCGCAAGGTGCAACAGGCCTTGCGTGACGAGTCTCATCGCAAGGACGATCTGGTCACGTACTTGGCACATGACCTACGCACCCCGCTTGCCAGTGTGGTGGGCTATCTTTCGCTGCTGCAAGAGGCTCCTGAGCTGCCGGTTGAGCAACGTGCGCACTTTACGGGCGTGGCGCTCGACAAGGCGCACCGGCTCGATGCACTCATCGAAGAGTTCTTCGATATCACGCGCTTTGACTTCCACGATATCGTGCTCACGCGCGGCTATGTTGATCTGGGGTTGCTGCTGGCTCAGGTGGCTGACGAGTTCTATCCCATCCTCAACGAGCAACATAAGGAAGCCCAGGTTGATATTCGCGAGGACCTGACGGTGCTCGTGGATGGCGATAAGATGGCCCGCGTGTTTAACAACATCATGAAAAACGCCGTCGCCTATAGCTATGAGGGCTCGACTATCACGATTGAGGCCAGGCGCCAAGACGATGGCGGCGTGCGCGTGCGCTTTATCAATCAGGGCGATCCTATCCCTGCGGCTAAGCTCAAGGTGATCTTTGAGAAGTTCTATCGCCTGGATGCGGCGCGTGCGACCAATCGCGGTGGTGCCGGTTTGGGCCTTGCTATTGCCAAGGAGATCATCGCGGCACACGGCGGTACCGTTGCATGTGAATCGACGCCCGAACACACGATATTCACCATCGAGCTGCCCGCCGCATAGCTAGCGTGCCCTTACAAACACTTGACAATGTGCTCACGTGCGTATGAGCCGCGATTCCTACTATCGATACTGCTGAATTGATATCGATATGGAGGTGTGCGGTATGACGGCTGCTGCGGCTGTGGAGCCCACGGAGCTTGAAGAACTCATGGAAGCGCAGGCCGAGGCCGCGCATGAGCGCGAGGTTGGGGATGCGACTCGCCCCACGGCAGAGGATCTTGCCGCCTCGCCGACGCGCATCGACGTCGAGGGCCTCGACCTGTTCTATGGCGACCACCATGCGCTCAAGGACGTGAATATCAAGATCCGCGACAAGCAGATCACCTCGTTCATCGGGCCTTCGGGCTGCGGAAAGTCCACGTTGCTGCGCTGCTTTAACCGCATGAACGACGGCATCAAGGATTGCCGCATCGAGGGCAAGATTGCGCTCGATGGTCAAGATATCCTGGGCGATTGCGACATCTGCCGTTTGCGCCAGCGCGTGGGCATGGTGTTCCAACGCCCCAACCCATTTCCCATGAGCATCTACGACAACGTCGCCTACGGTCCTCGCGGTATGGGTGTGCGCGACCGCGCCGTGCTCGATGAGCTGGTCGAGGACTCCCTGCGTCGCGCTGCCCTGTGGGACGAGGTCAAGGACAAGCTCAAAGAGTCGGGCCTGGGTCTTTCGGGTGGACAGCAGCAGCGCCTGTGCATCGCCCGCGCACTTGCCGTGCAGCCCGACATTCTGCTGATGGACGAGCCCACGAGCGCCCTCGATCCCGTGTCGACGCTGGTGGTGGAGCAGCTTGCCTGCGAGCTCAAGGAGACCTGCACGTTGGTGGTCGTTACGCACAATATGCAGCAGGCGGCGCGCATCTCCGACTCGGTCGCGTTTTTCTTGCTGGGCGAGCTGGTGGAGCACGCGCCCACCGCTCAGCTCTTCAAAAAACCGACCGATTCGCGCACAGCGGATTATTTGACGGGACGTTTTGGCTGATACCATCTCGTAAAGGTACCTTTAGGGTTAAGATGCGGTCATGCCGGCCGCAAAGGGGTTCAACATGATCTACTACGTCGAGGACGATGACAACATCAGGGATTTGACGGTCTATGCGCTGCGCAAGCAGGGAATCGAGGCCGAGGGCTTTTCGTGCGACGGCGAGTTTAAGGCCGCCGTGGCGCGACGGGTACCCGATGCCGTCCTGCTCGACATCATGCTGCCCGATACCGATGGTTTGGCGATTATGCGTCGCCTGCGCGCCGACCGCCTGACGGCGACGGTGCCCATCATGATGCTTACTGCCAAGGACACCGAGCTCGACAAGGTGATGGCGCTCGATGGCGGTGCCGACGATTACCTGACTAAGCCGTTTTCGCTCATGGAGCTTGCGAGCCGTTGCCGCGCACTGCTGCGTCGCGGCGGCATGGTCAAGCAGGCGAGCGATGTGCTCAGTGTGGGCGACATCGTGCTCTCGCCCAGCCATCGCGAGGTGACCGTTGCCGGCGAGCCGCTTAAGCTCACCCTGCGCGAGTTCGACCTGCTTGAGTATCTCATGCGCAAGCCCGGCGTGGTCTTTACCCGCGAGTCGTTGCTGCAGAGCGTGTGGGGCTGGGACTTCGACGGCGGTTCGCGCACCGTTGACGTGCACGTGCAGACGCTTCGCCAAAAACTGGGCGAGCATGCCAGCGCCATCGAGACCGTGCGCGGCGTGGGCTACCGCTTGGCTGAGCCTTCTGCCGGTGATGGTGCCGAAGGTGACGACACCGCGTCCACCGCATCGGAGGAGTAACCCGTGGTCTTCGCCCCCCAGGGAAAACAAACGCTATCGCACCGCGTTTTTGTGACGATCTTTGTTTGCGCCATGGCGGTTATCGTGGCGTTTACGGTGCTGGGTGCGTTCTTTGTGCAAAACACCTTGGCGGATGCCACGAGTGCCAATCTGGCGCAGGAAACCGAGCTCATTGCTGCCGCCCTCGACGAGCAGCAGGAGCCCATCCCGTTCTTGCGTAGCCTCGATCGCGAGGACTTACGCATCACGCTGATTAACAAGGATGGATCGGTTGCCTACGACAACGAGGCGTCGCCTTCCACACTGCCCAACCATGGCGATCGCCCCGAGGTCATCGAGGCCTTTGAGAGTGGTTCGGGTTCCGCGGAGCGCGCAAGCTCTACGCTCGACGAGATTATGCTGTATCGCGCCGTCGCCCTTGATAACGGCCAGGTTGTCCGCTTGGCGCAGGCCCAGCCTGGCGTTGCGGCGATTTTGCTGTCGATGGTGGCGCCGATGCTGCTTATCGCAGCAGCGGGTGCGGTACTCTCGTTTTTCATGGCGCGCCGCGAGTCCCGTGCCATCATCGCGCCGTTGCAAGAGGTGGATTTGGACCACCCGCGCCGTAGCTATGAGCACGCCTATGCCGAGATGGTCCCCATGCTTGAGCGTATCGAGTCGCAGCGCCAGGAACTCAAGCGCCAAATGGCGGTGCTAGCGGACAACGACCGTATGCGCCGCGAGTTCACGGCGAATATCACCCATGAGCTCAAGACGCCGCTTACGGCGATTTCGGGCTATGCCGAGCTCATCGCAAACGGCATGGTTGAGGGCGAGGATGACCTGCGCAACTTTGGCGGTCGTATCTATCGTGAGGCGGGCCGCTTGGCAGCGCTTGTCAACGATATCCTTATGCTGTCTAACTTGGACGAGGCCGAGCGTGCGACTGAGGGCGAGGCGGTGCCCATTGGGTCCACGGAGCCTATTGAGCTCTCGCGTGCCATCTACACGGTTGAGCAGCGTCTTGAACAGGTCGCCCGTCAAGCGAATGTGACGATAAGTCATGAGACCAAGCCTGTGGTCATCGAAGGCGTGTCGCGCTTGATTGACGAGCTCATCTACAATCTGGCAAGCAACGCCATCCGCTACAATCGACCCGGCGGTATGGTTGCGCTGCAGTGCGGCACCAACGACGAAGGTCATCCGTTCCTCGCGGTCGCCGACACGGGAATCGGTATCGCGCCTGAAGAACATGGCAAGGTATTTGAGCGGTTCTATCGCGTGGACAAGAGTAGATCCAAGGCACGCGGCGGAACCGGCCTGGGGCTTGCCATTGTCAAACATGCGGCCCTGTATCATCACGCCACGCTCGATCTGTCGAGCGTGTTGGGCGTGGGAACCACCATTACGGTGACGTTTCCCATACAGCAGGACGAGCCATTCGCATAGCGATACAACATAGATATTGATGTGGACGCCGCATCGGACTTTCGGGTGCGGCGTTGTTGTGCAATTTTACGATTGCTTCCGTCATTTTTACAGGAGAGCCTGTTTCTTATGTATAGAGTTTGGTCTCGGTAAAAAGATGCGATAACATACGGACAGTTTTGTCAATCCGAACTGGGGAAATGAAAGGCAAGCTGCATGACCCTTCTCGAACTGTTCCAGCTGCTGAAAAAGCACCTCAAGCTGGTCATCACCCTTCCGGTGGTCTGCGCGATCGCCATGGGCATCGTGTCCTTCGTTGCGATGAACAACACCTATACCGCGACGACGAGCATGTACATTCTCGCCAAGACCGACGATAGCGGTCAGATGAGCTACAACGATCTCTCGGCGAGCCAGATGCTTTCCAACGATATCGCCACGCTGCTTGATAGCGATAGCGTTAAGAGCGGCGCCGCCAAAGAACTGGGCCTCACCGATCTGGATGACTACAAGGTGTCTGTTTCCTCCGAGACCACCACGCGTGTCATTACGCTTTCGGTTACCGGTACCGATGCCAAGGAGACGGCTGAGGTCGCAAAGGCCATTGCCAGCTCGGTGAGTACGGTCGCTCAGAACGTCGGCGCTGCCCAGAGCATCAACGTTATCGACGAGGCCAAGACCCCCGAAGCCCCCAGCGGCCCCAAGCGTACGCTGTATATTGCCGTCGCGTTCCTCGCCGGTATCTTTATCGCAGTTGCCTATGTCGTTTTGGCAGACATGCTCAATACCCGCATCCGCGGTGCCGAAGAGGCAGAAGAGCTCCTGGGTATTCCCGTTGTTGGCCGAATTCCGGCTATGAAAGGTGGTAAATAGGCATGGCTAAGGCAAAGAACACCGATAAGCTCGTTGTACAGAATGCCGCCAAGACCCTTCTGGCCAATATCCGCTTTGCGAGCGTGGACGACCCCATTCGCACCATCACCGTTACCTCCTCGATTCCCAACGAGGGCAAGTCTACGGTTTCCATTAACCTTGCTCAGGCAATCGCCACGAGCGGCAAGAGTGTCCTGCTGGTCGAGGCTGATATGCGTCGCAGGTCCCTTGCCGATATGCTCGGCGTCCGCTCCCGCGGCGGACTCTATGCAGTCCTGTCCGAGCAGGTTTCTATCGACCAGGCGATTGTCGAGACGGGTCAGAAGAACTTCTACTTCCTCGATGCCGAGCCGCACATTCCCAATCCTGCCGACATCATCGTCTCCCATCGCTTTGCCAAGCTGGTAAAGGCACTGTCCGCCAAGTTCCAGTACGTCATCTTCGATGCTCCCCCGGTCGGCACCTTCATCGATGCTGCCGAGATCGCAAGTCTGACCGACGGTGCGCTTTTTGTCGTGCGTGAGGATTTCACCAAGCGCGAGGAGGCGCTCAACGCCATCGGTCAGCTTAAGAAGTCCGAGAAGGTCAAGCTCATCGGTACCGTCATGAATTACTGTGAGACCGAGACCAGCGAGTACTACTATTCTTACTACACCAAGGACGGTAAGAAGGTTAAGAAGGGCTCCGACGATCAGGGCACTTCCAAAAAGGGCATCTTCACCAACCGAGCAAACGTTTAGTTGATTAAGGCTGACCTATGCGTGACATTCATTGCCATATCTTGCCGGGTGTAGACGACGGCGCCGCCGATCTCGAAGAGAGCTTGGCGATGCTCGAGGCTGCCAAGCGGGCCGGTGTAACCAGAATCGTTTGCACTCCTCACTGCCGTGATCCCTATTTTGATTACGACAAGATGTGGGATGCCTTTGAGCTGCTGCGCGATAACGCTGACGGTTTTCCGCTCCAGATGGGCTTCGAGGTCAACCATCGAAAGCTCGTTGAGCTTGGTATCGATGCCGCGGATCACTTGCATTTCGATGGGACCAACGAGTTTCTGCTCGAGCTTTCGACGCATGCCGATGCGTATGCGTTTAGAGAGTACGAGAACACGATTTACGATTTGCAGTGCCGTGGCTACCAGGTGATCATCGCTCATCCTGAGCGCTATCGTGCGGTTCAAAAGGATGTAAGCGTGGCGGAGC
Source organism: uncultured Collinsella sp. (assembly GCA_958439425.1). GTDB lineage: Bacteria > Actinomycetota > Coriobacteriia > Coriobacteriales > Coriobacteriaceae > Collinsella. The sequence continues at coordinate 187,105 of CAUBVH010000001.1, forward strand.
GCCTGGTCGATATGGGCTGCAAGCTGCAGGCTTCGGCGGACTTTATTGCCGGCGGTCGCTTTGGTCGCGAGAAAAAGCCGGCACAGCGCCTGTTCGATCAGAACCTGTACAGCTTCATCGCGAGCGATGCCCATAACGTGGGTCATTACGATTGCCTGGCGAAGGCTCGCGCGAAGTTTAGCGTGCGCGGAGCTCATTTTCGCTAAAATCTGTCCCTAACGTTCGCATTGAATGAAAGGGCAGCCATGGATATCCAACTTAAGACGGGATGCTTTGATGACGCGGCGTTGGTGCGCCGCGTCGTTTTTATGGACGAGCAGGGCTACGAGAATGAGTTTGACGCTATCGACGAGGATCCGAACTGCATTCATGTGACGCTCTATGTAGACGGTGAGCTTGCCGGTTGCTCGCGCGTGTTTCCCGAAGAACTCGAGCGCGCAGCTGACGCAGAGGCTCCGGTGTCGCCGGCGTGCGACTTGGACGAAGGCGTCGCGGCGGGGGAGACCTACATTATGGGGCGCGTGGCCGTGCTGCCGAGCATGCGCCGTCGCGGTTTGGCGAGCAAGATTGTCGAGGCCAGTGATACGTGCGCGCGTGATGCCGGCGCCAAGCTCATTAAGCTGCATGCGCAGGAATACGTGCTGCCGCTCTATGCCAAGGCGGGTTACACGCAGATTGCCCCGGTGGACTACGAAGACGAGGGCCAGCCCCATGCTTGGATGGCCAAGCGCGTAGATGGCAGATAGGGACGTTCCTTTCCTGCCGGCAGTCGGGGACACTCCTTGGCAATTGGCGCATCAGAGCGTTTGGACATACAGTTTTTCGATTCCGTATGTATATATGCGCGCTAATGGGTTATAAAATCTAAGTCTGAACATAGCAGGTCTGCGATGCGGCTCGGGCAACCGGGCCGTTTTTGCGGACGGGGGTAGCGCGAAAGGACTGCACATGCGTCAATTTAAGACCGAGAGCAAAAAACTGCTCGACCTCATGATCAACTCCATCTACACCAATAAGGAAATCTTCCTGCGCGAGCTTATCTCCAACGCGAGCGACGCCGTCGACAAGCTCAACTTTAAGAGCCTGCAGGACCCGAGCGTCAAGCTCGACCAGGGCGACCTGGCTATTCGTGTTTCCTTTGATAAAGATGCCCGTACCATCACCATTTCGGATAACGGTATCGGCATGACCGCCGAGGAGCTTGAGCGCAATCTGGGCACCATCGCCCATTCCGGCTCCGAGGAGTTTAAGACTGAGAACGCCGAGCAGCAGGGTTCCGATGTCGACATCATCGGTCAGTTTGGCGTGGGTTTCTACTCCGCCTTTATGGTCGCCAGCCACGTGAAGGTCGTCAGCCGCGCTTATGGCGAGGATATCGCCCACGTTTGGGAGTCCGACGGTCTTGAGGGCTACACCATCGAGGATGGCGAGCGTGCTGAGCACGGTACCGATGTCATCCTGACGCTGCGCGAGAACGAGAAGCTCGACGCCGACGGCGAGGCCGAGACCTACGATCGCTTCCTGACCGAGTGGGGCCTCAAGAGCCTGATTCAGCAGTACAGCAACTATGTGCGCTACCCGATTCAGATGATGGTGTCCAAGAGCCGCCAGAAGCCCAAGCCCGAGGATGCTGGCGATGACTACACGCCCGAGTACGAGGACTACCAGGAGCTCGAGACCGTCAACTCAATGACGCCGATCTGGAAAAAGCGCAGCTCCGATGTCGAGCAGAAGGACTACGACGAGTTCTACAAGTCAACGTTCCACGACTTTGACGATCCTGCACGCACCATCAGCTTCCATGCTGAGGGCACGCTCGAGTACGACGCCCTGCTGTTTGTGCCGGGCCGCGCCCCGTTCGATCTGTACAGCAAGGACTACGAGAAGGGCCTGGCGCTCTACAGCTCCAACGTGCTGATTATGGAGAAGTGCGACGACCTGCTGCCCGACTACTACAACTTTGTCCGTGGCGTCGTGGATTCCGCCGACGTGTCGCTCAACATCTCGCGCGAGACGCTGCAGCAGAACCGTCAGCTCAAGGCTATCGCCAAGCGTGTGGAAAAGAAGATTACCGCCGACCTTGAGGACATGCGCGACAACGACCGTGAGGCATACGAGAAGTTCTTTGAGAACTTTGGTCGCGGTCTGAAGTACGGCATCTACTCGAGCTACGGCATGAAGGCCGACGAGCTCGCCGACCTGTTGCTGTTCTGGTCTGCCAAGGAGCAGAAGATGATCACCCTTGCCGAGTATGCCAAGGGCATGCCCGAGGGCCAGAAGGCAATCTACTATGCCGCCGGCGATTCGCGCGAGCGTCTGGCCAAGATGCCCGTCGTGAAGGGCGTGCTCGACCGCGGCTACGATGTATTGCTGCTGACGCAGGACGTGGATGAGTTCACCTTCCAGGCCATGCGTGAGTACGTGGCTGCCGATATGCCCAAGGTCTACGAGGATGACGCTGCTCGCGAGGCTGCCGAGAAGGCAGTTGCCGATGGTGCCGAGCCCGAGGTCGAGGATCGTCACCTGGAGCTTAAGAACGTCGCGACCGGCGATCTTGACATGGCGACCGATGACGAGAAGAAGGAGGCCGAGGACGCCACCAAGGAGAACGAGGATCTCTTTAACGCCATGAAGGAGGCGCTCGGTGACAAGGTCGAGAAGGTCGCCGTCTCTGCGCGTCTGACTGACGCTCCCGCCTGCATCACCACCGAGGGTCCGCTTTCGCTCGAGATGGAGAAGGTGCTCCAGAAGGGGCCCGAGGGCGCGCCCGACGGCATGCCCAAGAGCCAGCGCGTGCTCGAGCTCAACGCCAAGCACCCGGTCTTTGACAAGCTTGTCGCTGCCCAGAAGGCAGGCGACGCCGATAAGATCAAGCAGTACTCCGGCTTGCTCTACGATCAGGCCCTGCTGGTCGAGGGCATCCTCCCCGAGGACCCCGTTGCCTTCGCGGCGGCTGTTTGCGAGCTTATGTAACTAGGGGGTTACGCGGTTCTACGAACCGCGTAACCACTCGACGCTGCAAACGCCCCTAAGCGGCAATCTGACGTTCAATCGTCGGTCGCGTACCGAAGTACGCTTCCCTCCTCTTTCACGTCACCTTGCTCGCTTAGGGGCGTTTTCGCTGACTTATGCTCAACCTGCGACGCTTTCGTGGCCCAAAGTAGTCATTGGGGACGTTCTTGTTCGACTAGTCGTTTAAGAACGTCCCCAATGACTACCCGATGACTATTCGGATTGCTAATTTGTGCGGGTTGTGGTTTTGTGACCTGCTGAAATTTAAGATACTGTACAACTGTACGTTAACTCATCTTCGTAGTATATTGCTACCCGCAAAACTCAGCACCATCGTGCCGTGAGGCACTAAAGCGCCTACGTACAATGGTTATCGATAGTACGATTCGATTCAACGACAGGATGGATGGTCCAAGCGTGAGTCTCGGCAGCAAACTATCCAACGCAAAGGTCTCCTTTGCGATATTTAAGCGCGACATTAAGCGACTGCTTATGAACCCCGTCGCCCTGGTGGTTACCTTGGGCGTGTGCGTCATTCCCTCGCTGTATGCCTGGTACAACATCGTTGCCAACTGGGATCCGTACGGAAATACCCAGGGCATTAAAATCGCCATCGCCAACAACGATCAGGGCACCCAGAATGACTTGGTGGGCGAGCTCAATGCAGGCGATAAGGTGGTCGACCAGCTCAAGGAAAACGATCAGCTGGGCTGGACCTTCGTCGACTCGGCTGCCGATGCCAAAGAGGGCGTCGAGAGCGGGGAATACTACGCGGCGATCGTAATCCCCAAGAACTTCTCCGACAATCTTGTCTCGATGCTCGATGGCAATTACCATCAGCCGAAGCTCACCTATTACGTCAATGAGAAGAAGAGCGCCATTGCGCCCAAGGTCACCGATACCGGTGCCAACACCATCGAGGAGCAGATCAACTCGGAGTTTGTCTCCACGGTGGGCGAGACTGTTGCCAGTATCGCCAAGGATGCCGGTGTCGATTTAAAGGACAAGGCAACCCAGACTCAGGACTCGCTGACAAGTTCGGTGTCCGAGGCATCCGACACCTTGGGTGAGGTGCGCGATTCGATTGGCGATATGAATGCCGCCATCGATAAGACGAGTGGCGCTATCGCCTCGGCTGATGCCGCGTTGGCGGGCCTGCAGGGTCAGACGCCCTCTCTAACGCAGGCAATCGCTCAGGGCAATGACCTGCTGGGCGAGGCTCGCGCTACGGCGGGCAACTCTGTCGCCTCGCTCTCCAAGGCGCTCTCGGAAGGCAGCCTTGCGCTCACCAAGACGTCAGCCTCTGCGAACGCTGCGATTGGCAAGCTGACGGGCACAGTCACATCTACGACCACCCGCATCGACAACTCACTCGAGTCTCTCCAAGCGACGATCGATCACAATAAGGCCGTTATCGGGCATTTGGAGATTCTCGTCAATGACACGTCGACAGGTTCCGAGGAAATTGACGCGCGCATTGTATCGACCATCGATTTGCTCCGCGAGCAGAATGAAAAGCTTCAGAGCATCAAGGACGGTCTGTCTGCGCAGTCGAGCGCCATGGCGAATGACGCTACGGCAATCTCGAACGCGAGCAACGCACTCAACGCGGCAATTCAGACCGGTACGGCTAGCCTCGGTCAGGCTCAGACCGATCTGGGTCAGAACGCACTTCCGAAGGCTTCGAGCGCGCTTGACTCCTTTGCCGCCGTTTCGGGCGATTTGACCGGCATTGTGTCGGGTATGACCCCCACGATAGCGAGCGCGCGCGGCACGCTGGCGCAGCTCGACGCCACGCTCAAGCAGGCAAAGACCACGCTGTCCCAAACCGACGCCTCCCTTGCCAAGGTTCAGGACAAGCTCGCGACCGCCGCCAATGACATTGCGGCGCTGCAGACCTCTGAGTCTATGGGCGAGTTAGCCGACCTCATGGACGTCGACGTCAATGACGTGGCAGATTTCATGGCATCTCCGGTTGAGCTGACGTCCAAGTCAATCTATCCGGTCAAGAGCTTTGGCTCGGGCATCGCGCCCTTCTACACCAATCTGGCGCTGTGGGTAGGCGGCTATGTGCTCATCGCTATCTATAAACTCGAGGTCGACCGCGAGGGCATCGGTGGCTTTACGGCGCGTCAGGGCTACTTTGGCCGCTGGCTGCTGCTGGTGATCCTGGGCGCGTTCCAGGCCATTATCGTTACGGTGGGCGACCTGGTCATTGGCGTTCAGTGCGTCAATCCGCTGCTCTTTGTACTGGGCGGCATCGCTATTTCGTTCACCTACGTCAACATCATCTATGCGCTGTCCACCACGTTTAAGCATATCGGTAAAGCCATTGGCGTCATCCTCGTCATTGTGCAGATCCCCGGCTCGTCGGGCATGTATCCCATCGAGATGATGCCCGGCTTCTTCCAATGGCTGCATCCGCTGCTGCCCTTCACCTATGGCATCAACCTGCTGCGCGAGACCGTCGGTGGCATGTATTCGTTCAACTACCTGTTCAACCTGTGCATCCTGGGCGTGTTCCTTGCCATCGCACTCTTTATTGGCTTGCAGCTGCGTCCGCTGCTGCTCAACCTCAACCTGCTCTTTGATAAGCAGCTTTCCACGACGGGCCTCATGATCTGCGAGTCCAACGACCTACCGCGCCAGCGCTATTCGCTGCGCACGGCCATGCGCGTCATGCTCGATTCGGATTCGTACCGTCGCGAGCTGCTCGATCATGCCGTGGCGTTTGAGCATCGCTACCCGTACTACATCAAGGGCGGTTTTGCCGCCGTGGTAGGCGTGCAGGTTCTGCTCTTTGTGCTTTCGACGGTGCTCGATATCGACAATAACGGCAAGATCATCCTGCTCGTTATCTGGATTATCTCGGTCATTGCCATCTGCGGCTGGCTCATCAACATCGAGTACATCCGTGCAAGCCTCAACACCCAGATGCGCATCTCGGCGCTTTCGGACGAGGACTTGCGCCGCGAGATGCGCGAGCACACGGCTGCCATCCCTGCCGCCCGTCGCATGTTTGGTCTCAACGCCAGCGAGCGGGGCACCAAGGACAGCGAACAGCCCACGAGCCGTCTGCCGCATATTGGTGCGCATCGTAAATCTCAGGGCAGCGACAGCACAGCTACAAATGATGGAGATACCACCCTGCTTGGCAAGCACTCTAAAGGAGGTGAGGCATAAATGAAGAACATCCTGCACCTGTTTAAGCGTGATGTCCAAAACGTGTCTCGCTCCGTGATCGGCATGGTCGTCGTGATGGGCCTCATTATCGTGCCGTGCCTGTACGCGTGGTTTAACATCGCCGGCAGCTGGGATCCGTACGGCAATACCGGCAACCTTAAGATTGCAGTGGTCAACACCGATGAGGGCTACGAGAGCGACCTGATTCCCGTCGAGATCAACGTGGGCGAAAACGTGACGGCGACCCTGCGCGGTAACGAGAACTTTGACTGGGTTGTCCTCAACGACCGCGATAAGGCGATTGAGGGCGTTAAGTCGGGCACATACTATGCCGCCGTCGTTATCCCCAAGACGTTTAGCGCCGACATGATGACGCTTTTCTCGACCAACGTGAAGCACGCCGACATCGAGTTCTACGAAAACCAGAAGGCTAACGCCATCGCCCAGATCGTGACCGAAAAGGGTTCGAGCGCCGTCCAGAGCCAGGTGAATGAGACCTTTACCAAGACCATCACGACCATCGGCCTTAAGACCGTGTCCAGCCTGCTCGATTACATGAGCACCGATCAGGTCAGCAGCTTTATCGCCAACCTGTCCTCGACACTGGGCGATTCGGTCGAGGACCTGCAGGACGTTCAAGCCAACGCGACTTCGCTGGCGGGCATTTTGAGCTCGACCTCCGATTCGTTGACGTCGGCGAGCGGTATGCTCCAGCAGACGGGTAAGGTCGATGAATCTACCAAGCAGTTGATGGAGCACGCCGAGAGCGGCATTAGTGATTCCAAGGAAGCACTCAAGGCCGCCAACGACGCCATCAACGCCGCGATTGACGGAAGTGCGGGCTCGTTTGACAACGTGTCCGCCGAGCTCGCGAAGGCTTTCGACGCCGCAAACCAGCATGTCAACGTTACGGTGACCCAGCTCAACGAAGCCGCGTCGGCACTCGAATCGCGCGCCAAGGAAATCGACGACACGGCCGACCAGCTCCGCAGCTTTGCCGATCAGGTGAGTGACGAAAAGCTCCAGGACAGCCTCAAGTCTGTGGCTACATCGCTGGGCAGGATTGCGACGGAGTATCGTAACAATGCCAACGACCTGAGGGCAACCGCAAAGTCCCTTTCCGACAGCATGGCAGAGGTCAACAGCACGCGTGCCGAGGTCGACCAGGCCATCGCCGATGCCAAGGCGGGCATCTCGGGCGCTAAGTCCGACTACGATTCCACGTTCTCGGTCAAGGCCAAGGAGCTCAAGAAAACTATTTCGGGCGTTCTGGATTCGCTCGACGGCATCTCGGGCGACCTGGATAGCGCTGTTGCCGGCCTGACCGACGCATCCGGTTCGCTGGCAAAGGGTCTCTCCAAGGCCGCAAAGCTGGTCAACAAGGCTTCCGATCAGCTGGGCGAGGCGTCGGACAAGATCAGCGCGTTCAAGGACGAGCTCGACGGCGCCCTGATGTCGGGTGACCTGGCGACGATCAAGACGATGATCGGCAACGACCCCGAGGGCCTGGCCGTGTCGCTTTCCGGCCCCGTTGCGCTCGACCGCAAGCCGGTCTATCCGATCCGCAACTACGGTTCGGCCATGGCGCCGTTCTATACGATTCTGTCGCTCTGGGTCGGCTCGATTGTACTGGCGGCCATGATGAAGGTCTCGGTCGACGACGAGCTCATCAACGAGCTGATCCCCGTGCGCCTGCACGAGATCTACCTGGGCCGCTACCTGTTCTTTGGAGGTCTGGCCCTGCTGCAGGCGACACTCGTGTGCGCGGGCGACATCCTGTTCTTTGGCATTCAGTGCGACAACCCGCTGCAATTTGTGCTGGCGGGTTGGGTCGCGAGTCTCGTGTTCTCCAATATCGTCTACACGCTCACGGTTTCGTTTGGCGATATCGGCAAGGCGCTCGCTGTCGTGCTGTTGGTCATGCAGGTCGGCGGTTCAGGCGGTACGTTCCCCATCGAGATGACCGGCCCCGTGTTCCAGGCGATCTACCCGTTCCTGCCGTTTACCCACGGCATCAACGCCATGCACGCCGCCATGGCTGGCGCCTACCATATGGAGTACTGGGTTGAGCTGGGTATCTTGGCGAGCTATCTGATTCCGTCGCTGGGCCTGGGCGTCGTCTTCCGCCGCCCGGTCATCAAGGCCAACGACTGGATCATCGAAAAGCTTGAAAGCACGAAGCTTATTTAGTGCAACAGCGTGACATTGACAAAACATCGAGGTTCACTTTGCTGACGCTTTAGTGGGCTGGATTGCGGTGCAACGCTGGTTGTTGCTACAGTAGCGGGGCGTACCGGGGGTCCGGTGCGCCCCGTTTTTATTTGACCATGAGGCGGCATGCGGTCACGCGCGTGCGGACACCACGCCCAGATTGAGCGCGAGGATGTTCCATGGCCCAATACGCTGCCAACGAAATCGAAAACATGCCCGATAGCCCTGTAGCGCGCGAAGACCTGGGTGCCGGCGGCACCTCCCGCGGCGCCGGCGCGCGTTCTCCGTTCTTCTGGAAGGTCTTGCTGCTTTCGGTGGCGGTCATCTGGGGCTATTCCTTTACCACCATGAAAGATGCGCTCGATACCATTCCGGTGTTCGAGCTGGTCTACGTTCGCTTTCTCCCGGCATCACTGGTTATGTTTGCTATTTTCCATAAGCGCATCATCGCTCATTTCAATGCCCGCAACCTGATCGTCGGGCTGGGCATGGGTGCGCTCATGTGGGGAGCATACGGACTGCAAACGATTGGCCTGGCACAGACCACGGCGGGCAAGAGTGCATTTTTGACGGGCACGTACTGTATCCTTGTGCCGTTTGCCAGCTATGTCCTGAGCGGCGAAAAGCTCACCCGCTATAACCTGGGTGCGGCACTGCTGTGCCTGGCGGGCATTGGCCTGGTGGCACTCGATAGCGTCGAGTTCAATGCTGGAGATGTCATCACGCTGGGCGGCGCGGTCTTCTTTGCTATCCAGATGGCAGTGACCGCCAAGTATGGCCGCAAGATGGACATCAACGTCATCACGTTTTGGATGTTTGTGGGCAATGGCGTTTTGAGCTTAATCACGTCGCTGCTATTCGAGACTCAGGCGCCTCTGTCCGTGTGGACGCCGAGCTTTGTCGGCGTGGCGGCCTTTCTCTCGGTGGGCTGTACGTGCGTGGCACTGCTCGTCCAAAACGTCGGCCTGGCGCATGTCCCGGCCTCGACGGGCTCGCTGCTCCTTTCGATGGAGTCGCCTTCGGGTGTGCTGTTCTCGGTGCTGCTGATGGGGGAGGCGCTCACCTCGCGCCTGCTCGCCGGCTTTGCGCTCATCTTCCTGTCGATTATCTTGAGCGAGACTCACTTCGATTTTTTGCGTCGAAAGCCGCGCCCGCAATTGTAAACAACTTGTTGCGCCGCCCTCCCGGGGCGGCATTTTTTATGCCTCGCCCTTAAAGTAGTACCTTGCACTTTACGCTATCAAAGTGCTTGCTGCAAAAACGATACTGGAGGGCATCTATGGCACCAGCTTTGTCCGATCTTCAACCGCAATCAGCGCCCAAGGCCACCGCAGCGGCGCAGACCGCTATCGGTGACGGTCTCGTTGCAGAAGCTCAGGCTTTTGCAGACGAGCTCGCTGCGTGGCGACACGATCTCCACCAGATGCCCGAGCTGGGTAATAGCCTCCCACAGACCTCTGCGTATATCCAAGCGCGCCTGACTGAGATGGACATCCCATTTGCCACGCTCGTTGATGGTTCCTGCGTTGTGGGCCTTGTCGGCGCCGGTGCCGCCGCGGCCCAAGGCAATGGCGTCTGCACGGATGAGCAGGCCGGTACGGTCATCATGCTCCGTGGCGACATGGATGCCCTGCCCGTTGCCGAAGAGTCAGGTGAGCCTTTCGCCTCTACGAACGGCTGCATGCACGCATGCGGACACGATATGCACGCAACGGCGTTGCTTGGAGCGGCGCGCCTGCTCAAGGCCCGCGAGTCCGCGCTTGTTGATGCCAACGCCACGGTTAAGCTGCTGTTCCAGCCGGGCGAGGAAACCTTTGAGGGTGCCCGCGCCGCCATCGCCGACGGTCTGCTGCAGAACCCGCGCCCCCAGGTCGCCTTTGCCATGCATGTCAATAGCCAGTCGCCGCTTGGCCTGGTGCTCTACGGCAGCCCGGCGCTCTCGGGCGTGTACGGTTTTCGCATCACGCTTCAGGGCAAGGGCGGCCATGGCTCGAGCCCCGAGATCTGCATCGACCCCATCACGGCCGGCGTCCATGTGCATCTGGCGCTTCAGGAGCTCATCTCCCGCGAGGTGCCGGCGGCCAAGGAGGTCGCGCTTACCGTTGGCAAGTTCGCCGGCGGTCAGGCCGCAAATGTCATCCCCGACACTTGTGTGCTCGAGGGAACGCTGCGTGGCTTCGACGTCGAGCTCATGGAGCGCCTCAAGACCCGCATCGCGGAGGTCGTCAAAGGCGTTGCCACGACCTATCGTACGCCGGCGACTATCGAGACACTATCGGATGTTCCCCCGCTCGTACTCGACGACGGCATGACGCAGGCGTCGCTTGGCTACGTGGGCGCGGTGCTGCCCAAGTCCGCCTTCCTGCCGCTGTTCCACGCCATGGCGAGCGAGGACTTCGCGTTGATCTCGAGCGAGATCCCGAGCGCGTACTTTACCGTGGGCGCTGCTGTGACTGATACGGACGAGCATTTTGCTCAGCATCATCCCAAGGCACGTTTTAGCGATGCCGAGCTTCCCCTTGGCGCCGCGGCTTATGCCGCCGTCGCTTTGGGCTACATCGCCGACCACCGGTAGCACCCAATCTTGCTACTCGTTTGCTTAAAAAGGAACAGTATGTCTCAGCAACGTAAGTTCTTCCCCGGCTGGCTCGTGGTGGCCTCCGGCTTTGTGATCATGGCCACGTGCTACACCATTTTCGTCAACTGCATGAGCCTGTTCCAGCCGTTGATCGTCAGCGACCTGGGCATTTCCCTTGCGCAGTACACCATCTCCAACGCCCACTATCGCTGCGTCTAAGCAGTTTGGCATGGCCGACCTGGGTAAGGTCACGGGCACCATTACCTCGCTCGAGATGGTTGGCGGCACGGTGGGCGCCATCGTCTCGGGAATACTGTTCGATGCCACGGGCTCCTTTACGAGCACATGGATCGTGTGTCTGGCGTGCTCGGTGGCAATGCTGGTGTTCCTGCTGGCGTCTGAGCCCATCGCGGCTAAGCTGCGCGCGAGCGTGGCGGGGGAGTAGGGACGACGTCGCTCGTAGCTCTTTGCCCCGTTTTGTCCGTGGCTGCCTTGGAAGCCGAATGGATGCTCGTACCGTCATTCGGTTTCCCATGTAGCCACGGGCTCAAGAGATGACCCGAAGTCTTTCCGTCCAACGGATTTTGTGATCCGAAGAGGCGGAAGGATTGCAGATTGCACACCGCGGCGGCGCATCTGGCCGAACGAGTCCCCATACCCTCGTTCGGTCAGATGCACCGCCGCTGTTTGTGTTTGTGCCGTATAATGACCACTACCTATGACGCGATACAAAAGAAAGGTGTTTGCCCATGCAGGCACAGAAGGCGGAGGGAACCCGCGACCTTATCGGCGCTGAGATGCGCGCTTGGCAAAAGATGCAGCAGATCGCTGCCGGCGTGTTCGAGCCGTTTGGCTTTAAGCCCATCGAGACGCCCGCCATCGAGCAGGTGGACGTGTTTGTCCACGGCATCGGCCAGTCGACCGACGTCGTGCGCAAGGAGATGTTCCGCGTGTTTAGCGGCGCCAACCTGGAGCGCGTCTTTACCGAAGGCACCGACACCAAGCTTAAGCCCAAGCAGCGCCTGGCCCTTCGTCCCGAGGGCACGGCCGGTGTGGTGCGCGCCGTCGTGGAGAACAACCTGGTGCCCCAGGGCTCCACGCCGTTTAAGGCTTATTACGCCGAGGCCATGTTCCGTGGCGAGCGTCCCCAGAAGGGTCGCCTGCGCCAGTTCCACCAGGTGGGCATCGAGTGGCTCGGCGCTCCCGATCCGGCTGCCGACGCCGAGTGCATCATCATGCTCATGGAGTTCTACAAGCGCCTGGGCTTCGACCTTTCCAAGCTCCGTCTGCTTATTAACTCGATGGGCGATGCGCAGTGCCGTCCGGCATACCGCGAGCAGGTCAAGCAGTTTATCCTCGATCACGCCGACGAGATGTGTGATGAGTGCCGCGAGCGCGCCGAGCTCAACCCGTTGCGCGCCTTCGACTGCAAGAACGACCATTGCCGCGAGATCATGGCCGACGCCCCGCTGATGGGCGACAACCTGTGCGACGAGTGCCGCGAGCACTACGAGCAGGTCAAGCGCTATCTGGATGCCGCCGGTATCGAGTATGTCGAGGATCCCACCCTGGTGCGCGGCCTGGACTACTACACCCGTACTGTCTTTGAGGTCGAGGCTCCCGGTGCCGGTGTCGGCTCCATCGGTGGCGGCGGTCGCTATGACGGCTTGGTCGAGCTCGAGGGCGGCAAGCCCACGGCCGGCGTCGGCTTCGCCGTCGGTTTTGAGCGCGCCCTGCTGGCCCTTCAGGCATTTGGTAACGACTTGGGTGCCGAGGAGGCCCCGTGCGTCTACGTCGCCAATGCCGGCAAGGATCTGCGTCAGAACGTCTTTGCCATCACGCAGGGGCTTCGCGCCGCAGGCATCGTGACCGAGGCCGACTACCAGGGTCGTTCGCTCAAGGCCCAGTTTAAGCAGGCCGACAAGGTGGGCGCCAAGCTCATCCTGGTCCTGGGTGGCGACGAGCTTGCCGCCGGCAAGGTCAAGGTGCGCGACATGCAGAGTCACGACGAGGTTCTCGTCGATTTGACCAACGTGGTCGAGGCGGTTCGCGAGCGCCTGTAGCGCATGTTTTTTGAGCTGCGGGCCTGCTAACGTGCCCTGCTCATGGAGAGCGATTGTTACGGGGGTGTTTCGCATTTATGCGGAATGCCCCCGTTTGCATATGCCGTCCACCGAGAAATACGACCATTTGGGGCAAAAACCCTTGCAATGCAGAAAATACTTTTGTGTGGTAAAGCGCAATCAGCTCCGAAAGTTTTTGCCGAGTGCCTATAATGTATACCGCATGTTACGTGCATAGAAGGAGGAATGGGAGGAAACGTGGCTGAGAACCTAAGCAACCAGTCTGTACCCGAAGCCGCGGCGCGCGTCGCTGCCGTGGTCAACCGCCTCGTTAACCGAATCGGCTCGAATGCCGAGTCCAAGGAGCGTCTCGCCGAGATCGAGATCCCCGAGGAGCTGCGCGACAATCTGGCGCTGTTCTTGCGCCTGGAGCGCCGTGTGCTTAGCGAGTATGATCCCGAGATCGCGGACCTGTTCGACAAGATTTTGACAGCCGAGATTGTGGCCAATGCCGGCAACCCCGGTAGCCGTGCTGCCGACGAGTCCGTCGACGAGCAGGGCGTGCCCACTGCCGACGAGCCCACCGCCGTGGCGTTTCGCGAAGTCGTCGATCTGATTGACAGCCTGCCGCTCGATAAACAGCAGGTTATCGTCCGCGCCTTTACGAGCTTCTTCCATCTGGCAAACCTGTCGGAGGAGAATTACCGTGTGGCGCAGCTGCGCGAGCGCGAGGCCGGCGCATCGACCGATACCGAGGTCGATCCCGCCAACGAACTCACCGTCGCCTATCACCAGTTGGTAAACGAGATGGGTGTCGAGGGCGCCAACGAGCTGCTCGGCAAGCTCGAGTTCCACCCTGTCTTTACAGCACATCCCACCGAAGCCCGTCGCAAGGCCGTCGAGGGCAAGATTCGCCGTATCTCCAACCTGCTGGAGGAGCGTCCGCGTCTGGGCGGCTCCGACCTGGTGGAGAACGAGCGCCATATGCTGCAGGAGATTGACGCCCTGGTGCGTACGAGCCCCATCGCGCTCAAGAAGCCCACGCCGGTCGAGGAAGCCGATACCATCATCGACATCTTCGATAACACGCTGTTCGACGTTATCCCCGTTATCTACCGTCGTTTTGACGACTGGGTGCTGGGCGACAAGGCCGGTACCGTGCCGCCGCTGTGCCCGGCGTTCTTCCATCCCGGCAGCTGGATCGGTTCCGACCGCGACGGTAACCCCAACGTCACCGCCAAGGTGAGCCGTGAGGTCGCCGCCAAGTATTTCACCCATATGGTGCTCAAGCTCGAGGACAAGTGCCGCCGCATCGGCCGCAACCTCACGCTCGAGGCCACCTACAGCAAGCCGTCTGCCGAGCTCATCAACCTGTGGAACCATCAGGTCGAGATGAGCACCCAGTACACGGCACGCGCCGAGCTGATCTCCGAGCACGAGCCGCATCGCGCCGTCATGCTCGTCATGGCAGACCGACTCAACGCCACCGTGCGTCGCATCACCGACACCATGTACCACAGCGCCGATGAGTTCCTGGAGGACCTGCGCGTCGTCCAGCGCTCGCTGGCCGCCTGCGGTGCCGTCCGTGCTGCCTACGGCCCGGTCCAGACCATCATCTGGCAGGTCGAGTCCTTCGGCTTCCACATGGTCGAGATGGAGTTCCGTCAGCACTCCGTGGTGCACGCCCGCGCCCTCAAGGATATCCACGAGAACGGTATCCATGGTGATCTGCAGCCCATGACGCGCGAGGTCATCGATACCTTCCGCGCTATCGGCTCCATCCAAAAGCGCTACGGCAAGAAGATGGCGCACCGCTACATCATCTCGTTCACCAAGAGCGCCCAGCATGTGGCCGACGTCTTTGAGCTTGCCCACCTGTCCTTTGCACACGAGGAGGATGTCCCCGAGCTCGACGTGATCCCGCTGTTCGAGCAGCTCGAGGACCTCGAGGGCTGCGTCGACGTGCTCGACCAGATGCTTACGCTGCCCGTGGTGCAAAAGCGCCTTGCCCAGACCAATCGCCGCATGGAGGTCATGCTGGGCTATTCCGACTCCTCCAAGGATGCCGGTCCTACCACGGCCATGCTCGCGCTGCATTCCGCGCAGGAGCGTATTGCCAAGTGGGCCGAGAAGAACGATATCGATCTGGTGCTCATGCACGGTCGCGGCGGTGCCGTGGGCCGTGGTGGCGGCCCGGCCAACAAGGCCGTGCTGGCGCAGCCCAAGGGTTCGGTCAACTGCTTCTTTAAGCTCACCGAGCAGGGCGAGGTCATCTTTGCCCGTTACGGTAACCGCACGCTGGCTCAGCGCCATGTTGAGTCCGTTGCCGCCGCAACGCTTTTGCAGTCGGCCCCGAGCGTCGAGAAGACCAACACCGAGACCACGCAGAAGTTCTGGGATATGGCCGAGAAGCTCAACGCCGCAAGCCACGAGCGCTATCTGGACCTGCTGAACACCGAGGACTTCACGCCGTGGTTCTCGACCGTGACGCCGCTGACCGAGGTCGGTCTGCTGCCGATCGGCTCACGTCCCGCTAAGCGCGGCTTGGGCGCCAAGTCGCTCGATGACCTGCGTACCATTCCGTGGATCTTCAGCTGGAGCCAGGCGCGCATTAACCTGGCCGCTTGGTACGGCCTGGGCACCGCCTGCGAGCAGTTGGGCGATCTTGATCAGCTCAAGGC
This sequence comes from uncultured Collinsella sp., assembly GCA_958439425.1. Taxonomy (GTDB): domain Bacteria; phylum Actinomycetota; class Coriobacteriia; order Coriobacteriales; family Coriobacteriaceae; genus Collinsella. The sequence goes on from CAUBVH010000001.1 coordinate 202,833, forward strand.
TGCCTACCAGGAGTGGCCGTTCTTCCGCACCTTTATCGACAACATCGAGATGTCGATCGCCAAGACCGACCAGCGCATCGCCAAGATGTATCTGCACCTGGGCGATCGCCAGGATTTGTCCGAGAAGGTCTTCACCGAGATGCAGCTCACGCGTAAGTGGGTCCTTGCCATCGTCGGTGACGAGTGGCCGCTACAGCGTCGTCGCGTGCTTGGCTGCGCCGTCCGCGTGCGCAACCCCTACGTCGACGCCCTGTCCATCGCCCAGGTCCGCGCCCTTCGCGAGGTGCGTATGAACCAGGACGAGATGGCGGAGGAGAAGAAGGCCGAGTACATGAGCCTGATTCTTTCGACTGTGACCGGCGTCTCGGCAGGTTTGCAGAACACGGGGTAATCGATAGCCCTGTAGTCGTCCGGGCCCGCCATTAGTTTACTTTTAGGCACGTCCTCGGACATGCAAGAAGCCCTCGCTGCGCACTTCGTGCGGCGAGGGCTTCTTGCGTCCTGCGGAGTGTGCCTAAAAGTAAACTAATGGCGGGCCCTACGATGTCCGGTCTTCGGCGGATTACTGCTGGGGAAAGATAGCGCGCTTCGCGCACTTTGATGGGGCTTCGTGCTGCGGAATGCATTCAGAGGGAAACCCGTCGGGTCCCTTCGTCCGCGGTCTTCTGGGATTAAAGCTGAAGGGAATAAGGCGCGCTTCGCGCATAGCGTGGAGTGCGGCGAGGGCTTCTTGCGTCCTGCGGAGTGTGCCTAAAAGTAAACTGACGGCGGGCCCTGCGATGTCCGGTCTTTGGCAGAAGGCCGCTGGGTGAGGGTGGTGCTTGGGGCGACGTGCAAAAAACGGAGTTTTCTGCGGCCAATGATTGATGTATAGGACCAAAGGTGACGTTCGCGGTCTTTGTAGAAGCCATTACATGCCAATTGGGCCTTGTCGATGTTCAAATATGGATGGTTTCTTGCCGCATGCTGTCTAGAAGGGAAGAACCATGGAGGCTTCCTGGCTTTCGATAGACCTTTAGCTCCAAAGACTTATCTCGCGATGCTGAATACTCGCAAAAATGCACGCTCCGGATGGGGCTACCCTGTTACGGTTCGAAACCCATGCGTCATTCTATGCAGTTTATTGACGTATTTATGCAATATAGCTTACACGCGCATGCCACAGGATTGATGTTTGTTTCTGCGCCGTGTAAACCATCCTGTCCATAGTGCCATTGACAGGCGGCCGCGGTCCCGTTTGGGGTCGCGGCTGTTTTGTTGTGGGTCAAATATGAACGTTGTGTTAATGAGTCGGTGGACGGTGGTGTTTTTCGGTGAGCGGCGTATCCTTCCAACGGTTTATCTAGTGTGTCAGTTGAAAGGAAGAGGGCGCTCGTCATTGTTTGAATGTGAACTGCCGTTTGACCACAAGACGTTGCATCTGGAACTCGAGGATAAGAACTTCGCGGGTGTGATGGAAGGTCACCAAAACGAGTTTAAGACTACGAAATCGCAGGAAGAGCTGGTAGAGGAGTCGCTTGCCAACCCTTATGGCTCGCCTTCGCTCGAGGAGCTTTGTGCTGGCAAGAAGGATATTGTCATCATTAGCTCCGATCATACGCGTCCCGTTCCCTCGCGTGTGACGATGCCTATTCTGCTGCATCACATCCATTCCGCTGCGCCCGAGGCTCGCGTGCGTATTTTGGTTGCTACGGGTATGCACCGTCCGTCGACGCACGAGGAGCTCGTCAATAAGTATGGCGAGGAGATCGTTGCCAACGAGGAAATCGTTATGCACGTCGCGACTGACGACAGCATGATGAAAAAGATCGGTACCCTGCCTTCTGGTGGCGAGTGCATCATCAACAAGATCGCTGCCGATTGTGACCTGCTGCTTGCCGAGGGCTTTATTGAGCCGCACTTCTTTGCCGGTTTCTCTGGTAGCCGCAAGTCCGTCCTGCCTGGCATCGCCAGCTACAAGACCATCATGTACAACCACAACGGTCAGTTTGTGAATGATTCCCACTCGCGTGCCGGCAACCTGTGCCACAACCACGTGAGCGAGGACATGTTTGCCGCCGCTGAGATGGCCCACCTCGCCTTTGTGCTTAACGTGGTGCTTAACGGCAAGCACGAGGTCATCGGCTCCTTTGCCGGCGACATCCACAAGGCGCACGAGGCCGGCTGCGAGTTCGTGAAGAGCCTTGCCGGCGTTGAGCCCGTCGAGTGCGAGATTGCCATCACCACCAACGGTGGCTACCCCCTCGATCAGAACATCTATCAGGCCGTGAAGGGCATGTGCGCTGCCGAGGCCACGCTTCCCGAGGGCGGCGTGATCATCGACGTCGCCGGTTGTGCCGACGGTCACGGCGGCGAGGGCTTCTATCACAACATCGCCGACAACGATCCCGCAGAGTTTGAGCGCGCCTGCATCGATCGTCCCAAGGACGAGACCCTGCCCGACCAGTGGACGAGCCAGATCTTTGCCCGCATCCTGGCGCATCACCCTGTGATTATGGTCACCGACCTGTGCGATCACCAGATGCTCAAGGATATGCACATGACACCGGTCAACACTATCGAGGAGGCGCTCAAGCTCGCCTTTGAGATGAAGGGCGCCGATGCCAAGGTTGCCGTCATTCCCGATGGCCTGGGCGTTGTCGTTGCGCAGCACTAGCGCGTGGCTTAAACGAATCGTTTATAACCGACAAGAAAGATAAGGTTTTATGCTTACCAAACTCCTCTGCGAATTCGGCGCGACGGCCCTCATGATCGTCTTTGGCGTGGGCGTGCACTGCGATACCGTGCTCAAGGGCACCAAGTATCAGGGCTCCGGCCACATGTTTGCCATCACCACCTGGTCTTTTGGCATCTCGGTCTGCCTGTTTGTCTTTGGCGGCGCCGTGTGCATGAACCCCGCCATGGTGCTTGCCCAGTGCATCGTCGGCCTGGTGCCGTGGGGCAACTGCATTCCCTTCATGCTCGCCGATATGCTCGGCGGCTTTGTGGGTGCCGTGATCGCTTGGTTTATGTATGCCGATGAGTTCAAGGCTTCCGAGGGCGTCGTCGACCCCATTGCCCAGCGCAACATCTTCTCGACCAACCCCACCACCGAGGGTACGAACTATGCCCGCAACTTCTTCTGCGAGGCTATCTGCACCTTTGTGTTCATCAGTGCCATCCTTGCTGCCGCTAGCCGCGCCGGCGAGAACGTTCTGATGCTCGCCATCTGTGTCGGTCTGATCGTTTGGGCTGTTGGCATGGGCATGGGCGGCATCACTGGCTTCGCCATGAACCAGGCTCGTGACCTTGGTCCTCGCATGGCCTATCAGGTGCTGCCGATCAAGAACAAGGCCGACAACAACTGGAAGTACGGCCTGCTTGTTCCTGGCATCGCGCCGTTTGTCGGTGCTATTGTGGCCGCGCTGTTTGTGCATGGCTTCTTGGGCATGTTCTAGTCGAAGGCTACATAGTTGTCCGCTGGCCGCATGGGGTAACTTCCCAGCGCGTCCTCGGACATGCAAAAAGGCTCGCTGCGCACTTCGTGCGGCGAGCCTTTTTGCGTCCTGCGGAATGCGCTGGGAAGTTACCCCATGCGGCCAGCTGCGGGATCTTTGCTGCGCTCGAGCAAGCAACCCAACATATATCTGAATTTGGATGGGAGGGGCTTGTTGCTGATAGGGGCGTTGAGCTGTTGTTGACACTTTGGGATGCGTGGGGCCCTGGGTTGGGGTGATGCTTTGGGGTGGGGTCTTACTTAGGTGAAGAGGGGCTGTATGGCTGAGAGGTAGTCTTTGGCTATGTTGGATTTGTTGGCTTGGAAGTTGTGCCAGGCCCACCATTGGACGGTGGCTACGAAGCTTGAGGCTATGTGATGGAGGAGGAAGCTGCGGTCCATAGTGCCAGCGGGACCTGTGGGGTCGACGGGGACGGTTTCGGCTGCGCGCGACATGATGGTCTTGCGTAAGCAGTCGGCGAAGACGCGTGAGCCGGCGCCGGCTACGAGGGCTCTCACGCCCTGACGGCGTTCCCAGAGGTTGTTGAGGATATGCTCGACCTGCACGAGTGGGTCGTCGAGCGGTGTGCCATCGTCGTCGAGAGCGTGGGTGCAGATGTCGCTCACGAGCTCGGACAGTAGGTCGTCTTTGCTCTTAAAGAGACCGTAGAATGTCGCGCGGCCTACGTGAGCGCGCGCGATGATGTCGCCGACGGTGATCTTGCTGTAGTCCTCCTCGCGCAGGAGCTCGGAGAATGCTGCGACGATGGCGGCGCGGCTTTTTTCCTTGCGGGCATCCATGGCTATGCGTCCGCGTGAACGAGCAGACAGCGGAGCGTGCCGGAGCAGCCCTCGTAGGGGCGCTTACCGGCGCCGTAGCCGACGGCCTCGATGCGGTAGCGGGCTGGCAGGTGCTCGGACGTGCGCAGTGCGGCGACGATGGCGGCACCCGTGGGCGTCACGAGCTCGCCGGCGACCGGTGCAGGCGTGAGGGCGATATTGCCCGCCTGGCACAGGTTGACGACAGCGGGGACGGGAATGGGCATGAGGCCGTGGGCACAGTGGATGGTGCCGTGACCCTCGGAGAGCGACTCAACCACGATGTTCTCAATACCCAGGTCATCGAGGCAGATGGCGACGGAGCAGACGTCGACGATGGAGTCGACGGCGCCCACCTCGTGGAACATGACGGTCTCGGGCGTTTTGCCGTGGGCCTTGGCCTCGGCGGCGGCGAGCGCGGTAAAGATGGCGAGCGCGCGACGCTTGGCGTCATCGCTTAGCTGCGAGCCATCTATGATGGCGGTGACGTCCGCCAAAGAACGGTGGTGATGGTGGTGGGCGTGATGGTGACCCTCGTGGCCATGACCGTGGCCCTCATGGTCATGCTCGTGGCAGTGCTCGTGTTCGTGCTCGCCATGATCATGATGGTGGTGCTCATGCTCATGTGTGTGCTCGGCAGCTGCTTCGTTGCCGTAGAGCCAGGCCATATCGTGATCGTGGTTCTCGAGTTCCTCTGCAAGCTGGACGTCGAAATCGCAGGCGTCGATGCCATGCTTGTTTGCGCGCGTGACGGCGATCGTAAAGCTGTCGACCGGCAGCGTGGCAAGCTGCTCGCGCAGGTGCTCCTCGCTGGCGCCCAGGTCGAGCAGGGCCGCGACGGTCATATCGCCGCTGATGCCCGAAGTGCCGTCGATGATAAGCGTGTGCTGATGGTTGGACATGGAATGCTCCTTAACGGGCGCAGAATGTGCTGGCGCTCAGATGATTGATAAGACTTGCCTGGTAGGCGGCACCAAAGCCGTTGTCGATATTGACGACCGAAACGCCGCTGGCGCAGGAGTTGAGCATGGCGAGCAGCGCGGCTACGCCTCCAAAATTTGCGCCGTAGCCCACGCTGGTGGGAACGGCGATGACCGGGCAGCTCACCAGACCGCCGATAACGCTCGCCAGGGCGCCCTCCATGCCGGCGATGGCGATGACCACCTGCGCCTGAGCAAGTTCCTCGGCATGCGCGAGCAGGCGGTGCAGGCCGGCGACACCTACGTCGTAGAGGCGGTCGACCTCGTTGCCATAGAATTCGGCCGTCAACGCGGCTTCTTCGGCGACGGGTAAGTCGCTCGTGCCGGCGCAGGCGACAACGATGCGTCCGTTGCCGGTGGGGGAGGGCTTGCCGCCCACGAGGGCGAGCTGTGCGTCCGGGATATATCCCAGGTCGATGCCGTTGTCGAGGAGCTCCGAGGTACGGGTTGCCTTCTCGGCGTCCAGGCGCGTGACCAGGATGCGCTCCTGGCCGGCATCGCGCAGCGCTTTGATAATGGCGGCAATCTGCTCGGCGGTTTTACCGGCACCGTAGACAACCTCGCCGGCTCCCTGGCGCACCCCGCGCGAAAGATCGAGCTGCGCAAAACCCAGATCGGCGGTTGGCGCCGTCTGGATGCGCGTGAGGGCGACTTCCGGGGCGACTGCTCCGTCGGCAACATCGCTCAGCAATTGCTCAAGATCTTGCTTATCCATATATGTTCCCTTCGACGGTGCAAAGTCTAGCACGTGAAAGGTAGTTTCCGAACATTAGAACAAAATTGTTCGGAAACTAGACATAGAGGAATTGATTCTGTTGCTAGACGGATCGGCTAGTCACGCAGGATGATGTCCATGGCGAGCATCAGGTTGCGCTCGTCGATGGCAAACGGGGCCGCCTCGCGCGTCTTGGGCTTGGCGCAAAACGCGATGCCCGTGCCCGCGGCCTGAATCATGGGGATGTCGTTTGCCCCGTCGCCAATAGCGACCGTGTGGGCCATGTCGACGCCGCACTCAACTGCCCAATCTAGCAGCTGGATGAGCTTGGACTCCTTGGTCACGATGTCTGCAGCCAACTTGCCGGTGAGCTTGCCCTCCACGACCTCCAGACGATTGGCCAGGCAAAAGTCGATACCCGCGGCAGCCACGATCTTGTCGGCGACCTCGTGAAAGCCGCCGCTTACCACGCCGACCTTCCAGCCCTTGCTGTGCGCCGAGCGCACAAGCTCCAGCGCGCCGGGGGTAAACGTCACGCGCGCAAAGGTGCGCTCGAACACGCTCTCGTCCAGGCCGGCAAGCAGCCCCACGCGCTCCTCGAGCGCCTGCTTAAAGTCAAGCTCGCCGCGCATGGCGCGCTCAGTGATCTGCGCCACTTGCTCGCCTACGCCGGCCTCCTCGCCCAACAGGTCGATGACCTCCTGGTTGATGAGCGTGGAGTCGATATCCATAACGATGAGGCTTGCAGTCATGGCGGGCCTTTCCGAGTGCAGTTGTATTGGGGCACATTGTCGCACGTGGCGCGCCTTGGCGACGGCCACGACGCGCCAATTGTTTCGTCTCCGTCAAGTCTTTGGGCAGGAGCTACTTTTTCGCGGCACATCGACACAGGTGCGATAAGATAGAACGCCATGTCTGGCTGCGCGGTTTACGCAGGCCGGGCAAATCTGTACGACGCCGCCCGGAACGACACGGGGCGGCACAGATCCATAAAGGAGGATCACTGGTATGAGCCAGACCCGTCCCATCGACGAGCATTCCATGCACACCCGTACCTGCGGCGAGCTTCGCCGCGAGAACGTGGGCGAAGAGGTCACCCTCACCGGTTGGGTGAGCCGTCGCCGCGACCACGGCGGCCTTATCTTCTGCGACCTTCGCGACCGCGAGGGCATCACGCAGCTCACCTTCGACCCCGAGCACTCCGACGGCGACGCCTTTAAGATCGCCGAGACCATGCGTCCCGAGTGGCCCATCAAGATTCACGGCGTCGTGCGCGCCCGTGGCGAGGAGACCACCAACACCAAGCTCGCGACCGGCGAGATCGAGGTCCTGACCGACCACGCCGAGGTGCTCAACACATCCGTCACCCCGCCGTTCCAGATTGAGGACGGCATCGAGACCAGCGAGGACACCCGTCTGCGCTATCGCTATCTGGACCTCCGTCGTCCCGAGATGATGGCCAACCTCAAGCTGCGCTCCGACTTTACCTTTGCCATTCGCGAGGCGCTGCACAACCGTGAGTTCATGGAGGTCGAGACGCCCTCCCTGTTCAAGTCCACGCCCGAGGGCGCCCGCGACTTCATCGTTCCCAGCCGCATCCAGCCGGGCAACTTCTACGCCCTGCCGCAGTCCCCTCAGCTCCTGAAGCAGCTGCTTATGGTCGGTGGCGTCGAGCGCTACTACCAGGTTGCCAAGTGCTTCCGCGACGAGGACTTGCGTGCCGACCGTCAGCCCGAGTTCACCCAGGTCGATATCGAGATGTCCTTCGTGGACCAGAACGACGTTATGAGCGCGCTCGAGGAGGTCCTGGCCGACGCCTTCGGCCGCATGGGTGTCGAGATGCCCACGCCGCTGCGCCGCATGGACTATTGGGAAGCCATGGACACCTATGGCTCTGACAAGCCCGATACCCGCTATGGCATGCACCTGGTCGACCTGACCGACATCTTTGCCAACTCCAAGTTCAAGGTCTTTGCGACTGCCGCAAACGAGGAGGGCTCCGTCGTCAAGGCCATCAACGCCAAGGGCGCCGGTGCCTGGGCTCGCGCCAAGATCGATAAGCTCGCCGGTGTGGCCTCCACGTTTGGCGCCAAGGGCCTGGCCTGGATCGCATTCCGCGAGGACGGCTCCATCAACAGCCCCATCGTCAAGTTCTTCTCGGACGAGGAGATGGCGGCTCTGCGCGAGCGCATGGGCGTCGAGCCCGGCGACCTTGTGATGTTCGCCGCCGGTCCGCGCCTGCTCTCCGACGAGATCCTGGGCGGCATGCGTTCCCACATGGCCAATGCGCTCGAGATCAAGCGCGAGGGCCACGACTTCCTGTGGGTCGTCAACTTCCCGCTGTTCCACTGGGACGAGGATCGCAAGGCTTACGCTGCCGAGCACCAGCCCTTCACCCTGCCGACCGAGACCGACATCGCCAAGATCGAGGCCGACCCGCTGGCAGCCGGTTCGTGCACCTACGACTTTGTCATGGACGGCTTTGAGGCCGGCGGCGGCGGTATGCGTATCCACAACGCCGAGATGCAGATGTCCATGCTCAAGCTCCTGGGCTTTACCGAGGAGCGCGCCGAGTCGCAGTTTGGCTTCCTCATGGAGGCGCTCAAGTTTGGTGCACCCCCGATGGGCGGTTTCGCTCTGGGTCTGGATCGCGTGTGCATGCTGCTCACCGGTTCCGACTCCATCCGCGACGTCATGGCGTTCCCCAAGACGGCCAGCGGCTCCGACCTTATGTCGGGCGCTCCGAGTGCCGTTTCCGGCGCCCAGCTCAAGGATGTCAGCCTGCGCCTGATGTAAGCGAGCGGCTACATATTGCCCGCAACGAGGGAAGGACGCGTGCCTTCCCTCGTTTTTTATGCGCCGAGATTGTGAGGGCATGGGATGACCGGGCGTCGCGGAAAGTGCGTCCCGGAATCTGCGTCCAGAACGGGTCGCGCTTTCCCAAAGGGGGCCCTCTGGGAAAGCGCGACCCAGAATTCGGCAAAATAATGGGACACAGTTTCCGGTTGAGCTGTCTAACGGAAACTGTGCCCCAGAATGAGCGCTCAAAACGGGCCGGGCTTTCCACAGCAACTGTCTGGCGGAAAGCCCGGCCCAGTTTCCTACAGCGAGTCTCTCTGAACGAGCTGCATGTGCATGACGGTGGTGGTGGGCTCGGCACCCTTGATCATGTCGAGCGCAATGTTGGCGGCCATGTGGCCTTCTTCGCGCAGGGGCTGGCGGACGGTCGTGAGTGCGGGGACGCAGCGCGTCGCAATCTCGTGATCGTCGAAGCCGACGACAGAAACTTCCGCCGGAACAGATAGGCCTGCCTCGTTGAGTGCGGTGATGACGCCAGCCGCGATACGGTCCGATCCGCAGAGCACGCCATCGAAAGCAATCTTGCGCGCGAGGATCTGGCGCATGGCCTGATAGCCGTCTCCGCTGTTCCAGCCGGTATAGATAACGTTTGCGTCTGGGAGGTCTTCGCCCAAGACGGCGCGGTAGCCGCGCAGGCGGTCGACAACAGCGGGGTTGTCTTGCGGTCCCAACACGGCGACGATATCTTTGCGCCCGCGCTCCTTCATGGCGTGTGCCGCAAAGCGTCCGCCCTCTTCGTCGTCAGAGTAGACCGTCGAGAACACATCGCGATAGGGGTGGCCCTCGAGCTGGCCGCACAACACGGTGGGTACGCCCAGCTCGCGCAGCACCTCGAGCAGCTCGCTGCCCTTGTAGGGGGAGACGTCGATCACGGCGTCGAACGAGCGGCGCTCAAAGTGCTCGCGTGCGCGGTTGCGCTCATGCGTAGAAGACGCCTGCAAGATAACGGGCAGATAGGACGACTCCGACAGTTCCTCGGTAATACCGCTCAAAAACTCGCTATAGGTGGGGTCGCTGAAGAGTTCACTCAGGGGCTCGGTCACGAGCACGGCGATGATTTCCGTGCGCCCGACAGCGAGCGCTCGGCCACGGGCATTGGGGACAAAATTGACTTTCTTGGCCGCCGCACGGACGCGCTTTTTGGTTTCCTCGCTAATGCGGGGCGAATCGTTGAGGGCGCGCGATGCCGTGGAGCGCGACACGCCGGCAGCTGCGGCAACCTCGGCAAGCGTAGGTGCGGTGCGAACTGGTTGGGTCATGGCGTCTCCTGGAAAATGCGGTCGATGTTGTCACTGATACGGGCTGGTGCGGATACAGCTTACTATAGTGCACCTGAACAGCGTTCATGATATCCGGTGACAGGTGTCGTTTTGCAACCAAGCCGCAATCGAATACGTCTCGTGTGGGTGAGATATCAGCGGGCGTGGCGGTTGCCTACGAGCTTAAGAACGATGTTTTGCGCTGAGTTTCGATACTCAGGGTGACATAAGTGTCGCAGCTGTACAACCGGTTGCACCGTTAATCCGACCAAATCGACCGTTCAGCGGACAACCGGTTGCACAATTTTTTGCATCGCCCGTAAGATAAGGACAACCGGTTGCACAAGAATCACTACGATGACGAAGGAGCATCACCATGGACGCCATTAACGATTGGGAAAACCAAGCGCTCACCCACAGGAACCGCCTGGCACCCCATGCGTACTTTATGGGTTACGAGACCGCCGATCTCGCCGCTACGTACAGCCGCGAGCTGTCGCGCGGGTTTGTCCAGCTGTCCGGCTCGTGGCAGTTCCGCCTCTTTGAGGGGCCTGCTGCCGTTTCCAACGAGGAGCTCTCCACGTACGAGCCCGAGTGGGATCACGTGGAGGTTCCGCACCTGTGGCAGGTGGATGGCTATGGCAACCTTGCCTACACCGACGAGGGTTTCCCGTTCCCGGTGGATCAGCCGTTCGTTCCCTCCGACGACCCCACGGGCGTCTACCAGCGCATCGTCAACCTTCCCGCCGTGCCTGCCGGCGCTCGCGAGATCATTCGCTTTGACGGCATCGAGAGCTATGGTGAGCTGTACGTCAACGGTCAGTTTATCGGCATGACCAAGGGTTCGCGCCTGTCTGCCGAGTTTGACGTGACCGACGCGCTCGTCGAGGGCGACAACCTGTTTGCGGTCAAGGCTCTGCAGTACAGTGATGGCAGCTATATCGAGGATCAGGACATGTGGTGGGCCTCGGGCATCTTCCGCGATGTGTACCTTATGCAGCGTCCCGCCGCGCACCTGGTCGACTTTAGGTTCCGCACGCACCGCGAGGGCGATGCCGCTCTGATCACGCTCGATACGGTGGCCGAGGGCGCTACCCGCGTTGTGTATACGCTCAGCGATGGCGGAAACGTGGTGGCTACGGGTGAGTGCGTCGACGGCCATGCCGAGTGCAGCGTTGCCGATGCCCACTTCTGGAATCCCGAGGACCCCTTCCTCTATGACCTTACGTTTGAGGTCTACGATGGCGACGAGGCCAGCGAGTACGTTCCGCATCGCCAGGGTCTTGCCGAGGTGACGGTCGAGGGCAATCATATCTACCTCAACGGCACCTACTTTAAGATGCATGGCGTCAACCGCCACGATCACGACGATCACAAGGGCCGCGCCGTGGGCCTCGATCGCATGCGCCGCGACCTGGAGCTCATGAAGCGGCACAACATCAACGCGGTGCGCACCTCTCACTATGCCAATGACCCGCGCTTCTACGAGCTGTGTGATGAGTATGGCATCATGCTGGTCGCCGAGACCGATATGGAGAGCCACGGCTTCGAGAATATCGGCAACATCGCCCTGGTCACCGACGATCCGGCATGGGAGCCGGCCTACGTCGACCGCATTGAGCGCCTGGTGATGCAGGAGCGCAACCACGCCTGCATCATTATGTGGTCGATGGGCAACGAGAGCGGCTATGGCTGCAACATCCGCGCGATGTACGCCAAGGCTCACGAGCTCGATGATCGTCCGGTCCATTATGAGGAGGACCGCAACGCCGATACCGTCGACGTTATCTCCACGATGTACTCCCGTGTTTCGCAGATGAACGACTTTGGCGAGCACCCATTCCCCAAGCCGCGCATCAACTGTGAGTACGGTCACTCCATGGGCAATGGTCCCGGAGGCCTGTCCGAGTACCAGGAGGTCTTCGATCGTTGGGATTGCATCCAGGGCCAGTTCATTTGGGAATGGTGCGACCACGGTTTGGCTGCTGTGACCGAGGACGGCGTTGCCTACGATATGTATGGTGGCGACAACGGCGATTACCCCAACAACAGCAACTTCTGCATCGATGGCATGGTGTTCCCCTGGCAGCAGCCGAGTCCGGGCCTTACCGAGTACGGCCAGGTTATCTGCCCGGTCCGCATGGCTTATGACGCCGAGGCAGGCGAGCTGACCGTCACCAACAAGCGTTGGTTCACCACCCTCGAGGATGTCTGCCTGTCGGCCGAGACCCTGGTGGACGGCGACGTGGTCTGCCGCAAGACGCTCATGCCCGGCGCGGTTGCCCCCGGCGAGTCCGTCCAGCTGCCACTGGTGATTCGCGAGGCCGCAGTGGGCGAGACCCTGCTGACCGTGCGCGCCTACACCATGGCCGCTCACGTCTGGTGCGAGCCGATGTTCCAGCTGGGCGCTAGCCAGTTTGCCATCGCAAACCATCCGGCGCCGACCATCGTGGCCCCCGCTCGTCCTGAGCTTACGGTTGAGGAGACCGAGCAGGAGATCCGCATCCACTCCCTCAACGGCGAGCTGACCTTCAGCAAAGTCAACGGTACCGTGAGCGAGTGGAAGGCATCCGGCCGCGACGTCATGGCCTCTGGTCCCCAGGTTGGTTTTTGGCATCCGCTCGTCGATAACCATGCCCAGGAGTATGACTCACTGTGGAAGGACAACTTCATCGATGTGATGCAGACGTCTACCCGCAAGGTTTCTTGGAAGCAGGATGGCAATGCGGTCGTCGTTACCGTGAGCCAGCGTATCGCTCCTCCCGTCCGCGCGTTCGGCATGCGCGTCGAGCTCGTCTACACCGTGCTTCCGAGCGGTCGCGTCGACCTCAAGGTTTCCGGCGAGCCCTACGGCGATTACTCGGATATCATCCCGCGCATCGGCATCTCCTTCGAGGTCCCCGGTTGCGATCGTGCCGTCGAGTGGTATGGCCACGGCCCGGGCGAGAACTATCCGGACTCGCTGCGCGCCAACCCGGTCGGTCATTACCGCACTACGGTCGACGACATGTTCACGCCCTACGTTATGCCTCAGGATTGTGCTAACCGCGAGGGCACCCGTTGGGTCGCCCTGCGCTCTAGCCACGGTGACGGTCTGGTCGTGACGCGTCCGAGCGACGCCGCCTCCAACCCGTTCTCGTTCTCGGCATGGCCCTATAGCTGCGAGGCTATAGATAACGCCAAGCACGTCTACGACCTTGTCAAGGGCGACACGGTTACGGTCAATATCAACGACCAGCTGCTCGGCCTTGGTTCGAACTCTTGGGGTTCCGAGGTGCTCGATTCCTACCGCACCCGTTTTGAGAGCTTCAGCTTTGAGGTGTCCCTGCGACCGCTGACGTCTGCCGATCTGGCTCAGGCGCTGGCACCCATTAAGGAGGCATAAGTCATGCATGTCTTTAACTCGCGCGCCGATTTCGACGCTCAGATGAAGTCCGTCAAGAAGTGGATGCGCACCGGTCAGGCGCTCGATGGCGTTGCCGACCTGCAGCACGACGTGGCTTACTCCATCGGCGACTCGTTGGTGTACTGGTGGGTCTATGCCCGCGAGGCCGCTACCGCCGATCTGGTCGGTCACCGTCGCTACCATGCCGTGCTCGCTCCGCTCGACGGCGACCTGACCGTCGAGGTTGCCCCCAAGGCAGACCTCACCTGCATCCGTGCTTACAGCGATATCGATGATCGCGAGCGCTTTGAGGGTGCGGGGGAGACCGTGACGATTCCCGCCGGCGGCGTTGCCGTCGTCGAAATTGACGAGGCCTACCGTGTCGTGGCCGATGCCGCGGATTCCCGCGTCGTGGTACTGCACGTGACGGTTGAAGGTTATTCCTTCCCCAACAAGTAGTATTCGTCCGTTTGGACGTTTGCTTCGCGCCGTTAAGGGGGATGGCTTTGTTGACTCCCTTTTCCCCATTCCCCTTAGCAGGTGCGCCGTCCACGATTGCGCTTGCAGTCCGGACGGTTTTAGATGAGATATAACGGATGATTGGGAGGGCTTATGAGCTCTGAAAAACGAGGAACGATTGGTTCGTTCGCTCTGCTGGGCATGACGGTCGCCGCCGTGTTCGGTATCAAGAACATCATCAACAACAACGCGGCCATCGGCTTGGCAGCTGCGCCGTCGTTCTTTTTCGCTACGCTTTTGTACTTTGTCCCCTATACCCTGGTTACCGCCGAATTCGTCGGCCTTAACAAGGACTCCGAGTCGGGCGTGTACGCCTGGGTCAAGACCTCGATGGGCGGTCGCTGGGCATTCCTGACGGCATTTAGCTACTGGTTCGTTAACCTGTTCTACTTTGCGTCCGTCCTGCCTAACGTCATCATCTACGCGAGCTACGTGTTCTTTGGTGCCAATGCCGAGCTCTCGCAGCTGTGGATCACCATTATCGAGATCGTCGTCTTTGCTATCGCCACGTGGGTTTCGACCAAGGGTGCTAAGTGGATCGGCTCCATTTCCTCCTTCGGCTCGACCGCGGCTCTCGGCCTGACTGCCGTGTTCATCTTGCTGTCCCTGGCTGCTGCCTTTGGCGGCGTCGAGTTCGCTACGGCTCCTACCCCCGCTAACATGGCTCCCGACACGAGCAACTTCGCAACTATGTGGGGCTTCTTCGGTACGCTTGCCTGGATCATCCAGGGCGTTGGCGGCGCAGAGTCTGTCGGCGTGTTCCTTAACGACCTTAAGGGTGGCGTCAAGGCCTTCGTGCGCACCGTCGTTATCGCCGGCCTGACCATCGGCCTTCTGTATGCAGGCGCTTCGCTGCTGGTCAACCTGTTCATTCCCGAGGGCGGCGTTGCCATCTCCACCGGTATCTTCGACGTATTCGGCGCTGTCTTTGCCCACTTTGGCATTCCCATGGAAGTGTCCACGCGCGTCATTGGCCTGATCCTTCTTGCCGCCACGCTGGGCTCCCTCATGATGTGGACCTCTGCTCCCATCAAGGTCTTCTTCACCGAGATCCCCAAGGGCGTCTTTGGTAGCAAGATCGTCGAGCTCAACGAGCACGGCATTCCTGCCCGCGCTGCCTGGCTGCAGTTCGCCATCGTCGTCCCCATCCTGATCATCCCGGCCCTGGGCTCCGGCAACCTAGACGACCTGCTCATGATCGTCACCAACATGACGGCTGCCACCGCTCTGCTCCCGCCGCTGCTGATTCTGCTTGCCTACTTTATGCTGCGCAAGAACTTCGACGCTGCGCCCCGCGACTTCCGTATGGGTTCGCGCACCTTCGGTCTGGTCATTGCCGCCTTCCTGCTCGTTGTCTTCTGCTTCGTGCTTATCTGCGGCACCATTCCGCTCGATCAGCCTCTGTGGCTGACGCTGGTCTACAACGTTGGCGGTGTAGTTGTCTTCCTGGGCCTTGCCGTGATGTGGTACAACCGCTACATCAACCGCCTGCGCGAGACCGATCCCGAGGCCGCCGAGAACGAGCTTCGCCCCTCCGTCCTCGACATGATGGAGTAGCGGCTAGGATTAATCTACGGCTGTGGAATAAATCGATTCTCTTTCCTAAGGAGGGGCCTTACGAGGCCCCTCCTTTTGTGTTTTGGGGCATGGTTTTGGACCCCGTGGTCAAAAAATGCCAAATATGAGTACTGTTGCAAAAGAGGTGTCATATTTTTCGGCCTGTTCTGAGCAAAAACGGGCTCAAAATCAATTTATCTAACCCCCTTTAAAGGGCGTTTGACGGCTTTCAACCTCTTCGAATCGCTCAAAGCAGGCACTTTGCTCGCGATTTTGCTGCTACTAAATCGGTGACAGTACTCATATTTGCCACTTTTTGCCCACGAGGTGTTCAGAGGAGCTCTCGACAAGCATCTAACGCTACAATAACTACCACGTGGTTGGGTTTGCCGGCCGAATGTGCGATGCCGCGGGAGGGGACATGGTCGAGTTTACAAAGACGATTAAAGATCCGTTGGGACTGCATGCCCGCCCGGTTGCGCTGCTTTACGACATCATTGCCAAGCATCGTAGCAACGTATCGGTCAGTATCGGCGATCGCCATACCGACGGCCGCGATGTAATGGGGCTCATGGCTCTCTACGGCGAGTGCGGCGAGGACATCATCTTCCGCGTTTCGGGCGTAGACGAGGCTTCCTGCGTCACATCGATCAGAAACCTCTCGCTCTAAGCATGACAGGGCGCGGCAAAGGACAGCTCTTTGCCGCGCCTTTTTGTTTCGTATAGGAAACTTTTTCGAAATCTAAATGGGGACCCTTTCCAAAAAGTTAACCACGTGCTAGTTTACTATAGCGAACATAGACGTGGTTAACTTTTGCTGCGTCGATGTTGAGGACGAACTGACGTTAGGAGCTCACTCATGTCTTGCGGACCGCAGATGCCGGCTATGCCGCTTTCGATGGTAAAAGCGGGCGAAACCGTGCGCGTGTCTCGCGTAAAGGGCAATGAGGATATGAAGCACCATCTCAAGGACCTCGGCTTTGTCGAGGGCAACGAGATCCACGTGGTGAGCTCGAGTGGCGCCAATATCATCGTCACGGTGCTGGGTGCACGCTTTGGTATCGATTCCAAGGTTGCCATGCACATCATGACCGTCGGTTAGTTCGCAGCATTTCGCAAAAAGCTGAAAGGGGGACAAGTACATGAAGACGTTGGGTGACGTCAAGGTGGGCGAGAGCTCTACCATCGTCAAGCTTCACGGTGAGGGTGCACTGCGCCGTCACCTTATGGACCTGGGGCTCATCAAGGGCACGTCGTTTAAGGTCGTAAAGGTCGCACCGCTCGGAGATCCGGTCGAGATCAACGTGCGCGGCTACGAGCTTTCCATCCGCAAGGAGGAGGCTGCCGTCGTCGAGGTCCAGTAAGGGCCAGTGGCATGTATTCTTGCAGGTAAAGTTAGGTTTTTCTAACTTAGCAATGCAACGTTGAAGCACAATATCCAGCCCGCTCGGAGATGACAGCGCGGGCACACAAGGAAGAAGGATTGAATGGCGGATTCTCAGATCCATGTCGCGCTGGCGGGTAACCCCAACTGCGGCAAGACCACGCTTTTCAACCTGATCACCGGCGCCAACGGCTACGTTGGCAACTGGCCCGGTGTCACGGTTGAGAAAAAGGAAGCCAAGCTCCTAAGCGACAAGAACGTTACCATCACGGACCTCCCCGGCATCTACTCGCTTTCCCCCTACAGCCCCGAGGAGCAGTGCTCGCGCGACTACCTCATGAGCGGCGAGCCCGATGTCGTTGTCCAGGTGGTCGATGCCACCAACCTCGAGCGCAACCTGTACCTGGCGCTTCAGGTTATCGAGACCGGCCTGCCCGTGGTCGTGGCCCTCAACATGGCCGACCTCGTGGAGAAGAACGGCGACAAGATCGACACGGACAAGCTTTCCAAGAAGCTTGGCTGCCCGGTCATGATGATCTCGGCCCTTAAAAACAAGGGTATCAAGGAGCTGTTCGAGCAGGTCAAGAAGTCTGCTGCTTCCAAGGGCCAGGTGCCGGAGCACAAGTTCGATTCCTCCATCGAGGACGTTCTGGACCACATCGAGAACAACCTGCCGGCGAGCGTTCCCGCCAACAAGCGTCGCTACTACGCTGTCAAGCTGTTTGAGCGCGACGCGGACGCCTGCAAGCTCATCAACCTCACCAAGGAGAAGGCCGCTCGCGTCGAGCAGCTGGTCGCCCAGTGCGAGCAGGATTGCGACGACGACGCCGAGTCCATCATCACCGGCGAGCGCTATGGCGTGATTGCCCACATTATCGACGAGTGCATGACCAAAGCTCCGGCCAAGATGAGCGCCTCCGAGAAGATCGACCGCGTGGTTACCAACCGTATCCTGGGCCTGCCGATCTTTGTGGTCATCATGTTCTGCGTGTACTACATCGCCGTTTCCACCCTGGGCGGCACGGTGACCGACTTCACCAACGACCAGCTCTTTGGCACCGACGGTTGGTATGTGCTCGGCCAGGGCCGCGACGCCTACGACGCAGCTGTCGAGGCTGCGGGTGACGCCGCCGACTCGGTCGACCCGGCACAGTACGGCCCCTATGTTCCGGGTATTACCACCGTGGTGCACGATGCCCTTGTGGCGGGCGGCACCGAGGACGGTGGCCTGGTCGATTCGCTGGTCTGTGACGGTATCGTCGGCGGTCTGGGCGCCATCTTCGGCTTCGTGCCGCAGATGTTCCTGCTGTTCGTGATGCTGTCTTTCTTGGAGGACTGCGGCTACATGGCCCGCGTCGCCTTCATCATGGACCGCGTGTTCCGCCGCTTTGGCCTGTCCGGTAAGTCCTTCATCCCCATGCTCGTGTCCTCGGGCTGCGGCGTCCCCGGCGTCATGGCCACCAAGACCATCGAGAACGAGAAGGACCGCCGCATGACGGTCATGACCACCACGTTCATTCCCTGTGGCGCCAAGCTGCCGATCATCGCTCTGCTCATGGGTTCCATCATCGGCGATTCTTCCACCACCGCCGCATGGATCAGCCCGCTGTTCTACTTCTTGGGCGTCTTTGCCGTCATCGCCTCGGGCCTCATGCTCAAGAAGACCAAGCTCTTCGCCGGTCGCCCGACGCCGTTCGTTATGGAGCTTCCCGCCTATCACTTCCCGGCAATCCGCTCTTGGGCGCTGCATGTATGGGAGCGCTGCTGGGCCTTTATCAAGAAGGCCGGCACGGTCATCTTCGCGTCCACCGTCGTGGTTTGGTTCCTCTCCAACTTTGGTAGCTACAACGGTTCCTTCGGCTTCCTGCCTGCGATGGACGGCATCCCTGAGGAGTTTATGGACTACTCCGTGCTCGCCATGCTGGGCAACCTGGTCGCTTGGATCTTCGCCCCGCTCGGCTTTAGCACCTGGCAGGCCACCGCGCTGACTGTCTCTGGACTTGTCGCCAAGGAGAACGTCGTCGCCACCGCCGGCTCGCTGCTGTCCGTTGCCGACGCCGCCGAGACCGACCCGAGCCTGTGGACCGCGTTTGCGGGCATGTTCCCCACCATGGGCGCTTGCGTGGCCTTTGGTGCCTTCAACCTGCTGTGCGCTCCGTGCTTCGCAGCCATGGGCACCATCCGCAACCAGATGGATTCCGGCAAGTGGACCGCGATTGCCATCGGCTACGAGTGCGCCTTTGCTTGGGTGATCGGCCTGTTCATCAACCAGTTCTACAACCTGTTTGTGTTGGGCCAGTTTGGTATTTGGACGATTGTAGCCATCGTGCTGCTGGTTGCGATGCTCTTCCAGATCTTCCGCCCCATGCCCAAGCATGCATGGACCGACGAGGACGAGATCAACACTGCTTCCGCCGCAGTTTCCGCTTAAGTCCGAATAAGGATTAGCCCCTTTCCACGAGCCCGGGTGTCCCAGCGACACTCGGGCTTTTTGGTGAGGGAGATGTGGCGTTTCCGCAGATAAAACCGACCAAAATATACCTGTCCCTTTTTGGCAGGTGGAGAATGGGGTAAAGTAAGTGGTGGTTAACTAGAGGAGGCTTGCTATGGCACCTATCGATATTGTTGTACTGGCTGTTATCGGCATTGCGTTTGTCGCCGTGTGCGTGCGCATTTATCGCAAGGGCACCTGCGCCGACTGCGCTCAAGGTGGCGTTTGCACAGGACATTGCTCCAACAAAAAGACCTGCGCCGCACTTAAGGGCGTAGACAAAATAGCCGAAGACTTGGGCCGCGGTATCAAATAAGGTGAACGGGGACGTCTCTGTTTCTCCTGTTGACGAGTGCCGTGCAATCTGCGATCTGTCGGGTGCTGCGCAGTTACTGCTACGATAGGTACGTCAGTAACTGCCGCCGAGCGGCTCAATCGAAAGGAAACCTGCATGGAGTCCTCCGCCTACCCGATGCTCTTTAGCCCGATCAAGGTCGGTACGACCGAGGTCAAGAACCGCGTCTTTATGCCGCCGGTGTCCACCAACCTGGCCGATCATGGCTATGTGACTGACGACTTGGTCGATCATTACCGCGCCCGCGCCAAGGGCGGCGTGGGCCTCATCATCACCGAGGTCGTGACGGTCGAGCCCACCTATACCTATCTGCCGGGTGACATGTGCTGCTACGACGACACGTTTATCCCCGGCTGGGAAAAGCTCGCCGCAGCCGTCCACGAGTATGGCTGCAAGATCATGCCGCAGCTCTTCCACCCCGCCTACATGGCCTTTAACATCCCGGGCACGCCGCGCCTGATCGCTCCGTCCTTTGTGGGCCCGTCCTATGCCCGCGAGGCGCCGCGCCCCATCACGGTCGATGAGATTCACGAGCTCACGCATCAGTTTGGCGACGCTGCCGTGCGTATGCAGAAGGCCGGTGTCGATGGCGTCGAGGTTCATGCGGCGCACGCCCACGGCATGCTCGGCGGCTTTTTGACCCCGCTCTACAACAAGCGTACCGATGAGTATGGCGGCTCGCTCGACGCTCGCATGCGCTTTTTGCTCGAGGTTATCGCCGAGATTCGCGAGCGCTGCGGCAAGGACTTCATCATCGACGTCCGCATCTCGGGCGATGAGTACACCGATGGCGGCCTGACCCTCAACGACATGATCTATGTCTCACGTCGTCTGGAGAAGGCCGGCGTCGACATGATTCACGTGTCGGGCGGCACCACCATCAAGCGCGGATCTGCGATTCCCGCCGCCGGCACGCAGCAGGCCTCGCACGCCGCCTGCTCGCGCGAGATCAAAAAGCACGTCAACATTCCCGTTGCCACGGTCGGCCGCATTAACGAGGCATGGATTGCCGAGGAACTGATCGAGGACGGCGCCGCCGACATCTGCATGATGGGCCGTGCCAATCTGTGCGATGCCGAGTTCTGCAACAAGGCGGCTGCCGGCAACGCCGACGAGATCCGTCCCTGCATCGGCTGCCTGCGCTGCCTGAACGGCATCATGTTTGGCAAGCGCATCTCCTGCACCGTCAACCCGGACGTGGAGCGCGACGAGGCCGGCTATGAGCCTGCCGCCGAGGCCAAGAACGTGCTCGTTGTGGGCGCCGGTCCTGCGGGCATGGAGGCAGCCTACATTGCCGCCAAGCGCGGCCACAACGTGGTGCTCGTGGATAAGCAGGACGAGCCGGGCGGCGAGATGCGCATCGCGGCCGTTCCGCCGGCAAAGCAGGAGCTCACGCGCGTGATCAAGTATCAGTACCGTCGCCTGGCCGAGGCCGGCGTCACATGCGTCTTTGGTACCGAGCTGACCGCCGAGGACATCCAGCGCGACTACGCGGGTTACGAGGTTGTCCTGGCCTATGGCGCCGAACCCATCGCCCCGGCCTTTATGCAGGGCTTTAAGCAGGTCATGACGGCTGATGACCTGCTGGGCGGCAAGGCTTTCCCGGGCAAGAAGATTGTCATCGTGGGCGGCGGCACCGTTGGCTGCGAGACGGCCGATTACCTGGCCCCGTTGGTCAACGACCTGTCGCCGGCCAATCGCGATGTCACCGTCATCGAGATGACCAAGACGCTTGCTGCCAACGAGGGCGGCGCCGGTCGCGCGGTGCTCATCACGCGCATGCTCTCCAAGGGTGTCCACGTGCTGACCGAGGCCAAGGTGACCGAGATCACCGAGGACACCATCAGCTACGAGAAGGACGGAGAGGTCCACACCATCACAGGTGCCGATACGCTGGTGCTTGCCATGGGCTATCGTCCCAATACCAAGCTGGCCGACGACCTGGCTGCAGCCGGTGTTGCCACCCACGTGCTGGGCGATGCCAACAAGTGCGGCAACATCCGCGACGCCATCGGCGATGGCTACAAGGTCGCCTGCGAGCTCTAGTCAACCCCTTGGTGCATGGGGGCCAGGTTACTTTGCACTAAGCTGATCATAGATGTGCGGCACAAAGAGCCCGCAGTTCATACGAGCTCGGGGCTCTTTTCGTTTGGATTGCAGACGTATTGACAGACGAAAACAGTCTGCGCCCGGCATTGAGCCATACGAAAGCGAAATTATGCGTCTTAATTCCGTACGCAAATCAAGACGAAAGCCGTTTTCGTCTTCTATAAATCAGTACGCAAACGGTTTTCGTCTTATAATACGGTCATGAATAGTACGAAACGAGGGGGTTGTGCATATGGTTGTTAGAGAGAGCCCTACAGTCGAATACAAGGAAAGCGTTACGCCGACGTTTCTTAAAACGGTGAGCGCCTATGCAAACTACGGGACGGGCAAGATTGAGTTTGGCGTTGATGACGAGGGCGTGGCTGTCGGCCTTGCGGATCCGGTTGCAGAATGCCTGCGCATCGAGAACATGATTAACGACAGTCTTGATCCCGCGCCCCGTTACTCGCTTGAGCCCGATGAGAAACACGGGACCGTAATCCTTACGGTTTATGAGGGGCAGGACAAACCCTATCGAAGCAAGGGAAAGGCCTACAGACGAAACGATTCGGCAACGGTGGAGGTCGACCGGTTTGAGTATGGCAGGCTGACGCTCGAAGGCAGCAACGTAACGTTCGACGCGCTCACGTCGGCTCGCCAGGACTTGAGTTTTCACACGCTCGAGCATAAGTGTGTTGAACATCTCGGCATTTCCGAGCTAACGCCGGATATCATGCGCACGCTTCGCTTGCTCGGCAAGGACGGCTATACCAACGCTGCGGCGATTTTGGCGGATAAGAATGATTTTCCGGGCATCGACTGCGTCCGTTTTGGCGATACCGAGGATGTGATCTTGGATCGCGAGGCGGCGACAAATGTATCCGCAATTGAGCAGGTGGACAGGGCGGTGGCTATGTTTGCACGCTACTACCGTTATGAGCGTATCGAAGGGATGGAGCGCGTCCAAACCGATCGAATTCCTCTTGAGGCATTCCGCGAAGCTGTTGCAAACGCTTTGGTGCATCGGACGTGGGACGTTCGAGCGAACGTTCAAATTGCCCTGTACGATGATCGTGTCGTTGTGACCTCCCCCGGATCGCTGCCCGCCGGTTTGACGACGGAACAATACCTGTATGGGCAGATATCCGTGCTCAGAAACCCCATCGTTGCAGAGGCCTTCTTAAAGCTGGATTACATCGAGAAATTTGGTACGGGAATCGCGCGCATTAGACGTGCCTATCGCGATTCGATCAATCAACCAATTTTTGATGTTCGCGGCGGCATGGTGGCCGTCACATTGCCCGTTACCGATGCCTTTGAAGGGTCCGAGGAAGAGGTCCAGGTTCTCAAGGCCTTGTCGGGCGGGCGAATTATGTCGCGAAGCGAGATTGAAAAACAGACGGGGCTGAGCCGCATGCGGACGTTGGCGGCACTCGAATCTCTGCTTGAACGGAATGCAATCGTAAGGCAGGGATCCGGGCGGGCCACGAAATACGAGCGCTCATAGTCAAAAAGAGCCATGGTACAAGACGGACCCCAAGCCAGCGTTGGCTTGGGGTCCGTTATATCCCGGATGGTAACGGGCCGATTATTGTCAATTTATAGCAAAGTATAGCGACGTACAGCAAAGTTAAGTGAGATATAGCAAGCCATATAGCGCGCCTTGATTATCAACCCTTGATTATCAACCGTCCGTATTTCACAGCAACTTATAACAGGCTCGGGGTGCCAATTTGGGGTGCAGTAGTGCTGCGCCACGAAAAGGGCCTATCTACTACGTTTAAGCCGCAGGGGTCAACCATAGTCGGTTTTTTCGAAAATCGACAAGCTGTTTACCTGCGGTTTTGTTTTCACGGTTTTTGGTATGGCCGAGGCTATCCGTGTTAACGTAGTAGATGGGCCACTTTTGTGGCAAGGGGGGGCCGATCTGCGGGCCAGGGTAGCTAAAAGAGCCCCGTCCCAAAAAGACTGATTGGGAGCTGGGGCGTGTCGATGCGATAGTATTACGTGGTGAAATTCGACAAACCGTGAGTTTCATCCGAGGGCTTTATGGAACAACATCAGCTTTATCAGAGCCTGCAAGATCAGGCATACAACGCATTGCGCTCCAAGATCATCTATGCCGAGCTCAAACCCGGCACACGTCTTTCGGCGATTGGTCTGGAAAAGGAGACGGGAATCGGGCGCACGCCCATTCGCGAGTCCTTTGTGCGTCTGCGTGAGCAGGAGCTAGTGGAAACGCGTCCCAAAAGCGGCACCTATGTCTCAAAAATCAGCATGGAACGCGCCGAGAACGCCTGTTTCTTGCGCGAGAAACTCGAGAGAAGCGTGCTCATTAAATGCTGCTCTGCCGCCACGCCCGAGCAAAAGCATCGGCTCGAGCAGATTCTTACCGAGTCCGAGTCGCTCGACCATAGCGAAACGCGTCGCTTTTTTGATCTGGACAACCTGTTCCACGAGACATGTTTTGAGATTGCCGGCCGCCACATGTTGTGGGATTGGATGAAGAGCGTCAACACGCATTTTGAGCGATACAACTGGCTGCGTATGGTGTCGCAGGATTTGGATTGGGAGCCGATCCGTGGGCAGCATCGCCGGATTCTCGAGGCCATTAAGAAGGGTGATACCGACACGGCGAGCTATCTGGCAGAGACGCATTTGCATCTAATGCCCGAGGAACAGGGCCCGGTTATCGCCTTACATCCCGACTACTTTGAGCTGCCCAAAGACTCGGCCATCTAATCCGTTCCCCTAATTAGTTGCGGTGAAATAGGGACTGTTTTGCGGCTTTGACGACGTAAGCAGTCCGTATTTCACCGCAAGTGCGGGGATGCAATCGGGGCATGAAAAGGCTGCGGCGCCGCTTGGAGGAAAAGACCGGAAGCAAGGGTCCATTCCCCCAGACGACGCCGCAGCTGTTTTGGTGGACTGGATTATGTTGAGTCGGTTGATTGACCGGGAAAGCAAAGCGGCTCGGGGGCGTGTCGCTTCCGTCACGTTCTATCAGCATACAAGACGGTTTTGGTTCTTGTTCGTGACGGAAACGGCGCGCTTCCGAGCCGCTTTAAAAGAAAGGGGGCGAGGTCTAGGACACGCCCCCTTTCACGATAGAGAGCTAAACCTAGCCGCGGACCTTCTTGACGACGTCCATGGCCTCGCGGGCGATCTGCTCGACCTTGGAGAAGTCGCCGTCGGCGAACAGGGCCGGCTTGACCATCCAGGTGCCACCACAGGCGATGATGGCGCTGGAGCTCAGGTACTCCTCGACGTTGGCGGTGCTCACGCCGCCGGTGGGCATAAAGCGATGACCGACAAACGGAGCGGCGAGGGCCTTGATGGTGTTCAGGCCACCATACTGAGCCGCAGGGAAGAACTTGGTGACCTTGAGGCCCAGGTTCTCGGCGGCGGTAACCTCGGAGGGGGTCACGGTGCCGGGCAGCACGGGCAGGTCGATGTCGATGCAGTGCTTCACGACGTCTTCGTTGTAACCCGGGGAGACGATGAACTTGGCACCGGCGGCGCGGGCCTGTTCAACCTGCTCGACAGTCAGGACGGTGCCAGCGCCGACGCACATCTCGGGCTCGGCCTCGGCCATGGCGGCGATGCACTCGGCGGCGCAGGCGGTGCGGAAGGTGACCTCGGCGGACTTCATGCCAGCTGCCATAAGGGCGTGGGCGAGCGGTGCGGCGTCCTCGACCTTATCGAGCACGACGACCGGCACGATGCCCAGGGACTCAAGCGTGGTGTAGAACTGATCGAACATGATGTTCCTTTCGATGTACGGCGCGCGCTGGCGCGTGATTGCCAAATATGCTGGTCATGAGCCGGTTTTGGATTGGTTATCGGAGGCACTGCTTGGGGTCACAAGCAATTTCAAAACCGGCTGCGCGACCAGTCGTATAGGAAGTGCCAGGCAAAACCGGAATGGGACTGGTGGTTTTGCCCGACCGGAGGAATCGGGGAGCGGGTCGCAGGGGTATGGGTATGGAAAGCTGCGGCCCGCGGAATGGGGACGGCTTAGCGCGCGACGCGGGTGCCACCGTCGGCGGCGGATGCCACGGCTGCGATCTCGTCTGCGGTCACCAGGTTGGAATCGCCCTTGATGGTGAGCTTGAGGATCGAGGCCGCAATCGCGTAGTTGACGGCGTCTTGCGGGTCAAAGTCGTTGATGAGGGCATGGACGAGGCCGGCGTTGAAAGCGTCGCCGGCGGCAACGCCCTCGAGCACGTGCACGTCGTGGGCGGGGGAGAACCAGTGCTCGCCGCTCTCGGCGTCATAGAGCATGCCCATCCAGATGGAGCGCTCGACGCAGGAGATGTTGCGGACGACCGAGGCGACCTTCTTGCAACCGTACTCGGCGCAGATCTGACGGGCCATCTCGACGTAGGTGTCGCGCTCCTCGATGCCGTGGGCAAGGGAGCCGGAGACGCAGGTCATACCGAGGCCGGCAGGAGCGTCCTCGTCGTTGGCAATGCAGATGTCAACGAGCGGCAGGAGTTCCTTCATGGTGGCCTGCGACTTCTCGGGCGACCACATCTTGCCGCGATAGTTCACGTCGCACACGGTGGTGATGCCTTTGGCGCGGCAGGCGGTGAGGGCATCCTTGCAGGCGGCGGCCATCTCGTCGGAGACGGCGGGCGTCACGCCGGAGAAGTAGAAGACATCGACACCCTTGAGGATCTCGTCCCAGTCAAAGACGTCGCGCTTGGCCATGTTGATGGCAGAGTACTTGCGGTCGTAGACGCAGCCGTTGCCGCGCTGCGAGGCGCCGACCTCAAACACATAGGAGCCAAGACGGTCGCCCTGGCGCACGACGCGTGAGGTATCGACGTCGTAGACCTTCAGCGAACGCAGGGCGCACTCGCCCAGACGGTTGGCCGGGACAACGGAGACGTAAGCTGCCTTGTCACCCTGGTAGGCCAGGGAAAGCGCGGTGTTGGCTTCGGCGCCGCCGTAGCGGACATCAAACTCGGTCGCCTGCTCAATGCGCAGATGATCTTTGGGCGAGAGCCTCATCATGATCTCGCCGAAGGTAAGAACCGTTTTACCCATGGTCGCGCAGCTCCTTCTTACTCGTGCGTACACCTTTGATATGGCGTTGGCACGGAGGTGCCAAGACGGTAGGGTACATCTTTGCACCTCCGTGCCAACGCTTGCCGAAATCGGTTTACGAAATCGGTTTCGTTTCGAGTTGTAGTATACTCACCTACAGCGTTTTGCAAGCGAGATTTTTAAAAAAATGCCTAAAATGGCTCAGACTGCCGACAATTGGGAAACGGGGTGCGCTATGG
Organism: uncultured Collinsella sp.; assembly: GCA_958439425.1. Lineage (GTDB taxonomy): Bacteria > Actinomycetota > Coriobacteriia > Coriobacteriales > Coriobacteriaceae > Collinsella. Next base: position 230,010 of record CAUBVH010000001.1, read on the forward strand.
CGCAGATGAGAATCAAGGACATTGCCGCCGAGGCGGGCGTGAGCCCGGCCACGGTCTCGCGCTATCTCAACAACCGCCCCGGGCAGATGACCGAGGAAACCCGTGCTCGCATCGCGGCAGTTATCGAGCGCACCGGCTATCGTCCACGTGCCGCCGCGCGCAATCTGCGCAGCTCGCGTACCAACCTCATCGGCGTGATCTTGGCCGACATTGCTAACCCGTTCTCCAGCGCCATGCTCGAAGGGCTTTCCGCCAGCGCCGCCGCGCGCGGCTGCTCGCTCATGACGGCCATTAGCGGCAACGACCCCGCCAAGGAGGCAGAGTCGCTCACCAGACTTATCGATGCCGGCGTGGACGGCCTGGTCGTCAATACCTGCGGAGGCAACGACAAGGCAATCGCCGCGGCCGCGGGGCGCCTGCCCGTCGTGCTGCTCGACCGCGATGTTGCCGACGGTGGCATCGATCTGGTGACCTCTAACAACCGCGAGCTGGTTGCCGGCCTGGTAGACGCCTTGGCCGCTGCTGGCAGCGAGCGCCTGTGCCTGCTCACCGAGGCAAGCGATGACAGCCCCGTGCGTCGCGAGCGCGCCGAGGCCTTTGCCGACGAGCTTTCGCGCCGCGGTCTTGCGGGCGAGGTCGTCACCCTGGCCGACGGTGGCGCCACGGGTGTCAGTCGCCTGGACGAGACCATCCGCGGCTATGCGGGTAAAAAGCTCGGCCTCATTGCCGTCAACGGCCTGGTCTTCCTGCGCCTGACCGAGGCGCTGGCACAGCTGGGACCTTCGTTGCCGGCGGGTCTCAAGATCGCAACGTTTGACGACTATCCCTGGAACCACGTGCTCTTTGGCGGTGTGACCACGGCCGCGCAAGACACCCTTACCATTGCCGGGCGCGTAGTCGAGCGCCTGTCCGAGCGCATCGACGTCGTTACCACTACGGTGGGCGATGCCGCAAAGCTCGCCCCCAAGCGCATCGAGGTCCCCGGCCACATCGAACACCGCGCTTCGACCTCACGCTAACTACTCGTTCGCAACTGCCTGTTCGCACACGTTTTTTGAGCGCTTGATACGCTTTAACCCTGCGGAAACATTTTTCTGCGATAGTATCTGCGATATAGACCAGTCGAAACCCGCCCGAAAGAAAGGGGAGCGACATGAACCAGCAGAACATCGATTACGTACTCCGCTCCGTAGAGCAGCGTGACATCCGCTTTGTGCGTCTGTGGTTTGTCGACATTCTCGGCCGCCTCAAGAACTTTGCCATTAGCCCCGAGGACCTCGAGGTCGCTTTTGAGGAGGGTATTGGCTTTGACGGCTCCGCCATCGAGGGCTTTGCCACGCCCGAGGAAGCCGACATGCTGGCGTTCCCCGATGCTTCGACCTTCCAGATCCTGCCGTGGCGTCCGAGCCATAACGGCGTCGCCCGCGTGTTCTGCGATGTGTGCACTCCCGATTGTAAGCCCTTCGCCGGCGACCCGCGCGATGCCCTGCGCCGCATGTTCCACAAGGCCGAGAAGGCCGGCTACCTGCTCAACGTTGGTGCCGAGCTGGAGTATTACTACTTCCCCGACGAGCACACGCCCGAGCCGCTCGACAACGTGGGTTACTTCGATCTTTCGGTGAGCGACGCCGCGCGCGACCTGCGCCGCAACACGGTCCTCACGCTCGAGAAGATGTCCGTGCCCGTGGAGTACACCTTCCACGCCGCCGGTCGCTCACAGCACGGCATGAGCCTGCGCCACGCCGAGGCCCTGAGCATGTCTGACGCCATCACCACGGCCAAACTCATCATTAAGCAGCAGGCCTACGAAAGCGGTTGCCACGCCTCCTTTATGCCCAAGCCGTTGGCGGGCGAGGACGGCAGCGCCATGTTTTTGCATCAGTCGCTGTTCGACCACGACGGCAACAACGTCTTTTGGGGCGAGGACGACGAGAAGTACCACCTCTCCGATATCGCCAAACACTACATGGCCGGCATTCTGGCGCACGCGCGCGAGATCAGCGCCATCACCAACCCCACGGTCAACTCGTACAAGCGCATCACCACGGGTGGCGACTCCGTGCCGCAGTACGCCACGTGGGGCCTGCGCAACCGCGCGAGTATGGTCCGCATTCCGGTCTACAAGCCCGGCAAGCAGCTGTCCACGCGCATCGAGCTTCGTAGTCCCGACCCCATGGCCAACCCGTACCTGGTCAACGCCGTCACGCTGGCGGCTGGTCTGGACGGTATCGAGCGCAAGCTGGAGCTCCCGCCCGAGGCAACGGCCGAGACGCTCAAGCTTACCGACCGTCAGATGGTCGAGGCCGGCTACACGCCGCTGCCGCGCTCGCTCAAAGAGGCGCTCGACGTGTTTGAGGACTCGCAGTTTATGAAGGATGCCCTCGGCGAGCACATCCACAGCTTCTTCCTCAAAAAGAAGCGCGACGAGTGGCATAAGTTTGAGTCTACAATCACCGAGTGGGAGATCAAGCACTACCTGGCGAACTCCTAATCGCGCTGGCTTGTTCCAGTACGATTGAGCTCATTTCTTTGGAGGCCGATATGTCCGAAAAGAGTGCCCTGTTCATGGCGCGCACGACGCGCTTCCACGAGTTTGCCCGCAGCTTGACGACCACCCTGGGTGTCGAGGTGAGCCTGGCAACCCCTGATTCGCCGACTGCGGCGCACGACTTTGACCTGCTGATCCTCGATTCCGATGGCATCCGCAGCGACCGCATCGATCAGATTGCCAAATGGCTCGACGACCGCGGCGGCGTTCCCATGCTGGTGATCGTCGACGACGAGGCGCTCGGTACCTTGCGCCTGCCCAATCACGCGCATGCCGACTTTGTATGCCCCACGGCGACGCCCAACGAGCTCAAGGCTCGCGCGCAGCGCCTGATGGGCGAGGAGGAGACCGTCACCGCCGACGATGTGCTCAACATCGATAACCTCGAGATCAACTTGGCCACCTACCAGGTGACGCTCGATAACGAGCCCATCGACCTGACGCTGATGGAGTACTCGCTGCTGAGCTTTTTGGCGACACATCCCAACCGCGCCTACAGCCGCGAGGTGCTGCTGCACCGCGTGTGGGGCTTCGAGTACTGCGGCGGCACGCGCACCGTCGACGTGCACATTCGACGCATCCGCTCCAAGGTGGGCCCGCAGATCGCGGCACACATCACTACCGTCCGCGGCGTGGGCTATCTGTTTAAGGACTAGCAAGTAAATAGAGGGCAATGTGAGGGTACCGGAGATTTCTCCAGTACCCTTTTCTCGTTTAGGGCGAAAAGAAGACCTTTCACCGATTAAAAGTGTGTCAGTAAAAACAATATCAAACGTATAACACTATCTAGCGAATATCATTTAGTTACCGTATCTCCCTACTACACGGATGGAGGAAGAAATGCGTTATTCGAGAAAGGTGATTGTCGGATTCATAGTGTTGCTTGCCGCCCTGATGTCTCCAAGGTTGGTTTTTGGAGACGACGACTTGGTCCGTGTCACACCGCAAATAGCTGTGGAGCAAGCGCAGGCTTTCTTTGATGATGTATCGGATGAGCCGGTGACCGCTTGTGACCCAGTAAAAATGGTGAATTCCGATGGGGAATCAATCGGGTATATCGTTCGTGCGAAGCGGGATGACGTTAACTATGGCTACGTCGTATTTGATTCAGAGCGATCTTGGTGGATCAGCGAATACTGCTTGGCTCCGAACGCTCTTTTACCTATCGAGAGTGCAAGCGAAGAAATTGCACTCCTCGCATCCTCGGATAACGTCGTTGCGTTAAAGATTGACGAGCTAACTGTTGGCGTTGCCGACTTAGATAAAAACATTGTTTTAGACGCAAGTGGAAAAAAAGTACCAAATAAATTGTCCTCGGGAGGCAATCGCAGCGGATCGCCGGAACATTTCGATGACGTTTTTGTATCTGCCAAGGATTTGTATAAACAGGGATATGTTGTTGATGCGAGCAAAACGGTTTCGGGAATAATAACGCCAACGCAAACAGAAGTTATCAAAGAAACGGGGACTTATGCTTGCGCTGTTTCGGCAATGTTTGCAGTTAGCAGTCACTATGTGACTTTGAACCGCCTTAAATTGTCCGATTTATACTCGGAGCTTTGGAGGCTGTCGGGGACATGGGAAGAAGAAGAAAAGAAATATGATCAAGCGACTGGTCTGTACTTTACTCAAGGCAAGACTTCTCCTGACAAACCCGCTCCGGCCTTAAAGGAGTTTTGTGCAAGACGAGGCAAGGAGCTTGAGACGTCATTCGTTTGGTATCCGTCATGGGATTCCTTTAGGGTGAATACCGACTCGGGGAATCTGAGTATTTTCTCTGGAAGGCTCCGGTCAAATGGCAGCGGGCACGCAATGGCAGTTGTGGGCTACGTGGCAATGCATAACACATACTCGAATGCCAAGAAGTACCTGCTTGTTGTTTGGAATGGATGGACAAACCAGCTACAGTTTCTTCCATATGACGTATCAATTTACACGTCTCACGATGGCACATATTGCAAGGGTTGATTGTACTCGTGAACGGCGACAAGTTCATTCGAAGGGCAATGCTCCTATTGGTGCTTTCCTTTGCTTTGCTCACCGCAGCGAGCTTCTTTCTGTTAAGGGCGACTAATGGGGGAGAAAACGACACGGTTGTTGCAGTCGAGGTGCGCGCTCTATCGGATGTTCATAACGGGCAATTTGAGGCGCTTATGCCAAGTGGTTGCCGTAAGAGAATCGATATGCGCCGTAAGTCAAGTTCCGGATATGTCTCAGGGTTGAAAGCAGGTGATAAATGGATTCTAGTTTTTCTGGAAGATAAGGAACTTGACGGGACTGTTCTGTATCCCCATTCAGCTGAGAAAGTCAAATCAAGTAGACAAGGGGAATGAAGAATGATTGATAGAAAGCAGTTCTTAGGTCTGATGGCGGGGGCTCCTATTTTGATGCGAGCCGGGATGGCAGAAGCCGTGGAGTTGCCGGACGCTCAGAAGCGATTGACGCTCGTGGTCGACACGGTGGTCAGAGATGAAAATGGCAATGAAAAAACGCGAACAAGAAGCAGAGAGACTATTTTCACGCCAGAGAGCAAAACTGTGTCTGCCGACGCTATGGCCGGTGATGTCATAACAATCCAGAGGGAATCAGATGAAACGTTGCCGCTGCTTGCCAAGATTGAGCTCACAGTCGCTTATTATAACGATAAAACAGAAATTGAGATTCGTTCCGGAAAGTACTCGATAGTCCAAACCGATCCGCTTGTGATGTATGCAAACGCTTGGTATGCGCTCATGCAGAAAGATAAATATGTGATGAACTACTTCACAGAAAGCGAAGCATCATATGAAACGGGGTGGGGGCCAACGCCATACGATGCGGAGAAGGATAAGTGGACGTGCGGATCGGGTATGGGCGCGACGATTACAGACTTTATTAACGATTCAACATATAGTTTTGCTATCGACTGCTATATCGAATAGACATGACGGCATAAAACGAATTGGCCTATAAGCATGTCATTACTTAAGCAAAGCTGAAATCTTGGCATCTAGTGCTCGGGACTGCCCAGCTTGGGGTACAACTCAACGTGAACAATGATGGCCCGCCACATGTTTGGCGGGCCTTTGGTTATTTGACGAAAGGATCGCAGCTATGAGCGAGAACGATTCCCAGCGTCCCCAGGATGCGGGCAACGCCGGCGAGACTCAGCAGCAGCCGCGCGTGCAGGTGGAGTCGACGCCTGCCGATGGCAACAACATTCCCTACGTGCAGGCCTACGACACGCAGACCGGAAAGCCGCTGGGCAGCCAGCAGGTTGTAAACAAGCACACGGTGGTCAAGACCAAGACCAAAAAGCTGCCGATCTTTATTACGGCACTCGCCGGCTGTGCCTGCGGCGCTCTGCTGGTCATTGCGCTCATTATGAGCGGCACGCTCAACATTGGCGGCGGAAAGAATGCCGTGACGGCGGGTGCTTCGGGTTCGTCGACGCAAAAGATCTCGATCGACTCCGAGGACACCACACTGGCCGAGGCCGTTTCTGCCAAGGCGTTGCCCTCCGTGGTTTCCATTACCGCCACTTCGAGCGGCGGCCAGAATGGCTCGCTTTCGCAGTCTGCCGACGAGTCGGACGGCTCGGGCAGCGTCGGTTCGGGCGTTGTGCTCGATACCGAGGGCCACATCCTCACCAACAACCACGTGGTCGATGGCTATGACCAGTACGTGGTGACCATGGATGACGGCACCACCTATGAGGCCGAGTTCGTGGGCAACGACGCCTCGAGCGACCTAGCCGTCATCAAGCTCAAGGACGCCGACGCCTCCAAGCTCACGCCGATTGAGATCGGTGATTCCTCCAAGCTCAACGTGGGCGAGTGGGTCATGGCCATCGGTTCGCCGTTTGGCAACGAGCAGTCTGTCTCCACGGGTATCGTGTCGGCGCTCTATCGTTCCACGGCCATGAGCTCTACCAGCGGTAACACCATCTACGCCAATATGATCCAGACCGATGCCGCCATCAACCCGGGTAACTCCGGTGGCGCACTCGTCAACGACAACGGCGAGCTCGTGGGTATTAATTCGCTTATCGAGAGCTACTCGGGCTCCAGCTCGGGCGTGGGCTTTGCCATTCCGGTCAACTATGCCAAGAACATTGCCGACCAGATCATCGACGGTAAGACGCCGGTGCACCCGTACCTGGGAGCCACGCTTTCGAGCGTCAATGCGCTTAACGCCCGCACCAACAAGCTGAGCACCGATAGCGGCGCGTATGTGGCGAGCGTCGTCGAGGATGGTCCCGCCGCCAAGGCTGGCATTCAGGAGGGCGATGTCATCACCAAGCTGGGCGACGACGAGATCACGAGCGCCGATGGCCTGATCATCGCACTGCGCAGCCACGAGGTGGGCGAGAAGGTCGAGATCACGCTCATGCGCGGCAAGGAGGAGAAGAAGGTCACCGTCGAGCTGGGCTCCGACGAGGAGCTGCAGAACCAGCAGCAGGACGACAGCTCGACCGACACCGGCAACGGCGGTATTACCGACGAGCAGCTGCGCCAGTACCTGGAGGAGCTGCTCGGCCAGCAAGGCCAGGGCCAGGGTTACGGCCAGGGTTACTAACGAGCCGTATCGCACATATCGAAGCCAGAGGGGCTGTCCCGTCAACGCGGGACAGCCCCTCTTTTCCTATTGATCCGTTGGGGACGGAGGAAAACGGATCATTTTGGTTAGTCTTCGTCGCTGGGAAGGCTTCCAAATGCCTCGATGTACTCTTCGTCCGACATCCAGTCGATGATGTCGCCAGGTTTGCAGTGAAGTGCCTCGCACATCGCGGTCAACGTCGAAAAGCGAATGCCCTTGAGCCGCCCCGTTTTAATGCGCGAAACGTTAACGGGCGAGATGCCGATAATGTCGGCAAGTTCTTGAGAGGACATTTTGCGATCCGCCATGACGCGATCGAGTCTCATGACGATTGGCATGCTGCCCTCCTTTTAAATAATGGCGTCAACGTCCGACTGCAAGAGCCGCCCGTACTCAAAGATAGCCGAAAGGGACAGCGCAAACAAAGCGAGAACCAGTGTCCAAGCGTTAAAACCAAAGATGCCAATTGCGGTAATACTGACGTCGTTGGGGAGCTGGACGGTACACAGGTTATCTAAGGTAATCGAGACAATTGAAGAAATGAGCAGCAGAAGTCCAACAACCAGAAGAGGCCGGCATTGTTTTCGCGTGAATATCGACTGAGTGCTGACGACGTCAAGGCAGAAGTTCAAGTAGACAATCAGGCATGCTATTGAAAGCGCCAGGGCCAGAACGTCGCGGATGGCAAGCGCGGTAAGGACGGCGCTCGGAATGGACTCACCGTTAATGTAGAGGGGGGTGGGTGCAAAGAGCACCTCCCGCGCCTCGTTGGCAACGCTGAACGCTGAGAAGGCCGCCATGATTGCTGCGACAGACAAAGTGGCGAGCAACATCACACTGCTAAAACGGCATCGTTTATCTGAGCTTTCCATAATTAACCCCAAAAAGGCTGCGGCAATGCCGCAGCCAAAAAATCCTAAGCATAGATGGTTCTTGCTTCAGAATGCCAACTGCCGTTGTAATAGTAAGTAACAGTTACGACGACGCTTCCGTTGCTGAGTCCGTATCTATAAGTCCAGCTGATGTTGCTTACTCGAGAATTGGAGGTCCAGTTCTTTATGGATTTGATGCCTGTTATTGTTCCATAGGTATCGTTAACGGTGTAAGTAACATGGAGCCTGACGCCGTTCGAATAGGCGAGAGTGGTTTCGGCGGTGTAGATTGAACGACTTTCGGCAACTGGCGAAATGATAGAGGAATGGGTTTCTGCTGCGAAGGCGGGCTGCGCGGTCATGCACGATAACCCAACAAGGCAGACGGCGAGTAAATAAGCAACCTTTTTCATTATTGGCTCCTAACTATCTGGTGATTATTTTTTAAACTCCTTTCTGACATCGAGCTATTCCTTTTGCGTAATCGTGATGGCTGTTGGCGTTATGAGGGCGGGCAGCTTTGTGGGATCGTGATCGCTGCTGGTGTTGACGGTGCAGGTTACGTCAGCGTAGACGCCTTCTTTGATGGCTCCGACTTCTGCCTTCTTACCATCCTGATCCTTAATGGGAATGGTTGAATCGATTTTGAAGTTGAGGTGCAGCGGTGCGGATTGGAATTGCTCGCTTGCGATAACGAAGCGACCTTCGCTCGCCCCGCTGGCGGAAGGGTGATACACAGCAACGACTTCGCCCCGCAAGGAAAGGTCCTTCGAAAAGGGAATGTCCTTCCAGAAAAAGCCGAGCAAAGCGGCTGCTATGAGGACAAGGGGGACGAGGATGGTTAGGAAACGTTTGGACTGATTCTTCATTTCAATCACCTCATGTTGATAATACCAAAATATATTGCAAACACAATATAAAATATTAACTGCGATGAATTGAGTTACATAAAGGAGTGTATGAAGTTGCTCGATTCTGGGTGAGCCTGGACAGTTAGTTCAGATGCGTATAAACCCGAGGCGGTTCAGTATGCGTTTTGAGCCGTTTTGGGATGGGGGAGGGGTTCGGATGGGAGTCTAGAAGGGGGACGAGCCGGTCGTGCAGCCCCCGGGGCGGCCAAATTGGCTGGAATGACGACGTCTGAACACGATCAGGCTCGCAGAATTATACGTATCTGAACTAACTGTCCACCCCAGTCTGGCGGCTGCCGATTCGGTGCGGTTTGAGACCGGTATTCGGCCCCATCGTGACCGGTGGTACTCTAGTATCCGTTTGAAATCGAGCGAAGGAGTGCCGCTATGGAGCAATCGAGCCTGTTTGGTGACGGCGTGGACATCGATACCGAAACGCCCGCGAGCGCGGATGCCGCCGCACCGGCCGATGCCCGTGCCCAGGCGGCAGCGCGCGCGGCCGAGCTGCGCCACGAGCTCGACTACCACGCCTATCGCTACTACATGCTCGACGCGCCCGAGATCACGGACGCTGCCTTCGATAAAATGCTCGTTGAGCTGCAGGAAATCGAGGCTACCTACCTCGACCTGGTGACGCCCGACAGCTATACCCAGCGCGTGGGCGGCTACGTGAGCGAGCAGTTTACGCCGGTCACGCATATGGCGCGCATGTATTCCATGGACGATGCCATGGATCTGGACGAACTCGACGCGTGGCTCCAGCGCACCGAGGATGCGCTCGGTGCCGGTAGCGTTACCTATACCTGCGAACTTAAGATCGACGGCCTGGGCGTGGCGCTTACCTACCAAAACGGCACCTTCGTGCGCGCGGCCACGCGCGGCGATGGCACCACGGGCGAGGACGTGTCGCTCAACGTGCGTACCATCAAGGATGTGCCCATGCACTTGTCCGAGCCGGCGCTTGCTCATATGGGCGCCGACCGCGAGCGTACCATTGAGGTACGCGGCGAGGTCTATATGCCCAAAGGCAGCTTTGTGCGTCTGAACGACGAGGCCGATGCCGAGGGCCGCGACCCCTTCGCCAACCCGCGCAACGCTGCCGCCGGCAGTCTGCGTCAGAAGGATCCCAAGGTCACGGCGCGTCGCGACCTGGCCACCTTTATCTACGCCATCGCCGACACCGACCCGCTGCACGTCCACAGCCAGCGCGAGTTCCTCGATTGGCTGCGTAGCGCCGGCTTTAGCGTCAACCCCAACGTGGCCCGCTGCGCCACGCCGGCCGAGGTCCACGAGTTCTGCGCTCAGGCCCTCGAGCACCGCGGCGACCTCGACTACGACATCGACGGCGTGGTCGTTAAGGTCGACAGCTTCCAGCAGCAGCTTGACCTGGGCTTTACCGCCCGCGCGCCGCGCTGGGCCATTGCCTTTAAGTTCCCGCCCGAGGAAAAGCAGACCGTCCTGCGCGAGATTCGCATCCAGGTGGGCCGCACCGGTGTGCTCACGCCGGTCGCCGAGTTCGACCCGGTGACGGTCGCCGGTTCTACCATCGCGCGTGCCACGCTGCACAACATCGACGAGATCCGCCGCAAAAACGTGCGCGAGGGCGACACTATCATCGTGCACAAGGCAGGCGACGTAATCCCCGAGGTCGTGGGGCCGGTGCTCGACAAGCGCCCGGCCGATTCGGTCGACTGGCACATGCCCGAGATCTGCCCCGTGTGCGGCAGCCCCGTGGTTCACGAGGATGGTGAGGTGGCCTACCGCTGCGTGTCCATCGACTGCCCCGCACAGCTCAAGGAGCGCCTGCTCCACTGGGTGAGCCGCGGCTGCATGGACGTCGACGGCCTGGGCGACGAGATCGTCGACAAGATGATCGCCGCCGGGCTGATTCACGACGTCGCGGACTTCTACCAGCTCACGGTCGACGACATCGCCGGCCTGGACACGGGCCGCGTGTACGCCAGCTCCAACAGCAAAAAGGGCGTCAAGAAGGGCGATCCCATTCCGGTGGGCCTCAAGACGGCCGAGAAAATCATCGCCGAGCTCAATAAGTCCAAGAGCCAGCCACTCGGTCGCGTGCTGTTTGCCCTAGGCATCCGCCACGTGGGCAAAAGCGTGGGCGAGGTCATCGCCGAGCGATTCCTGTCGATTGACAAGCTCATCTTGGCGAGCGAAGAGGACATCGCCGAGTGCGAGGGCATCGGCCCCAAGATTGCGGCGAGCGTCAAGCAGTTCCTGGCTGTGCCCGAGAACCTTGCCGTGCTGGAGCGCCTACGCCAGGCGGGCCTGTCGCTCGAGGTTGACTTGGGCGCCGCACACGCGCAAGCCGCGGCCGATGCAGGCGTGGCCGGCGAGCTCGCCGACGCTCAACCGCTCGCGGGTCTGACCTTTGTGCTCACGGGCACGCTCGTCAACCGCACACGCGACGAGGCGGGCGCGGCGCTCAAGGTGCTCGGCGCCAAGGTCTCGGGCAGTGTTTCAAAGAAGACGAGCTATCTGGTCGCCGGCCCCAAAGCGGGCTCCAAGCTCACCAAGGCCGAGCAGCTGGGTGTACCCGTACTGGATGAGGACGCACTCGAGCAGATCTTGGCTACTGGTCAGGTGCCCCAGGCGTAAGGCATCGATAGCCAAATTGAAGAACCGCCCGGAAGCACGATGCCTTCCGGGCGGTTCTTATTTTGACGGGGCAACGGGCACGGTGATCTGCGTCACGTAGGTTGCCGGATCATCGCTGATGATGTCGTCGATAAGGGCGATTTCGCGTTGCCCCGCTACGCCACCAGTTTGTCAAAAGCCCCGCGCCGGTTGAGCACGGTAAACGCGACAACACAGATGACTGCCGACAAAATCGATCCGCACGGCGAAGCGATGCCCATGGGAAACAACGTATCGGAATAGGCGTTCGACAGCAGCCACGCGCCCGGCACGCGAATGAGCGCCACCGCCAGCACGTTGTGCGCAAAGCCGATGTAGCTCTTGCCGTATGCAGCGAAAAAGCCGCTAAAGCAAATGTGGATGCCGGCAAAAATCGCGTCGAAAATGTAGCTGCGCATATAGCCGGTGCCGGCGGCGACTACTGCAGCGTCCTTGGCAAAAAAGCCGATAAACGCCGGCGCCACCAGCCACATCAGCACCGTGATCAGGCAGCCGTACACTACCGAGATGGTCATGGCGTCTTTGAGCACCTGACGTGCGCGGTCGCCCTTACCCGCACCGGCGTTTTGCGCCGTGAGTGCGCTGACGGTGGCGCCCATGGAGCTCGGGACAATGAATAAAAAGCTGATCATCTTCTCGACCAAGCCCACGGCGGCGGCGTCGACCAGGCCGCGGTGGTTGGCGATGACGGTGATGAACATAAACGCCACCTGGATGCAGCCGTCCTGCACGGCTACGGGCACGCCGATCTTAAGGATGCTGCCGAGCACCTCGGGCTGGGGGCGTAGGTCGCTGCGCTTGAGGTGAATGTGCGTACGGCGGCTCTTGAGCCACACGAGCGCGAGAGCCACGCTCGCCGTCTGCGCGATGACTGTGCCGAGTGCCGCGCCTACGGGGCCGAGCCCCATGTGGCCGATAAACAGAAAATCGAGCGCGATGTTGATGATGCATGCCACGCCAATTACGTACATGGGCGAGCGCGAATCGCCCAGCCCGCGAAAGATGGCCGAAAGAATGTTGTACGCGGCGATAAAGGGAATGCCGATAAAGCAGATACGCAGGTAGGCGGCAGTGCCTTCGACGGCTTCGGCGGGAGTGCCAATGAGCGCCACGATCTGCGGGCAAAGCGCGAGCAGGACAGCGGCCAGTACCACCGAGACACCCATAAAGAGCGTGATGGTATTGCCGATGGCGGTCTCGGCGCGATCGAAGCGGCGCGAGCCCACGGCGTGGCCGACGATGACCGTCGTTCCCATGGCCAGACCAACGAGTGTCACGGTAATGATATAGAGCGTCTGTGCGCCGTTGCCCACGGCGGTGATGCCGGCAGCGCCGCTAAACTGCCCCATCATGTACAGATCGGCCATGCCGTAGAGCATCTGCAAAAAGTACGAGAGCATATAAGGCAGGGCAAAGACCGCGATGGTCTTAAGGACATTGCCGCGTGTGAGGTCGTGTTCCATGGGCGGGGCACTTTCTGGCTTGGTTCGTTTAGCTACCAGTGTAGTGAAAACCCTACAACGATTGTAGAGTCAAGGTTTGTATTGGCGGCGGGGCGAAAAAGTCACGACCGCGGGCATTTCCACATGAATACGGGGGCGCGCCTTGCCGAATACGATGCTTTGACCCCTCCGTGCCCCCTCACCTCGCCTCAAACCATCACAACATTCGACGTTTTTGACAAAATCGGGAAAAGCATCGAATGTTGTGATGGTTTTTCTGCCACTCGATCGGGTGGAATCGCTTTCTTGCGCACGCAGGTGTGCGGACCCGTGGGCAGGGGAATAAGGTTGGTTATCCGACTCCATTGGAGGGCTCATGGACCTGCCGATCGTCCTGTCCCATAAGACTGCCTGGATGTACCACAACGTGGCGCGCCCGTCCGAGCCGCTCTCGCGAGCAAGCAGCCTATACGATGAGGACTCGCTTGCTAGCGAGGCGGAGCCGACCGCGGGCCTGCCCAAATTGGGGCTCGATGCCAAGGGGCTGAGGGCTTCGACGGCAGTTGGGATCGTTACCGACTATCTGGTTTCGCTTGGTATTCCACGAGAAGAGCTCGATCATATCGATACGCTCGTTAACTTCGATTTTGAGCGCTCGACGCCGGCTGGATTTAGGTGCCACGTGTTTGGGGCGCCGGTACCCCCAGGCCATCTTATCGAGGTGGCGGAGGGCCTTCTAGTGGTTGATGAGGTCATGTGCTTTGTCCAAGCGGGTTCGTGGATGAGCGAGCCCGAGCAGCTGGAATATGGCTACGAAATCTGTGCCCGATACCATTTGAATCATCTGTCGACAGGCGATTATATCGAGATGGGGCAGAGGTATACCGTTGCCGATTTGATTGCTTATTGCAATGAGAACCGATCTCGTCAGGGGGCCATACGCGCGGCCGCCGTGCTCAAACGCGTGCACGATGGCGCGCGATCGCCCATGGAGACGGCCACCTCAATCATGGTCGTAGCAAAACGTTCCCAGGGAGGGCTGGGATACGCCAAGATCGAGCTCAACCATCGGGTCGATGTTCCCAGCGAGTTCAAGTATCTCGCTAAGGCCGGGTATTTCGAGATTGACGTATATGCGCCTGCGAGCGGTACGGGAATTGAATACAACGGTTCGGACCATCTTGATAAACAGCGCAGCGCGTCGGATGCGGAGCGTATGACCGTGCTGAGCGCGCTGGGCTTTAGGATGATCGTCCTCACCGGGACTCAGTTTGCCCATCAGCTGCAATTGCACCGGGCGATGAACGCCGTCGCGCTTGCTATGGGCCTCAGGTGCGACCGAAGCGAAGCGTTCCAGAAACGTCAGAATGACCTGCGAGAATTCGTGATTCGACACTGGGACGGCGGCCTTTAGGGGCGTTTCGGCCCTTCTACGGGGTGCTGCGGGCAGGCAAACCATCACAACATTCGATGTTTTTCGCCAAAAAAGGGAAAAGCATCGAATGTTGTGATGGTCTGTGCTGAGGATGGGCTTGGGAAGCCGGTCTTGCTCGCAAAGGTCTTTCGTGTCGTACGCATGTCGACCCATTCTTCCCGTGCGGTACTATATTCCCCGAAGAATAAAGGTCAGCGTGAGGGGAGGGCTGCGTGGACGGGCACGTGCAACATGACGGCTTTGGCCGCGATATCAACTACCTGCGCATTGCCGTTACCGACAAGTGCAATTTCCGCTGCATTTACTGCATGCCGGCCGATGGCGTGGCGCCCCGCGCGCACGACGAGCTGCTCAGCGCCGAGGAAATCGCCCGCTTTGTGCGCTTGGTGGCGGGGGAGGGCATTCGTCGCGTGCGCCTGACGGGCGGCGAGCCGCTGGTCAGCCGCCGTATCATCCCGCTCATTCGCGACATCCGCGCGATTTCGCAGATCGAGGACATCTCGCTTACCACCAACGGCGCTCTGCTGCCCAAGCTGGCACCGCAGCTCAAAGATGCCGGGCTTAACCGCGTCAACATTTCGCTCGACACACTCGATCCTACGCTCTTTAGAAAGATCACGCGCCTGGGTCGACTCGAGCAGACCATGACTGGCATCGACGCGGCGCTGGCTTGGGGCTTTGAGCCCGTTAAGGTCAACTGCGTTGTAGTGCGCCGGCTCAACCAAGATGTGGCGGCCCTTGCGCGGCTCACGCTCGACCGCCCCATCCACCTGCGCTTTATCGAATACATGCCCATTGGCGACGAGCACACGAGCTCGCATTGCGCCGTGGACCCGCACGCGCCCGCGCTCAATCCCGAGCTGTGGGACGCGAGCGATACCGTTCCGAGCGACGAGCTGCGGGAGCGCATCAATGCCGGGGCCGCCGCGGCGGGACTGGGCGAGCTCGAGCCGCTCGACATCAACGACGCTCCTGCCGGCGCGGGTCCTGCGCGCTATTGGCACTTTCCGGGCGCGGCGGGAACGGTTGGCTTCATTAGCGCCATGTCCAATCATTTTTGTGCGAATTGCAACCGTCTGCGCCTGACGGCCGACGGAAACGTGCGTCCGTGCCTGTTCAGCGATGCCGAGTATTCGGTGCGCGACGCCCTGCGCCGTGGTGATGATATGCAGGTACTTTCGATTTGGCGCGATGCCGTGGCCCACAAACCGCAGGAACACGCGATAATTGAGGGCACGCAACGATTTATGTCCCAAATCGGAGGATGATCATATGGCCAAGAGCAGGTACGCCGATGCCACCAAGGCCGCTCGCAGGGCCGCGATGTCTGCCCACAAAGTCACGGCTGCGTCCAGCGATGCCGTTACAGGCGCGCAGCCGACTGCCAGTGCTGCCACTGAGCCCGTCCGTGACGCCCGCGACGCCCGTCGCGACGAGCTGACGCACGTGGACGCCAAGGGCGAGGTACGCATGGTTGACGTGTCCGACAAGGCCGAGACCCATCGCACCGCCATCGCCGAGGGCACCATCCTCATGCATCCCGAGACGCAGGCCATGGTGCTGCAGGACCGCGCCAAAAAGGGCGACGTGCTTGCCTGCGCGCGCGTGGCGGGCATTATGGCCATCAAACGCACGAGCGACATCATTCCCATGTGCCATCCGTTGCTCATTACCAAGAGCAAGTGCGACATTGCGCCCATCGCTGCGGCGGGGACGCCGGCCGAGGACGTGCCCGAGGGCTGGGCGCCGGCGCGCGCGGACGGGCAGGTTGGCTTTCACGTACTGGTTACGGCCGGCGTGACGGGTAAGACGGGTATTGAGATGGAGGCTCTGACCGGCGCGAGTGCCGCGTGCCTAACGATCTATGACATGTGCAAGGCCATCGATCGCGGCATGGAGATCGTCGACGTGCGCCTGCTGCACAAGGAAGGCGGCCGCTCGGGCGTGTGGGATCGCGCAGAGCGTCAGGCCGCTGTCGTTGAGGCCGTGGCCGCTGACGGTGCCGCGCCCGCGAGCGCACCTGCCGCCGTCGCGCCCGCAGCTCCGGCACCGGCCGTCCCCGCGATCGCGTTTATCGGCTACCAAAACTCGGGCAAGACCACACTCGTCGAGAAGGTCATTGCCGAGCTCACCCGCCGCGGCCTGCGCGTGGGTTCGCTCAAGCATCATGGGCATCATGGCTTTGATATCGACGTGCCCGCTAAGGATACGTGGCGCCATCACCAAGCCGGATCAAAGCACGTGGGCCTCATCTGCGCCACGCGCTGGGCGGAGTACGCCGACACGCGCGAGGAGGACGAGATGCCCGCGCGCGAGCTGCTGTCGCGTTACAACGATGTCGACGTGGTGATCATCGAGGGCTACAAGACCGAGGGCTTCGACAACATCGTCGTCGCGCGCTCCGGTGTCGACCGTCTACGCGGCAAGAGCTCGCTCGACCTGGTCGACGGTCACACGCTGGCCCTTGCCTGCAACGAGGCCCTGGCACGCCAGGCATTCGACGCCGGCTTAGCGACCCGAGCCATCAACATCAACGACGCCCGAGCCATCTGCGATCTTATCCAAGATCATCTTTAAGGCTCGACGCTGCGCCGGCCCCAAGCACCCCATCTCGTCCCTCAAGCCGTCGCTCGCGTACCAAAGTACGCGTCGCTCCTCTTTCGGGGCGACCTGGGGCACTTGGAACCGGCTCGCTGCGTTGCCATAACATGCCAAAAAGGGACAGGTTTGTTTTGGCAGGTTTTATCTGGGCAAACGTCATTTCCACCACAAAGGGGCCAGGCACCTTTGTGGTGGTTTTTACTTTGGTAGATGTGTGGGACATGCCTTACAATCTACCAAGTAGTTCATACTGAGCGAAAAACGGAGAGAAGGGTCCTGATGCGTCCTTAATGTTTCATGCGGATAGATTGATTTGACAGACGGTGGCGAATACCCACCGCCCGTATTCGTATGAAACAAGGAGTCTCCATGCTCGCATCTCTTCTCTCAAAACCTCAACCTTCGCTGTCCATGCAGGCCAAGCGCCTGGTAGCGATGCGCTTTCTCATCTACACCGGGTTTCAGACCAGCTACTTTATCGGCGTCATCGGAACGCTCACCTATGCAGACGATGCCTCAGTCGTCGCGACATCGCTGGCCGTCCTGTTCATGAACGTTTTCGTGATCCTGGGATCCTTTGCGGGCGGCGCTGCGCTCGACGCATGGGGTCCGCGCCGCCATTTCTTGCTGAGCATCGTCGGCACGCTCGCAACTGGCACGGCAATCATCGCCTTTGGTAGCGCGACCGGCGTCGTCCTGCTCGGCGCGGTGTTTCTGGGCTTTACGATGGGATTCGCCCAGCCCATCGCCACATCCTATCCGGCTTACCTCACCGACGATCCTGTCGAGCTCAAAGACATCAACTCCGCCATCGCCATGTTTTCAAACGTGAGTATCATCGTTGGTCCCACGCTGGGCGGCTTTGTCGCGGCGGCTGCGTCGTCGCGTGCGGTGTTCGTGCTTATGATGCTCTTTACCGTGCTGGCGTTCGTCGTCGGTTGGGGCTTTAGGCCGCAGACCAGCCATGTCGCCGGGCATGCGGATGCCGATTCGACAGAGGAAGGGGAGCGTGCGGGACAAAGCTCCAACCCCAGCACGTCCGCCCGCGCCACCTTCGCAGCCAGCATCAAGACAGTCTTCACCAACAGCGTCCTCGCGCTACTTTTCTGCATCATTTTTCTTTCGAACTTTGGCTACGGAGCCTTCGATCCGCTCGAGTCGTTTTTCTATCGCGATGTCCTACGCGTCGGCGTTGAGTGGATGGGCTGGCTCTCGTCGGCCTCGGGCGTGGGCGCGGTGCTGGGTGCCGTGCTCGCGCTCCGCTTGCCGCCGCACCTGGTCAACCTTAAAACGCTGCTCGTGGCGCTCATGTCCGTGGGCCTGGGAAGTCTGCTCTATGTGGGGACGCCGTACGTGGGCGTGGCCCTCGTCGGCCAGATCGCCCTGGGCATTGCTTGGGGTGTCGTCAACCCGCTCCACAACACCATTGTGCAAACGACGGCTCCGCTCGAGCAGCTTGGTCGCGTCAATTCGGTCATGGGCTTTGGCAATATGTTCGCTGGCGTGGCCCCTCTGGCAATTGCCCCGTGGCTGGCGGCAACATTTGGCGTACAACGGACACTCGTGGGGGCAGGCATGGTCGTGACGGCGGTCCCTGCGGCGTTGCTGCTGTTTGGTCGCAGGCATTTTGATCGTGCCGCAAGGCAGTAAAACCATCACAACATTCGATGAAAATCGCGATTTTGCCGAAAAACATCGAATGTTGTGATGGTTTGGCCCGCAAACGTCATTTCCACCACAAAGGAGCCAGGCACCTTTGTGGTGGTTTTTGCTTTAACGGGCCGCGCCTGCGCCTTGGTATACCATGTACGCCGTTTGCGAATATACCCCACACCGCCGCACAACCCAGAAAGGCCCCCATGGACACTACCTTCAGCCACATCAAAGCCGTGTTCTGCGATATCGACGGCACACTGCTCACGAGCCAGCACACGGTGTCCCCGCGCACCGTGGCGGCGATCCGCGCCCTGCGCGAGCGCGGTGTGCTCTTTGGCCTGTGCACCGGGCGCGACGCCCACGCGACCGAGGCCATGTACGAGCTCTGGGGCATCGAAGGCCTGGTGGACGTGCTCGTGGGTTGCGGTGGCGCCGAGGTCATCGACCGTGCGCACGACATCAACGAGCTGAGCTATCCGCTGCCGGGCGAGACCATCGCGCGCATCTGCAAGCACATGGCGGACCTTCCGGCAACGCCCGTCTGCCCCCGAGACGGCGTGTTCTACGTGCCCGAGAGCAATGCGTGCGTCGAGCACCTGTCGCGCGTCGACGGCGTGCCCTACCAGGTGGTCGATTTTGCCGAGTTCTTGCGCGGGCCGCAGCCCAAGGTGATGTTTACCATGGCACCCGAGGTAATGCCGCGGGTGATTGAGCGGGCGTCGACGTTTGCCGATGACACTGTTAAGGCGGCAGCTCTGCAAACCACGCAGCGGCTCTACGAATTCATGGATCCGCGCGTGTCCAAGACTCGCGGCCTTGTGCGCGTGGCGGAGCTCAACGACATGGAGCTCCAGAACATCTGCGTGTTTGGCGATGCCGATAACGACACCTGCATGGTGGCCGACGCCGGCGTGGGCGTTGCCATGGCAAACGGCAGCGCCGCCACCCGCGCCGCCGCCGATTTTGTAACCGCCAGCAACGACAATGACGGCATTGCGGTCTTTATCGAGGAACATCTTCTGTAGCGCCGGGGGAGAGCCACCGCAAAGGGGACAGGCGCCTTTGCGGTGGCCTCAGGCGATTTGGGCGAATTGATGCCTAAAATCTGCGCGAAAATTCAAATTTAGTTGTCTGAACATTACGCTTCTAACCACCGATGGGTTAAAGATATTCTCATCAGTTTGGTAGGGTATTCCTCCCGGTTGATGACCTACCGCTCACTGTCGTTATTCGACCGTTCACAGGATGTTTGCTCTTGAGCAAAAGGTTGTGCAAATAAATAAAATGCTATTAAAAAACTGATAACTAACTTAATTACCAGTAGAAACAGATGTTTTATAGCGAATAAACGAAGGCAAATCTAAACAATTGTCAAGAGAATTAGGAACTTGCACAAAAATGTCGGTTTTGCTGCTCAGATGTTTAAACAATCGTTATAATTGCATCACTTAGCGAGCGCAATTACAGATTGCGCAGATACGTTTGATAGGGAAAGAGCAAGATCGCGGTCTCTTGGGGAGGAGACATCGATGAAAGCGAATTCGGACAAATCTAAGCAGAGTAATAAAGCGACGCGCCGTGTACTGGCAGGCGTTTTGTGCGGAGCCTCCGTGTTGAGCCTGGTACTGTCGCTCGTCATGCCTCCGATCTCGCAGGCCATCGCCAACGATGCCGAGGCGGTTTCTACCGAGGAAACTGTGATGGGGGGGGGTTCCTCAAGTGAGTCTACTGGTATAGACAACAGTACTAACGGGGATGCCGGCACAGACGCCGATAACCAGAACAGCGACGATGCTGCGAGCGACGACGATGCTCGGCCGGAGGAGCAGTCCAAGTACGAGTCGCAGGCGGAAGATAATGATGCGATGGATGTTAACGCTGTCGCGTCAGCCGAGGAGGCTGCAGAGAGCGAAGAGACAACCACAGCTATTACTAACATTACTAACGCCGATGATTTGTCAGCTAAGCTTCAAGGCGTTGGGGAAAACCAAACTGCCTGCTTCGAGCTTACAGCTGATATTGACTATGCTGGTGAAATCAAACTTGAGAAGAGCGGCAGCAATATAACGCTGAACTTAAACGGTTATAAGATCAAGTGCTTGAACACCGAAATGCCGTTATTTGATGTTGCTAACGGCGCAACACTTACAATTAAGGACGAAATTAAGGACTCCGCGCCGGTGACTGAGACGGTCAACGATGTCCAACAGCTGACTAATCAGGGGCAGAACCCGAATCCCAATAATTATGGCAAGAAAGTCGAGCTAAATTACGTTGGTGGCATTCCGTCTAATCTTACCTACTACGTGACCAAATCGACTCCGAGTGGTACAGGGACAATCGAGACGCTTGTCAGACATAACGTCGATATTAAGGGCGCCATCGTGGCGTGCGACGGCAACGCAAATCTAAAGCTCATCAATCTGTATAACAACAACGGCAAGGGTGGCACGTTTAACCTTGTGAGCGGCGTGATCACGCAAAAACAAGGCAGCAGCGTTAGCAGCTTGGTCTATGCCGAGAACGGCTCTACCGTCAACATGCGCGGCGGCTATGTGTGTGGAGCTTCTGGCTCGGGTGCGGGCGGCGGAATTGAAATACACGGTAATTCGACCCTCGAGGTTTCCGGTGGCGTAATTGCCGGCAACAGTGCTCCTAGTGGCGGTGGTGTGTATGCTAAAGACTCCACGGTCAACATAACTAATGGTGTAATCTCCGGCAACAGCACGCTTGCTACTGGTGTTGGTTTCGGCGGCGGCATCATGGCCGAAGGCGGCAGCGTTACTGTTTCTGGTGGCTACATTACTAACAATAAATATGCCAATTACTGTGGTAACGATGGTAATGGCGATCATGGCGGTGCTGGACTTGCCGCTAAAAACGGTACTCATGTCACCATTTCTGGTGGCCAGATTACGGGCAACTATTCTGAGGAAGCTGGCGGTGGCGTCTATGTGACCGACATCGGACACCAAGGGGGGAGAACGGCATGGCTCAACATTACGGGGGGAACTATTGCCTCTAACGTGAGTTTTCGCTCTGAGGGTGCCGGCATTCGCGTGGGCCAGATGGTTGACGCGATGATAAAAGGAGCGTCAAATTCAAATCCAGTCTATATCACTAATAACCACTGCATGTCTCGCTTTGACTGGGGTGGAGGCGGCATCTTCGTCCAGGGCGATTCTAAGGTCGCGTCTAATGCTGGTAGGCTATTTGTCTATAACTCCTATATAAGCAGCAATGAGGCCGGTGGCTACGGTGGCGGCGTTGCGGTTTGCCCGACGGGTAAGACTTTGGTGACAGGCACCGACGGCACGGCGATTTTCGGTAATACTTCTGCCGGAAATGAGCAAAACGCGAACGATTACGAATCCGTGAGTAATACAGGCAATAACGGCACCCCCCATCTTTCCGGCGGTGGTCACGGTAAGGACCAGGACTCCGACGCCTACAATGCCGAAGTGTTTCGCGAAAACGGCCACGCGGACTTCTTCCTTGCGGCGGAGGGTCATACGACTCCGATCGCGGCGGTGATTGGCAAAATGCTTGGCGGCGGCGATGCTAAGTATCGGGGAAGCTTAGAGCTTCAGAAAGCCATTACTGTCCCCGCTAACGGTGGCGTGCAGGTATATAACAGCATCGGCCTGAGTTCGAATGTTAAGGCTCAAGACCCCGAGGCGATCAATGCGCGAAAGGCTGCGCTAGAGGCGGGCGCGACGTTTATCACGGGCAATTATTCCTGGAACCATGGCGGCGGCATCATGTCGAACGGCGACCTGTACATGGGCGCGCCTGAGGACACGTATGTCTATCCGAGCCTCAAGCTCAAGGCGACCAAGAAGCTGGAAGGCCGCAAGCTCAATGATGGGGAGTTCTCCTTTACGGTGTATCGCAAGGATTCAGACGACCCTTTGGCTGGCACGACAGCTGGCACGACATTCAATCGCGACGTTTGCACCGAGGTTGGAACAGCAGCAAATGATGCAGAAGGCAGCATTACGTTTGACCTTGGTGAACAATTCGCATCGAGTGGCGCGGGTAACGAAATCACATACTACTTGGTCGAAGATCCCGGTGGTGATTCTGGCATCACGTACGACTCCAGCGTGTATAAGATTGTGGTGACGGCCGAAGATACCAAGACCTTGCTCATGTCTGTTCCGAGTAAAGAAAACTCAAGCCAACTGAAGGATCTTTACATCCATAACTACACGATTAAAAACGTCGGTGTAACCAAGTACGAATTCCGCGAGTCGTCTGGGAAGTGGGAGAACGTGAAAGCGAGGAGCAAGGTGCAGAAGAGTGGAGACTATTATCCAATTATCTGTGAGGGTGACTCCACGACTTTCACTAACAAGTTCACTCCGTACGACTCGAAGGGCTCCTGGACGCCTATGGCGACTAAGGTCGTTGAGGGTGGCGAGATGAAGGAGTTCACGCTCCAGCTTGCGACCGACACAGATTTTACGGATATCGTTAGCAGCAAGTCCACCACTGCCGACGGCGACAAGTCCCAGACCCTGAGCTTCGACAAGATTGATTACAAACTCGATCAACTCGACCAGCTCGCGTCTGGCCCCACTGGCCGTGGTGCTTCCAAGACCTTCACGTACTACGTGCGCGAGAAAGACGACGGTTCGCTGTTCTCGCACTATACGTACGACAAGTCGGTCTATCAGATTACGGTTAACGCGACTGACGACTCTAACCACCATATCGACGTCACTGCGACCTACAAGCAGATTCAGGATCGTGATGGCAATGAAGTGACCACTGACACGCCCCACGACCTCACCGGCAAGTCCACTCCCACCTTCACCAACACCTACTCCACCTCTTTGCCCCTTTCTGGTATGTCGGGCGTCACTCTGACGTACCTTGCCGGCGCGGCGGTGCTTTGCGCTGCTGCGGCCTGGATGCACATTCGTCGCAAGGCGAATGCGAAGGGAGGTGAGCGTCGTGAATAAGAAAGTTTGCTCCTTCCCGATCTTGTTTGCGCTGCTTGCCCTCCTGATCGGCATCTGCGCGGTTGTGTTCCCCGCATCCGCGCAGGCCGCGCCGACCTCGACCGGTTCCATCACGGTGAGCGGCGCCGTGGCGAGCAACTACGACGCCTACCAGATCTTTAGCGCCAACGTCGTCGACGGCGACGGCGACGCCAAGACCTTTACCGACCTCGCTTGGGCAAGCGACGCCGCGCGCGACGCTGTCCTGCCTGTGCTGCACAGCGCCGGCATGCCCGATTCCCAGACCACCGCGCAGGAAGCTGCCGAGTGGCTCAACACCGATTCCCACCTTACGAGCGCGCTGAGCGCACAGCTCGCTCGTTCCCTCCAGAGCTCTGGCGCCGTGCCCGTGGCCCTTAACGCGGGCACGGCGGCCGAGCTGCCCTGCGGCTACTGGCTCATCGTCGCCAGAGACGACGCCATCGCCCAGGGCGAGGCCGGCACCGCGCCGATCATGGCGCTGGTGGGCGGCAACGCCGTCACCGTCAAGCCCAAGGCCGCGACGCCCAAGGTCGCCAAGCACGTGCTGGAGGACAACACCGCCGCATGGCAGAAGGCCGCCGACGCCACGGTCGCCGACGACCTGTACTGGCGCCTCTCGGCCACGGTTCCCGCGGGCCTTTCCGCCTATGACACCTACGCGGTGCAGTTCGTCGACACCATGAGCGCGGGGCTCGACCCCTCCAAGGTGGCCGCGAGCATGCGTGTGTACGTGGCGGCGGGCGCGGATGGCACCTTCGACGCCGTCTCGAACGGTAAGGACGGGCGCGCCGGCACCGAGCCCGCGCAGGGCTGGACCGACATCACGGCCCAGTGCGCCACCAAGGTGGCGGCGGACGGGACCTTCACCGTGCGCACCGGCGACCTGATCGCCGCGCTCGGCGGGGCCGACGCCTTCGCCGCGGGCGCCCGCGTGGTCGCCGTGTACAACGCGCCGCTCAACAGCGCGTGCAACCGCGGCATCGCGAAGGGCAACCCCAACGAGGTCTATCTGCGCTACCCGCGCTCTCCCTTTGCCGACCAGTCCGGCGATGCCGGCTTCACCCGCACGCCGAGCGACGATGCGTGCGCCTACACTTGGGATCTCGCGCTCACCAAGCGCGGCAGCGACGGCGACAAGCCGCTTGCCGGGGCGGTCCTGAGCATCGCCGACGACCGCGGCCGCACGCTGGCGGCCGACGGCACGTGGGATGCGGAGGGCAAGGCCACCGTCACCACGGGCGAGGACGGCCGTGTGACCGTCTCGGGCGTGGACTCGGGCAAGCTGGAGGTCCGCGAGCTCAAGGCGCCCAAGGGCTACACCGCCTTTGAGGGCACGCGCTCCGTGACGGTCAAGGCTGAGGGCCTGGACGTCGACCAGGTGGCGGCCGCCAAGCCTAAGGTGACCGTATCGGCCGAAAGCCCTCTGCGAGTTGATGCCGCCGATGCCGGGAAGGGTTTAGTCGAGTTGTCGGTGCTTAACACCCCAAGTAACGAAGTGAGTCGAGGCTTTATGCCCTCGACGGGAGATAGAACGTTGGTGTTGGTAACGGCTTTGGCCGTCATCGGAGTAGTGGCTATTGTCGTCGCGCTCGTCATCAAGCGGGGAGGAGGTCGCCATGATAAATAATTGTCCCCCCCCCCTGCTCAATGGCGTACTGCCTCCGTAGCGATTAGAGCGCAGGGAAATGAGCCTGCTGACTTTTGGTGATGACGAGAATTAAAGCAACCTCCAAGAAAGAGGTCCCAACATGAAAACAACCAAGAACATCGCACGCCTGGCAGTAACCGCCGGCCTCACCGCAGCCCTGAGCTTCGGCGGCGTTATGGCGACAGTCACGATGGCGTTTGCTGCGGAGGGTGCTGCCCCCAGCTATTCGCTCACGATTAACAAGTCCGTGGACAATGACTCCACTTCGTTCAAGGCGTATCAGATTTTTAAGGCTGACGTTATTGACGGAAAGTCCGGTAAGGTTGCGTCCAACATTGAGTGGCCGAGTGATGACGCAGAGACTGCGGTCCTGAAGGTGCTTGTTGATAATAATGTCCCAGGGATTACCTTAGACTCGACCGCTTCTGACGTTGCCGACTACCTTTCCAAGATCACTGATACCACTGATACCACGAGTCTGCCGCAGAGCAGCATCCTTAACAAGATTGCCTTGGCTGTAGAGAAGAGTGTTACCGCTACGGGCGATTCCTTTGCCGCCGGTCGCGCTTTCACCACTACGAGCGCTGGCTACTACCTGTTCATGACCGATACCGACTCGCTCAGTGCGAATGAGAAGCAGACCGGTACCTCGCCGATCTTTGCAGTCGTGGGCGGCAACGCAGTGGTCGTTACCGAGAAGACGAGCATCCCGACCGTGACGAAGCAGGTCAAGGACGATGGTGCGGACAACGACTGGAAGTACAAGGCGGACTCCCAGATGGGTCAGACCGTTCAGTACAAGCTGACCGGCACGGTTGCAAGCAATGTCGACACGTTCAACACCTACTATTATGAGTTCCACGATGAGCTGTCTGCCGGTTTGACTGTTGATAAGTCCACTGTCAAGGCCGTGATTGGTGAGACTCAGATCACGCCTACTTCTGTGACCATGTCTGATCCCGATTCAAATGGCAGAACGGTCTTGAGCGTAAAGTTTGACGATCTTAAGGCTGCCGCCACGGCGGCCGGCGTCACTGTCGGCGAGCATACAAGGGTCGTTGTCACGTACAGCGCCAAGCTCGACCCGAATAAGTCCCAGCATGTCGTTGTCGGTGGCACGGGCAACTCCAACACCATCAAGCTCATCTACTCCAACAACCCTGGCCACGATTCCCGGGGTGAGTCTGTGCCCGACACCGTGCGCGACTACACCTATGCGCTCAAGCTCGTCAAGAAGGACGCGACGGATGAGAATAAGATACTTAAGGGCGTAAAGTTCACCATCCGTGCCACTGATCCCGACGATATTGCATCCAAGGACATGTATGTCCAGGAGAATGGCTCCCTCGGTACTGAGGCTTATGAGTTCACGACCACCGACTCCGGCGAGATTAACGTCAAGGGCCTCGATGCCGGCACCTACACCGTCAAGGAGACCCATACGCTCGCCGGCTATAACACCATCCCCGAGTTCACCTTCACCATCAAAGCCATTGGATTCAACCAAGTAGAGGGAGAGGGAGAAAACAAGATTACGGTCGAGACGAGCACCAGGGGTTCCAATTTGGTCGAGGTTGACACGACTAACACGGACAACGGTACTGCTGCCTTGATCGTCAAAAACAAGCAGGGTTCCGGCCTCCCGCTCACCGGCCTTAACGGCGTGACGTTCACTTGGATCGCTGGTGGCGCGGTGCTGTGCATCGGCGTGGCTCATCTCATCCGCAGCCGTAAGCAGGCTGAGGAGTCCGAGCAGGAGTAACGCTCACTCACCCATCCCTTTGGCAGGTGGGATGTGATGGCCATGAGACTTGCGGACACTTTTCTCGTTCATCCACGTTCTTGCTTTGCCATCCTCTTTTCGGGGCAGACTCCGTACTGGAGTCTGCCCCGTTTTTTGGACAACGCAGCCAGCCTCCGCCGTCCGATGCGGGACATTTTGAAAACGCAAACACGTCGGGCAAACCCGGACAATGTGGCCAGGCTCCGCTGGATGAGGAATCGTGTGTGTAACTATCGAACAAATGTTTGTCAAAATCGCGTTTACCAGCTGTGGGTGCATACGCTCGCAGTAAAATGGCTCAGCGACGCATCCCGTGCGCGGGCGGCCGACGACTCGATCGGAGGTCCCCAAATGCTGAAATTCCTTAACGCGCTCGCCGCCCTCGCGGCGGTGGGCACGTTCGTCATCGCGTTTCTTGACTCGTATGAGGTTCGGTTTAAGGTCCGTAGGCGCACGCGCGGTGCGGACGGTAGAAGGCAGTTGCGCCGCAACAAGCGCAAATAAGAATGCCCGGGGTTAGAGGCCCGGGCATTTAACAACACCGGAAACTGGTCGCCCGCGCTTTCGATCACTTACGCGGGGTGCGTCGTTTCCTGTAGCTATTGTATCCCGAATCGCCCCGCCGATCCGGGACATTTTGAAAACGCAAACACGTCGGGCAAACCCGGACAATGCGGCCAGGCTCCGCTGGGTGAGGAATCGTGTTTGTAACTATCGAACAAATGTTTGCAATTATTGCGTTTAGCAGCTGTGGGCGCATACACTCGCAGTAAAATACCCATGCGACGCATCCCGTGCGCGGGCGGCCGACGACTCGATCGGAGGTCCCCAAATGCTGAAATTCCTTAACGCGCTCGCCGCCCTCGCGGCGGTGGGCACGTTCGTCATCGCGTTTCTTGACTCGTATGAGGTTCGGTTTAAGGTCCGTAGGCGCACGCGCGGTGCGGACGGTGGACGGCATTTGCGCCGCAAGCGCAAATAAGAATGCCCGGGGGTCGGATCCCGGGCATTTAACAAAACCAGAAAACTAGGCCGCCCGCGCTCCTAAGTACTTACGCGGGGTGCGTCGTTTTCTATTGAAATTGTATCCCGAATCGCCCAGTCGATTCGAGACATTTTGAAAACTCAAATATAGGCTTAGGCACGAACGGTATCTCGTTAATTCCGAAAATTATGTATAATTCCAATATAAACTGGAATCGAACGAAAACAATGGAAATGAACGAAGCGCTAATCTACTTACAAGAAGCACTAGGCCTCTCCGCCAAGGCCAGAACTTGGCCTGGATCCGCACGCTTGCCGCTGCATCTGCGGGCGATTGAAGTCCGCGCTGTTGACGCAAACGGTTTATCGTTTTTGCTTGCAAGTTTGCCTACTGGCGTCGGGCTTCCCGAGGCTAAGAGGGTCTATAGTCAGCTAGCCTTGCGTGCGGAGACTCCTGTTGTCGTTTCGTTTCCTGATGCCGATGCACGTCAGCGCAAAGCATTGGTCGCACAAGGGATTCCGTTTGTTTGCCCCGGCAGACAGGCTTTTCTTCCATTTATGGGCACGGCCTGCACGGAGAGGGGCGGTGTCCGGTTTCGCAATCACGCGACCAAGATGTCACCCAACGCACAGGCTGCCGCAATCTGGGGAGCAGCCCAGGAGCCATATCGCCCCCATGACCTTTGTCGTGCGCTTGGGATCTCGGCAAGCCGCGCGAGTGAGGCCATAACCGAGCTTGTTGACAGGGGACTCGCGAGGCGCGAGCGTCGCGAGCGACGTGTCGTCGTGCTCCCTGTCGCCGTTGATCTTTTGCTCAGCGAGCACATGGCAGAGCTCTCCTCGCCTGTCTCGAAGGTCTTTTTTGCAAGGAAGACGCCGCAGATCGACTATCTTGTTGACGCCGGGGAGACGGCGCTCGCCGCGCGTTCGATGCTCGCTGCACCGGGCATGGAACAAAAGGCCGTCTTAAGAAGTGCATGGCGTCAACTGAGCGAACTCGAAGTCGCAGACGGGGAGTTGCCGGATAACGAAACGGCGATGATTCAAGTGTGGCGCTATGCACCCGTGTTTGCCGG
Source organism: uncultured Collinsella sp. (assembly GCA_958439425.1). GTDB lineage: Bacteria > Actinomycetota > Coriobacteriia > Coriobacteriales > Coriobacteriaceae > Collinsella. The sequence continues at coordinate 259,187 of CAUBVH010000001.1, forward strand.
CTCCTCCCGTGTCGACGACATTTCGCTTGCGCTATCTTTGGCGGCAATCGACGATGAGCGAATTCAGCTCGAAGTCGATCGCATGTTTGGAAAGGAATATCCATGGCAAGAAGCGCTGTAGAGGGTCTCCAAGAATTTCAGCAGCATATGCAAGAAGCTGCAGGATCGTATGCTCTTATCGGCGGCACGGCATGCGACATTTTGCTCGCGGAGGCGGGACTTCCGTTTAGGATGACTCACGATTTTGATGTGGTAATCGTCGCCGATGACCGGTTGCCTCAGACGGCAGAAGCTATATGGACTTTGGTGCGTGATGGCGGTTACCGCTGCGGCTGGGGCGAAGGCAAAGGCTCATGTTTTTATCGGTTTACAGAGCCCAAGAGGCCGGGTTACCCCCATATGATCGAACTCTTCGCGAAGTGCCCCGACTTTCTAAAGGGTCGTGAGGGGATTGATGTGGCGCCAATTCACGTTGATGAAAACATAAGCAGTCTTTCGGCAATTTTGTTGGACGATGCTTACTACAGCTTGTTCCTTCAGGGAATTCGGACCGTAGACGGCGTTTCGGTCCTGGGTACGGAATACATTGTCCCGTTCAAAGCGAAGGCGTATCTCGACCTAAAAGCCAGAAGGGAAGCGGGGGAGAACGTTGATTCGAAGAAGGTAAAAAAGCATAAACGCGATGCGCTGAGGCTTGCTCAGTTGCTTGGCGAGTCGGAAGGTGTAGACCTGGGCGAAGAACTGAAGGACGATATGCTTGCGTTTGTTAAAGATTGCGAGGTGGGCGACGTCAATCTGAAACAGATCGGGGTTGCGGGCGTAACGATGGCGCAGTTGCTCGAGACGATGAAAGCAACATATGGCTTGATTGGTTGAGTGGGGTTACGTGGCCCGAACGGTGCAGTCTAGCGGCGTTGTCTGGCGCGGAAGCTCGCTAATCGGCTATTATTTGTTTAGACAACCTGAGCTGTAAGGAGTGACCGGCGATGGTGCAGGGCGCCAAACATATGAAGAGCAATAACGCCGCGGACAACGGCGGCTCAAGCCCTCAGCCCAAACCTCAACCAAAGCCCAAGCGCCGTCGCAAGCGGCTGCCGCGCTGGGCCGACCGGCTCATCACCATCGTCATCATTCTTATCGGCGTGGGCCTTATGACTTGGCCGTGGATCTTGGACCGGCTCGAGGCCTCGGGCGTGTTCAACCAGATCAGCACGGTCTCCAGCACCGTGGACGCGCTGTCTGCCGAGGAGCGCGAACGCATCCTGCTCCAGGCGCGCTCCTATAACGAGCAGCTGGCGGGCGAGGCCACCGAGCTCCCCGCCGACCAGATCGAGCCCTACGCTCAGCAGCTCATCTTTGACCGCGACCCCATGATGAGCTGGGTCGAGATCCCCTCCACCGACGTGAGCATGCCCATCTACCACGGCACGAGCGAAGAAGTCCTCATGGCGGGCGTCGGCCACCTGGAGGGCACGAGCCTGCCGGTGGGCGGCACCTCGACGCATTGCGTGCTCACCGCGCACTCGGGCATGCGCAACCTGAGCATGTTCGACGACATCCACTCGCTGGAGCCCGGCGACCTGGTGCTGCTGCACACCATGAACAAGACGCTCGCCTACAAGATGGTGGACTCCGAGGTCGTGCTGCCCGAGGAGATGGAGTCGCTGACCATCGAGCCCGGCGCCGACAAGGTGACGCTCGTCACCTGCACGCCCTACGGCGTGAACGACCATCGCCTGCTGGTGCATTGCGTGCGCACCAAGTACAGCAAGAAGGACGTCGACAAGCAAAAGTCGCTGGCCGGCCGCCACTGGGGCAAGCGCGAGTTTGCCGTGCTCATTGTGGTCGTAGCCGTTATGCTGTTGCTGCTGGACATCGTGATCCACGCGGTCCGCAAACGTCGCAAGGCCAAGGCCTCGGCATAAGATATTCTTCAGAACCACCACAAAGGGGACAGGCACCTTTGTGGTGGCCGGGACTCCCGAACCATCGCAACATTCGATGAAAATCGCGATTTTGGCGAAAAGCGTCGAATGTTGTGATGGTCTTCGTTGTGGGCGGGACGGTTTTGCATTGTGGCGATGCAGATTTTGCTGCATAACCGCCGGGACGCATCCGCCGTCCTCGTTACGTTTTCGCTGCATTTGGGTAAAGCACCTGCTCCAAGTGGCGTTGCCTTGTATACTAGAGCGGTTTATCTGTTATGCGGAAGGGAGCGCCTATGGCACTCAGCGAGAAAGACGTGCGCGGCATCGCCGAGTACGCAAAGATCGCACTGACCGATGACGAGCTCACCCAGATGACGTCCTACATGAACGACGCCGTCCAGATGCTCGAGCCCGTCTTGCAATATGACTTGCCCGACGTGGAGCCCACGTTCCATCCCATCGGAAGCCTGTCCAACGTGATGGGCGATGACCTGCGCGAGCCCGAGCGCGATCTGCCGCTCGACGTTGCGCTCGAAAACGCCGGCAGCGCGCGCGACCGCTACTTCCGCGTGCCGTCCATTTTGGGAGAGGGGGAGAGCGAGTAATGGCGCAGAGCTTCGATTCCCTTACCGCCGCCCAGATCGCCGCGGGCGTTGCCGCCGGCGACTTTACCGCTACCGAGGTGGCCCAGGCCTCCCTTGCCGCCATCGAGGCGCGCGAGGGCGGGGTTCAGGCATTCCTGCAGGTGGCGCCCGAGCTTGCGTTCGAGGCTGCTGCGCGCGTGGATGCCGACCGTGCCGTAGGCAAGCCGCTGCCCCCGCTTGCGGGCGTGCCGCTGGCCATCAAGGACAACATGAACCTCGTGGGCACGCGCACTACCTGCGCTTCCCGCATGCTCGGGGACTACCAGAGCGTCTACACCGCCACCTGCGTCCAGCGCATGCTCGATGCCGGCTGCCTGCCCATGGGCAAGGCCAACATGGACGAGTTTGCCTTTGGCAGCTCCACCGAGAGCTCGGCGTTCCACCGCACCAACAACCCCTGGGATACCGAGCGCGTGCCCGGCGGCTCCTCGGGTGGCTCCGCTGCGGCCGTCGCCGCGGGCGAGGTCGCGCTCTCGCTGGGCTCGGACACCGGCGGCTCCATTCGCCAGCCGGCGAGCCTCTGCGGCGTGGTGGGCTTTAAGCCCACGTATGGCGCTGTGAGCCGTTACGGCGTGGTTGCCTTTGGCTCGTCGCTCGACCAGGTGGGCCCCTTTGGCCGCACGGTCGAGGATGTCGCGCTGGCCATGAACGCGCTTACCGGCGCGGGCCATGATCCGTACGACTGCACCAGCCAGGATTGCGCCGTCGACTTTACCGAGCATCTCAACGACAGCATCGAGGGTAAACGCGTGGGCATCATCCCCGCGTTTATGGAGGCCGAGGGCCTGACGCCCGAGGTCAAGGCCGCTGTTCAGCGCGCCGCCCAGGAGCTGCAGAACCAGGGCGCCGAGCTCGTGGAGGTCGACCTGCCGCACCTGGACGCCGCCATCGCCGCCTACTACGTCATCGGCCCGGCCGAGGCGTTCTCCAACTTGGCTCGTTTCGACGGCATTCGCTACGGCTATCAGGAGGAGGGCTGCGCCAACCTGTCCGACCAGAGCTCGCTTTCGCGCGCCCACGGCTTTGGCGCCGAGGCCAAGCGCCGTCAGATGCTCGGCGCCTACCTGTTGAGCTCGGGCGTGTACGACAAGTACTACTACGCCGCACAGAAGGCTCGCACACTCATCACGCAGGATTACGACGCCGCGTATGCCAAGGTGGACACCATCCTCATGCCCGCCTCGCCGCGCACGGCCTTTAAGTTTGGCGAGATCAGCGACCCCACGCAGATGTATCTCTCCGACCTGTACACCATCTCGCTCAACATTTGCGGCAACGGCGGTATCTCGGTGCCGCTGGGCCTGGGCGAGGACAGCAAGCTGCCCGTTTCTGCCCAGCTGGTGGGGCCTGCCTTTAAGGACCGTCAGCTGCTCACGTTTGCCCGCGCCCTGGAGCGCGGCTTTGCCGATGCCGCCACGGGTGCGCCCGCGCTTTCCGTAGCGCCCGATTTTGCCGGGAAGGGAGGCGAGCTGTAATGAAGGAGCTTTCCGAGGTCCTGCAGGATTGGGAGGCCGTGATCGGCCTGGAGATCCATACCGAGCTCACCGCACTCGATACCAAGATGTTCTGCAACTGCAAGCTCAGCCACGATGACGAGCCCAACGCCAACGTGTGCCCGGTGTGCTTGGGCCTGCCCGGTGCGCTGCCGGTGCCCAACAAGCGCGCCATCGAGAGCATCGTCAAGGCCGGTCTCGCCACCAACTGCGAGATTCAGCGCCACTCGATGTTCTACCGCAAGCACTACTTCTATCCCGATATGGCCAAGAACTTCCAGACCACGCAGGGTCCAGTCGCCTTTGCCATGTACGGTCATCTTGATCTGGACGTGACCGGTCGCGGCGCCGCCGAGCGCCCCGACTGCGCGTTTGGCGAGGCCGAGGCCCAGAGTCTGGCGAGCGCCTCGGCCAACGCCGAGGGCCTGTCCACGTCCATGACGTCGACCATGCGCGAGGGCAACCAGCGCGCCGGTCACCTGGCCAGCTATGACGCGTCCAACCTGCAGATGCCCGAGCGTCGCGAGGACGGTTCCTACACGGTGCCCATTCGCATCCTGCGCATCCACATGGAGGAGGACGCCGCCAAGATGGTCCACGTGGGCGGTGCCGAGGGCCGCATTACCGCCGCCGCCGAGTCGCTCGTCGACTACAACCGCTGCGGCACGCCTTTGATTGAGCTCGTGACTGAGCCCGATCTGCGCACGCCCGAGGAAGCGCGCCTGTTTATGGAGAAGCTCCGTCGCATCTTTGTGACGCTGGGCATTTCCGATTGCTCCATGGAGAAGGGTTCCATGCGCTGCGACGGCAACGTGTCGCTGCGCCGCCGTGGCGAGACCAAGCTGGGCACCAAGACCGAGCTCAAGAACCTCAACTCGTTTAAGAGCCTGCACGACGGCCTTGCCTACGAGATTTGCCGCCAGGCCGAGGTGCTCGAGGAGGGCGGCATCATCTATCAGGAGACCCGCCACTGGGAGCCCAGCCGCAAACGCACCGTGGTCATGCGTGTGAAGGAGACGGCCGACGACTATCGTCTGTTCCCCGATCCCGACCTGGCGCCGTTCGATTTGGATGACGAGTTCATCGACCGCTGCCGTGGCGAGATTCCCGAGCTGCCCGATGCCAAGCGCGTCCGTTTTGAGGCCGACTTTGGCATTAAGACGGCTGACGCCGAGCAGATTGCCGGCGACCCTGAGTTTGCCGACTTCTTTGAGGCCGCCGCTGCCGGTATGGCCGGCAAGGAGGCCCAGACGGTCGCAAACCTGCTGGTCAACGAGATGATCGCCTACCTTAAGGGCGCAGGCGTGTCGCTCGCCGAGTCCGGCATCGCGCCGGCTCAGGTGGCGGCACTCGCCAAGCTGCTGGCGACCGATGCCATTAGCTCCAACCAGGCGCACGAGGTCTTTGAGGCCATGGCCCAGACCGGCGACGACCCCAACAAGATCGTCGACGAGCGCGGTATGCGCCAGGTGAGCGATGCCGGCGCGCTGCAGCCGATTGTGGACGAGGTGCTGGCAAACTGTGCCGAGCAGGCGCAGCAGTATCGTGACGGCAACCAGAAGGTCATCGGCTTTTTGGTGGGCCAGTGCATGAAGGCGAGCCGCGGCAAGGGCAACCCGAAGCTCTTCAACGAATTGCTGAGAGCGTCGCTCTCGTAGCTGCGAGGCCGGGGAAGCCCCGAGTCGCCGGGGTATTTCCTCCAAATTTCAAACAGTCCTATGCAAGACGAAGGCCACATTTAGTGGCCTTCTTTGCATGCGGAACTCATTTGGAGCAAACACCCCGGCGACTCGGGGCTTCCACGATCAGACGACTCGGCCGTTCGGGTCAGGTGGGCTGGATTGAATTTGGTGAATGAGGGCGCCGTTGGCGCCTTCATTCTTTATATATGTTGGGAGCGCCAGGCGGTGGGGGTGGTGCCGGTGTGTTGCTTGAAGGCTTGGGCGAAGGCGGCCTGCTGAGGGTAGCCTAGACGCTCTGCCACCTGCGCTATCGTGAGCGCGCTATCGGCCAAAAGGTCCTATGCTCGCTCTATACGGCGTCTGCGAATGTAGGCGCCCAGGGACTCGCCAGTTTGGGCCTTAAAGGTGGCGCATAGTTTGGAGCGGCTTGTGTAGAGCCTCTCGGCCACCTCGTTGATACCCACACGTCTGCCTTTGTCGAGCGCGCGCTCAATCATTGCCGTTGCTTCTTCGGCAATGGTTATGCTGACGCGTGTGTCTGCCGCCTGCCGCGCCTGCTTGTGGGCCGCGCGCGAACAGGCGAGCTCCGCGACCATGGTCTCCACGATGCCTTGCATATAGACGTGTCCGCCTACGGTATGGGCGCGTTCCTCGTTAATCCGACGCAGCGTGTGGCAGATGGCAGACGTCGCCTCCTCGTGCCATGGCTCGGCAAACGCCTCGAAGATTCCCGCGAACTCGGTGGGATAGCGGTGCTCCAGTTCGTCAAAAAATCCAGGCAAAAAGAGCACCGAGCGCGAGTGATAAAGCTGCCCTGCAAACAGCGGACTTAGCTCCTCGCCGCAGCTATCTTGGATAAAGCTGCACACCGCGCTGTTCGGCCACGGCCCGCGCAGTGGCTTAAGGTTCGCAGGCGTTATGCCAGCCTTGGGCATGCATATGAGCGTGGGCGCGCTGACCTCGCTCACGCACGCGTACGGTTCGGGCGTGTATTCGGCTAGGTGCATGTTGTGCATCGGGGTAATGAAATGCTCCATGACGATGCAGGTGGGGGAAAGGGGCATGATCCATGCGCGTCCGTGCGCCCGATCGTTTGCCACCTCACCGGTAAAGACGGCGCCCTTGCCGGAAAGCTGCAGGCCAAACTGCTCAAATTGCGGTGCGTAGAGCTCGGTTATATCGGTTGCTGCCCGCCGCATTTTCAAAAGCGTCCCCTTCCTTTGCGGAAACGTCCACGCCTGGCTCGATTGTGTGCCTCGGCTAACACGCCAATGATAAGTTTCTAACGGTTAACTCTCAAGCCGTTAGAAAGGAATCTCATGGCAAAGGGATCAAAAAGGGAAGGCGGCGGCATCGGCGAGCTGCTTGCATATGCCGGCGACCGTAAATTCCTAACATATTTGGGCATGGCTCTCTCGGCGCTCTCGCAGCTGCTGAGCTTTGGCCCGTACGTGTGTATCTGGTTTGTTGCGCGAGACCTTATCGCCGTGGCGCCTAACTGGAGCGAGGCCACCGACATCGCGATGTATGGTTGGTGGGCTGTGGGCTTTGCCCTGGCGAGCATTGTGGTTTATTTCGTGGGACTCATGTGTACGCACCTATCCGCGTTTCGCTGCGCGTCCAATATCCGCAAGACTACGAGCGAGCACCTGCTTAAGCTGCCGCTTGGCTACTTTGACACGCACGCCACCGGTGAGCTGCGTCGTGTTGTAGACGGATGCGCCGCCTCCACCGAGACGCTGCTCGCGCACATGCTGCCCGACATCGCCGGCGCCACCGCCATGGTCATGGGCCTGCTCGTGCTGCTTTTCGCCCTCGATTGGCGTTTGGGCGCGGCATGCTTAATCTCGGTCGTCGTTTCGTTTTGCGCCATGGCCACCATGATGAGCGGCAAGGGCGCCGAGTTTATGAAGGCCTACATGGGCGCGCTGGTCAAGATGAACAAGACCGGCACCGAATACGTGCGCGGCATCCCCGTGGTCAAGGTGTTCCAGCAGACGGTCTACTCCTTTAAGGCGTTTCACGATGCGATCGCCGAATACGCCGACATGGCGCAAAGCTATGCGGGCACGTTCTGCCGAGGCCCGCAGGTGCTCAACCTTACCGCGCTCAATGGCCTCGTGGCATTTCTTTTGCCCGTGGCGTTGCTGTTGGCGCCGGGCGAGACGGACTTCGCGCACTTTATGGTCAACTTCACGTTTTACGCGATATTTTCGGCCGTGGTGCCGACGGCCATGACCAAGCTCATGTTTGTGGGCGAGGCGTCTCAGATGAGTGCCGATTCGCTGGCGCGCATCCGAAGCGTTATGGATTCCAAGCAGCTCTCTGTGCCCGCCCTGCCCAAGCACCCTGCTGGCAGCGATGTGCGCTTTGAGGACGTGAGCTTTACCTACGAGGGTGCCGAAGCGCCTGCCGTCGATCATGTGAGCTTTAGCGTTCCCGCAGGCAGCACCCTTGCGTTGGTTGGTCCCTCGGGCGGCGGTAAGTCAACCTGTGCAAGCCTGATTCCTCGTTTTTGGGATGTTTCCGCAGGTCGAGTGCTCGTAGGCGGTGTGGACGTTCGCGATATGGATCCGCACGAGCTTATGGACCAGGTCGCCTTCGTGTTCCAGACCAACCAGCTGTTCCGGCAAACACTTGCCGATAACGTGCGTGCCTCCAAGCCTACGGCCACTGACGACGAAGTGCGTGCGGCCCTCTCCGCAGCTCAGTGCGACGACATTGTGGCCAAGCTTCCACAGGACATCAATACCATGCTCGGTGCCGGCGGAGCATATCTTTCGGGCGGCGAGGTCCAGCGCGTGGCACTTGCCCGCGCGATCCTTAAAGACGCGCCTATCGTGGTGCTCGATGAGGCCACGGCGTTTGCGGATCCCGAGAACGAGGCACTCATCCAGCGCGCCTTTAGCAAGCTGGCGGCGGGTCGCACGGTCATTATGATTGCGCACCGACTCTCGACTGTAGTGGGCGCAGATCAAATCGTGGTGCTCAACCAGGGCAGCGTGCAGGAGTCGGGTACCCATGCCGAGTTGCTGTCCCAAGAGGGTCTGTATGCCAAGATGTGGGCCGAATACGAACAGGCCGCGAGCTGGAAAATCACTGCTGCCGCGGATGTCGCCGTGGCGAAGGGAGGCGAGGCCTAAATGTTCGCCTCATTCCAAAAGAAGTATTTCCTATCCGATAAAGGCGTCGCCGGCGTAAAACGCGGCATTTTCTGGACCACGCTCACCAATCTCATTACCATGGCCGGCATGGGCTTTTTATTCCTGGTTATGGCCGGCTTTGTCGAGCATCTCGCCAGCGGGGCTGACCTGCCGGATGCTCTGCCGATCGTGGGCGGCCTCCTGGTCTTTTTTGTGTTGCTCTTTGCCTCTAACTGGCAGCAGTATTACTACACCTACTGCATCTTTTACGAGGAGTGCGGCAAGCAGCGCATGGGGATTGCCGAGCGCTTGCGCAAACTGCCGTTGTCGTTTTTCGGCCGTCGTGATCTGGCCGATCTAACCGAAACCATCATGGGCGACGTTCAGACTATGGAGCACGCTTACAGCCCCGTGCTGGGAGAGCTTTGGGGTGCCGTCATCGCAAGCGCCATTGTGTTCGTGGCGTCGCTGTTCTTTTGCTGGCAGCTGGCGATCGCGGCGTTTTGGAGCGTTCCCGTGGCCTTTGCCGTGCTGTATATAACACGCGGCCCCATGACCCCGGTGTTCGACCGCGTGCGCGCCGAGAAGGTCAAGGTCACCGAGGCGATCCAGGAGACGCTCGACTGCGTGCGCGAGATTCGCGCCACCAACCAGGAGGCCCATTATCTTGAGGGGCTCAACGCCGTGATCGATGCCGAGGAGCGCGAGACCACCAAGGGCGAGCTCGCCAATGGGCTTTTGGTTAACTCCGCCTTTGCTATCCTGCGTCTGGGCATTGCCACCACGTTGGTCACGGGCGCCGCGATGGTCGCCTCCGGGCAGGTCGACTTTTTGGTGATGTTTGCCTTCCTGCTTATGGTGAGCCGTATCTATGCACCTTTTGACCAGGCGTTAATGTTAATGTCCGAGCTGTTTGCCGCCGAGTCGTCTGCCAAGCGCATGCGTTCCATCATGGAAGAGCCTGTGGCGCGGGGCAGCGAGAAATTTGAGCCCGTGGGCCACGATGTGGTGTTCGATCATGTGGCATTTGGCTATGGCGCGGGCGAGGACGGCAGCGCCGGCGAGAAAGTTCTTACCGATGTGAGCTTTACCGCCAAGGAAGGCGAGGTCACGGCACTGGTCGGTCCTTCGGGCTCCGGTAAGTCCACGGTGAGCCGCCTGGCCGCGCGCTTTTGGGATGCCACCGCGGGCACGGTCACCGTGGGCGGCGTAGACGTTGCGAGCGTGGACCCCGAGGTGCTGCTGCGCGACTACGCCATTGTGTTCCAAGACGTGCTGCTCTTTGACGACACGGTGATGGGAAACATCCGTCTTGGTCGTCGCGATTCCACCGATGAGGAAGTGCTTGCTGCCGCGCGTGCCGCCAACTGCGACGAGTTTGTGAGCCGCATGCCGCAGGGCTATGACACCATGATCGGCGAGAACGGCTCCAAGCTGTCCGGCGGTGAGCGCCAGCGCATCTCTATCGCCCGTGCGCTGCTCAAAGACGCGCCGATCGTGTTGCTGGACGAGGCGACGGCGAGCTTGGATGTGGAGAACGAGACCGTGGTACAGCAGGCGCTCTCCCGTCTGCTCGCAGGTAAGACGGTTATCGTGATCGCCCACCGTATGCGCACGGTAGAAAATGCCGATAAGATCGTTGTACTCAAGGATGGTGTGGTTGCCGAGCAGGGCACTCCGGCGCAGCTCAAGGCGGCAGGTGGAGAATTCGCCCGCATGGTTGCGCTGCAAAAGGAAGCGGCTGCCTGGCAGCTGTAAGAAGGGGCAAAGGAACAGTCCCTTTGTCACATTGACAATCGGTTACTCCGCATCGTTAATTTTCAAAAGGTTAGCCATGGCTGACCTAGATAGTTAGATAGAATTAAGGTATTTCAAAAGCGTGCTCGAGCTAACTGATGAACTCGGGTGCTAAGGCACCATGCCGCGCCCCATGCGGCAAAAGGGAGAAGCAACATGAAGAAGTCGACGTTTAACACCCTGCTTGTTGGTGGCGGTTTTCTGCTTGGCACGGCCGGCATCAAGCTGCTTACCAGCGCTCCGGTCAAGAATGCCTGCGTGCAGGGTATTGCGTGCGGTATGCGCATCAAGAACGGCTACCAGGACATGGTCGAGCAGGCCAAGGCTAATGTCGACGACATGGTTGCCGAGGCTGCTTACATCACCCAGAGCGAGGCCGCCGCGGACAACGCAGCTGAGTAGCGCTTCCAGGCACAAACTATGAGATTCTCGATTATCAGCGAGATCCCCGGCAGGACCCGCCTCCAGTTGGCGGGTCCTGTGCCAGAGAGCGATCTCGATGCGCTTCTTAAGCTTGGTGGCGACATCGACGGCGTGCGCAAGGTGCGCGTGTATGGCCGCATTGGCCAGATGGCGCTGGAGTACGACGAGCCGCGACGCGATGCCGTGCTGGCCGCCGTCGGTGCGCTCGACGCTCAGGCCATTGCCGACGCAAAGACGGGCTACGTGATACAACTCGAGCCGCGCAAGCACAAGCTCGTCATGGATCTTGCCACACTTGTCGGCGCCCACTACGCACGTCGCTGGTTTTTGCCCACGCCCCTGCGTGCGGTGTTTGTCGTGGCCGGTTACATGACCTTTTTGCGCGCCGCCCTCCGTGAGCTCGCGCAGCCGCGCCTGACCGTTCCCGTGCTCGACGCTTCGGCCATCGGCATTTCGTTCGTCAAGCGTGATGTCGACACCGCGGGCCAGACGATGTTCCTGCTCAACGTGGGCGAGCTGCTCGAGGACTACACCCGCGCCATGAGTGAAAACGAGCTCATCAACTCGCTGCTCGATGTGCCCGACAAGGCGCAAAAGGTTGTCGGCGACACCGAGGTAAGCGTTGCCGCGACCGAGCTTGAGCCCGGCGATCTGGTCGCCGTGCGCACCGGCATGTCCATCTGCATCGACGGTGTTGTCGAGCAGGGGAGCGCTATGGTCAACCAGGCGACCCTGACCGGCGAGCCGCTGGCCGTCGAGCGCAGCGTGGGCGACGACGTGTTCGCCGGTACCGTCGTGGAAGACGGCGGCATCTTGGTGCGCGTGCGCGCCAATACGGCGCAAACCAAACTGCGCTCAATCGTCTCGCTCGTGCAGACGGCCGACTCGCTCAAGTCCGAGGGCCAGTCGCATATGGAGGACCTTGCCAACAAGATCGTCCCGTGGAACTTCCTGCTCGCGGGCCTAGTTGCGCTTACTACCCGCAGCCTCATCAAGACCTCGGCGGCACTGATGGTCGACTACTCGTGCGCACTCAAGCTCACGGGTTCCGTTGCCGTCATGACCGCTATGAGCGATGCTGCCAAGATGGGCGTCATGGTCAAGGGCGCGAAGTACTTTGAGTCGTTTGCCAAGGCCGACACCATTGTCTTTGATAAGACCGGCACGCTCACCGAGGCGCAGCCGCGTCTTGCCTGCGTACTCACCACCGATGGCTGGAGCGAGGATGAGGTCCTGCGCCTTTCCGCTTGCCTGGAGGAGCATTTCCCGCATCCGGTGGCGCGCGCCGTGGTCAATGCGGCATGCGAGCGCGAGCTCGAGCACCGCGAGCGCCATGCCGCTGTCGAGTACATCGTGGCGCACGGCATCGCTTCGTCCATTGAAGGACGTCGCGCCATCATCGGTTCCGCGCACTTTGTATTTGAGGACGAGGGCGCACAGCTCGAATCCGACATCAAGGAGCGCATTGAGTCCCAGATGCAGGGCCTGTCGCCGCTGTATCTGGCGGTCGATGGAAAGGTCGTCGGCGTGCTCGGCATCGAAGATCCGCTCAAGCCTGGGGTCCGTGAGGCCATCGCCGACCTGCATGCGCTGGGCGTCAAGCATGTCGTTATGCTCACGGGCGATTCCGAGCGCACGGCCGAGCGCATTGCGCGCGAGGCGGGTGTCGACGAGTTTAAGGCCGAACTGCTGCCCGAGGACAAGTACGCCTATGTGGAACGCATTAAGAGCGAGGGGCGCCATGTTGCCATGGTGGGCGACGGCGTCAACGATTCGCCGGCGCTCGGTTTGGCCGACGTGGGCCTGGCCATGGGTGGCGGAAGCGACATCGCCAAGGAAGTCGCCGATATCATCCTGACCGATACGGATCTGGCCGCGATCGTGCGCCTGCGCCGCATGAGTCAGGGTCTCATCGACCGTCTGACGAGTTCGTATTCCAAGGTGATGCTCACCAACTCGGCGCTGTTGGCATTGGGTATTACCGGCATGATCACTCCGCAGACGTCGTCACTGCTGCACAACGGCTCAACGATCGCCTACAGCCTGGGCAACGCAAAGGCGTACCTGCGTTAGCAGACGTGTTCGCCCACGTTATCTGGCCTGCGCCCAGACGGCATCGGTGTCGTCCGGGCGCAGGCCTTTTGCGTTTGGATGCCAACGTATGGGTTGATTCGTTTTGCGTCGACCATGCCGAGTCGCTTGCCGCGCGTGCGTTTATTGGGCAGGCGGCGGAGGCGGGGGCATTGCTGTTCTTTCCGGTGCATATCGCCAAGGACGTGCTGTACGTTGTCCAACACGAGCTGAAGCGTAGCGTTCTTGCCAGTGGGGAAGCGCTCGACGAGGCATCTGCCCGTGCAATTGGCGATGCGGCGTTGGCGTTTGTTCGGAACATGACCGAAAACGCCACGGCCGTGGGTGCAGAAGCGTTGGACCTTTGGCTGGCCGACAAATACTTAGCGCTCCATCGCGATTACGAGGACAACTTGGTGCTCGCCGCGTGCAAGCGCGCGCAGGTCGATTACTTGGTGACCAACGATCGCAAGCTGCTCGAACATGCCGATCTTGCAGCAAAGACCCCGCGCCAAATGATGCCGATTCTGGCTTTGGCCGAACGCGGCGGCGCGGCTATCGGTTGACGCGAACTGTTTGCGGGCCTCTTGGACGACGATGCGCCAAGGGACCCGCGCCTTCTATTTACAAAAGCTCGGCCTTAATGGCGGGACTTTCTGCGAGCTGCTCGGCTGCCTTTTCGTCGGAGCTGTCGAGTGCTGCCAGACTGCGGTAGACCCACTCGTTGACCTGGGTGTTCTTGACGCCTGCGGTCTGCATAAGGGCGCCTACCTCGCGGATTGCTGCGAGCAGATCGGCTTTGGGACCCGCGAGTTCGACCTCGATGCCGTGGTAGGCGGCCACGCCGCGGTTCTCACTCACGTGGTCGATAAAGCCCTCGACGGTCTCAAGCTGCTGGGCGAGAGCCACATCATCGTTAGCGTCCAGCGCGACGAGTGCGTTCGAAACCGTGAGGGCGGGATGTCCGCAGGGGACAAAGCCTTCGATGACATCCATAGCTTCGGTAATGGTTGAGCCCAGGCCTGCGAGGGCATTGACGAGTTGCTGCTTGGTATCCATAACGGTCCTTTCGACGGGTCAATTTTGCTTGGCGAAAATATACGTTACGCGATCGGTGGCAAAAGTGCGAAGTGCGGCGCACATTGGGGTCTTCACAGCTCGTGCATAGAACAGCTGTCCGCTTTCAGAACGTGGTAAGATAACACTCCACAAGCGGGGCTCGCCCTGCATGCTCCTTGAAAAGTCGACGGGTGTTGGGTGCTTGCGTGCCCAATGCCATCCAGACTTTCCCGACATTCGGGGGCGACTGGTTTCGACACGATAGCTCTGAGAGAGGAAGCAAGCCGAGGTCTCCTCGCCTCGTTAAACAGGGGTACCGTCAAATTGAATTGACAACAACTCTTCTTTTGAGCCTATGGCTCTCGCTGCTTAATTTATGGCGGCGCGTCAACCCGGTGATTTCCCCGACACCGGCGCGACGTCATCTTAGGGGAATGCTCCTGCGCACGTAATCGGTATGGCGCGGGCTAAGACCGAACCGGTTAGGACGTCGCGAGCGTGTCGCTGCGCGCAAGGCGTCCGAGACTAAACCAGCGACTGAGCTTGGAGATGCCAATCAGGGGGCTTTCGTGGACCGGAGTTCGATTCTCCGCGCCTCCACCATAAGTAACAGGCAGGTAGATATTCGTATCTGCCTGTCTTTTTATTTCTAGTCCGTACCGCGGAGAATCGAACTCTGTGCAGGGCGCGGGCGTTAAGCAAACGCGAAGCGTTTGTAGCCCGCGGGCGAGGGCGGCGGCAGCCGGCCGAAGCCGGTGCAGCAAATACGCGGATTCTTCGCGCAAAGCTTCAGCCCAATATAGATGCGATGTTTATCGAATTTCAGCTGGCCTCGCCCAGCATCAACGGATCCCCCGTACCGCGGAGAATCGAACTCTATGCAGGGCGCGGGCGTAAAGAAAACGCCTCAGTGACGCAGAGTGGGACGCGTTTTCCCAATGACTGCCCAGGCGGAAACCGCATCCCGGAATCTAAGCTCGGAATGGGATACATTTTCCGGATGACGCCTCAAGTGGAAGCTGCGACCCGGAATCGAGCCGTAGAGTGGGACATGCTTTCCCCATGGCAACCCAGGCGGAAAGCGCATCCCGGAATCGCCCCTCAGAACGGGACGTGCTTTCCGCCAGCCGCCCCCTCAACTCCAAAACCCATGCGCCCTCCATTCCAAAACTGGGTAGAAGAAAGCCAAAACGCAATCGCAGGAGGTCAATATGACTGCAGAAGATAAGGCAAAGAACGCCGGCAAGGTCGCGCTCGTTTTGGAGGGCGGCAGCTTCCGCGGGCAATTTACCGCAGGCGTACTCGACGTTCTCATGGAGGCCGGCGTCGAGATTCCGGCGGTATATGGCGTATCGGCCGGCGCTCTCAACGGCGTGAACTACAAGTCGCATCAGATCGGCCGTGCCAACCGCATCAACCTGGCTTTCTGCAATGACAACCGCTTCATGGGCGCCGCATCGTTTGCGTCCACGGGCTCCATCGTGGGTTACGATTTTATCTTCAACGATGTCCAGGACCGCCTGGATCCCTTTGACAACGAAGCGTTCGACGCGAGCCCCACCAAGATGTACGCCGTCGCGACGGACATGCTCTTTGGAACCGCTGCATACCTGCCGGTCAAAAGCGCCGTGCTCGACCTCGATGCCGTGCGCGCCTCGACGTCGCTGCCGCTGGTGACGCCGCCGGTCGAGATCGATGGGCACAAATACGTCGACGGCGGCGTAGCCGATTCGGTCCCCATCGAGCACGTGCTGGAGGAGGCCGGCTTCGACCGTGCAGTCGTCATTGTCACGCAGGATCGCTCGTACGAGAAAAAGCCCTACGAGTTTATGCCCGCCGCACGCGCTCGCTATGCCGACTACCCCTACCTGCTTGAGGCTATCGAGACGCGCCACGACCGCTATAACATCCAGCGCATGCATCTGTGGAAGTATGAGCGCGAGGGCCGCGCGCTGGTCGTTGCTCCACAAAAGCCGGTCGAGGTCGGTCACGTTGAGCATGATCCGGCAAAGCTCCTCGACCTCTATATTCAGGGCCGCCAGGAGGCAAAGCGCCTACTGAGTGATATCGAGGCATTTGTCGAGCGCTAGTGTCGCGACGTCATGACCCATGGATGACATGTGCAGAAACTCTGGTCGGAGCCAAAATACCTGTTGACTCGGGCGGCGAGCGGGGTAATATGGACGGGTTACTTGCAGAGCCCCGTGAATCTCTGTAACAACACGTACTGTACATGGAGGAGTCTAAGTGATTTCGAAATCGACTCACTACGCCAAGCAGGGCGAGGTCCAGCGCAACTGGGTTCTCGTCGACGCCGATGGTGCTGTCCTGGGCCGTCTTGCCACCCAGATCGCAATGATCCTGCGCGGTAAGAACAAGCCCCAGTTCACGCCCAACAGCGACTGCGGCGACTTCGTTGTCGTCATCAACGCCGATAAGGTCCAGCTTACCGGCAACAAGGCCGACACGAAGACCTATTATCGCCACAGCGGCTACAACGGCGGCCTCAAGGCTGAGAGCTTCCGCCAGGCTATGGAGAAGCACCCGGAGAAGGTCATCGAGCGCGCCGTTCGCGGCATGCTGCCCAAGACCACCCTCGGCCGTGCCCAGATGACCAAGCTTAAGGTCTACGCTGGTGCCGAGCATCCGCACGCTGCCCAGAACCCCACGAAGATTGAGCTGGAGGCTTAAAGATGGCTGAGAACACCGTTGTCTACCAGGGTACCGGCCGTCGTAAGAACGCCGTCGCCCGCGTCCGTCTCGTCCCCGGCACCGGCAAGGTGACCATCAACAAGCGTGACGCCGAGCAGTATTTCGGCCGTCATCAGCTCGTTGAGAACGCCCTTGCTCCCTTCAAGGTGACCGACACCGCCGGTCAGTTCGACGTTATCGCTCTGTGCGATGGCGGCGGCATCTCCGGTCAGTCCGGCGCTCTGCGCCTGGGCATCGCTCGTGCTCTTCTGAACGCTGGCGATTACCGTGCTGACCTCAAGAAGGCCGGTTTCCTTACGCGCGATGCTCGCGTGGTCGAGCGCAAGAAGTACGGCCTCAAGAAGGCCCGCCGCGCTCCCCAGTTCTCCAAGCGCTAAGGTTTTATCTCCTTACGAGATACAATGTACAAGCGGGGCCTACCGACTGCTCGGTGGGTCCCGCTTTTCTTTTCGACTAGGGTGGGCGGTTGCATATCGCCTGCTAGGGAAGGAGCGATCCTATGCCCCAGAACATCTTCGGTACCGACGGCGTCCGTGGCGTCGCCAATGCCGACCTCTCGTGCGACCTTGCGTTTCGCCTGGGCCGCGCGGCGACCAAGTTTCTTGGTCCGGATATCTGCGTCGGCCGCGACACGCGTCTTTCGGGCACTATGCTCGAGAGCGCTCTGACTGCCGGCATCATGGCCGAGGGTGGCCGTCCGCACTGCTGCGGCGTCATCCCCACGCCCGCCGTGGCGCTGCTCACCGTCCAAAATGAGCTCGACGGCGGCATCGTCATCTCCGCTTCGCACAATCCGCCGGAGTTCAACGGCATCAAGTTCTTTAGCCGCAAGGGTATGAAGCTTCCCGATGCTGTCGAGGAAGAGATCAGCGCCTGGGTCATGTCCGAGGAAGCCATGGCTGCCGATACGCTGCCGACTGGCGCCGGCGTGGGCCACATTATCAAGATGAAGGACGCTCGCAAGGCATACGTCGACCACGCCATCGATACGCTTGATGGTCTGAGGCTCGATGGCCTGGTCGTTGCCGTCGACTGCGGCCATGGCGCTTCTTGCCAGACCACGCCCGCTGCGCTGCAGCGCCTGGGTGCCACGGTCCATGCCATCAACACCGATTACTGTGGCACTGACATTAACGTTGAATGCGGCTCTACGCACCTCGAGCCCCTGCGCGAGCTCGTGCTGCGCACCCACGCCGATATCGGCCTGGCCCACGACGGCGACGCCGATCGCGTGCTGTTCGTGGACAGCGAGGGCAATGAGATCGACGGTGACTACATCCTGGCTATCTGCGGCTCCGATCTCGCCGCCCGCGGCAAGCTCGCCAACTCCGAGATCGTCTCGACCGTCATGTGCAACCTGGGCTTCTCCATCGCTATGAAGGAGCAGGGCTTCGAGATGGTTCAGACCGCCGTGGGGGACCGCTACGTTTTGGAGCGCATGCTCGCGGATGGCGCCGTCATCGGCGGCGAACAGTCCGGCCACATCATCTTCCTGGAGCACAACACCACCGGTGACGGCCTGGTGACGGCTCTGCAGCTGCTGGCCGTGCTCAAGCGCACCGGTCGTACCCTCACTGATCTTGCCGGCATCATGAAGAAGTACCCGCAGGTACTCGTCAACGTGCATTCCGACAACAAGGCCGGCCTGGACGATTGCCAGCCCATCTGGGATGCCGTCGCTGCCGCCGAGAAGGAGCTTGACGGCCGCGGCCGCATTCTGGTGCGCCCGAGCGGTACCGAGCCGCTGGTCCGTGTTATGGCCGAGGCGGAGACGCACGAGCTCACTCAGCGTGTTGTCGACGACATCGTCGAGGTTGTCAAGCGCGAACTTCCCTAATGGTCAAAAACGGGTGCCAAGTGGTAAACTGTTAAAGCTATTTTGATTGATTGGTATGTCCGAGGGGGAGCATGTTCACTAAAGTCCTAAGGTCTTTTGGTATGCGTGGACGAGTTCTTACGCTGGATGCTCCCATCTCGGGCGACGTCATTCCGTTGTCCGAGGTCAATGACCAGACATTTGCCACCGGCCTTTTGGGCCAGGGCGTGGCGATTCAGCCTACCGGCACGCGTGTGATTGCGCCGGCAGACGCCAAGGTCGAGGCCATTTTTCCCACGGGTCACGCCGTTGCGCTCAACACGGTCGATGGCCTAGACGTGCTCATCCACGTTGGTTTGGACACTGTTCAGCTTGAGGGTAAGCATTTTAGCGTGCATGCACAGGTGGGCGATGTCGTCCATAAGGGTGACGTGCTCATCGAGTTCGATCGCGAGGCAATTGCTGCCGAGGGCTACGATGTGACGGTTCCCATCTTGGTGTGCAACTCCGTTGAGTTCTCGAGTATCAAGGGCTCCGTTGGTGCGCATGTCGAAGAGATGGACCAGCTCATCGTTGCTCGCGAGCGCTAGCAAGTGCACGTGGCCATTAGCCTACAATTCAAACACGTTTATGGAGGGCGCCCTTGAAAGAGGGCGCCCTCCGTGGCAAGATGGGATTTGTCCGAAGCTAAACGGCTTTGGGTCACCGTGGACGGGCAGGGGCCTCGACGCGGCTAGACACGAGACACATACATTACGCGACCTCGCCCTGGTGGCCGCACACGTTGGTTGCGGCCGACGCGGGCCGCGGGCAAGTGCTTGTAAGGGGAGCCTTGCCTCTCTTGTACGAGAAAGGACGCGTAATGAAGATCATTAAAGCTAAAGACTACGAGGATATGAGCCGCAAGGCAGCCAATATCATCTCGGCGCAGGTTATTCTCAAGCCCGACTGCGTGCTGGGCCTTGCCACCGGCTCCACCCCGATCGGTGCCTACAAGCAGCTCGCTGCTTGGTACGAGAAGGGCGACGTCGACTTTGCCGAGGTCAGCACCTACAACCTGGACGAGTATCGCGGCCTTTCGCACGACGATCCCCAGAGCTATCACTACTTTATGCGTGAGAACTTCTTCGATCACATCAACATCGACCTGAACAACACGCATGTGCCCGACGGTTCCAACCCCGACGCCGCCGCTGCCTGCTCTGAGTACGACAAGATCGTCGCCGCCGCCGGTTACCCGGATCTGCAGCTGCTCGGCATTGGCAACAACGGCCACATCGGCTTCAACGAGCCCGATGACCACTTCTCCAAGGGCACGCACTGCGTCGACCTCACCGAGAGCACCATTCAGGCCAACAGCCGCCTGTTCGACAGCATCGACGACGTTCCCCGTCAGGCCTACACCATGGGCACCCAGACCATCATGTATGCCCGCATGATCCTGGTCGTCGCCAACGGCGAGGCCAAGGCTCAGGCCGTGCATGACATGTGCTATGGCCCGGTTACGCCCGCGTGCCCGGCTTCGATCCTGCAGCTGCACACCAACTGCGTTGTCGTTGCCGACGAGGCCGCCCTTTCGCTCTGCGAGTAGCGCGAATCCTGCACCTCGACATAGCCTTGCCTAAGGCCTCCGCTTTGCGGGGGCCTTTTTGCTATCCCTTTCCGCCCGCTTGACCAAAATCTTGCCGCAAGCTTGGCGAATGCCGGATGTCAAACAGCTTGATTCATTCCATACCAGATTCTATGCAAAAATGCCACTAAAAGGTCGTAGACGGTAGCGGGTGCTAGGCGAGTTGAATGACATGGCTGAACCTTGTTCATTTGCGTTACACTGCCGCTTAGATGGGACAAGCTGACAAGCTCATTTACCTGCTTAAAGACCGATTAGTCGGGGGATTAATAAGAATCGGCCCTCGCTGTACAAAAACTTGCCGCTTGCGTACCAAAAGACAACCTAAAATACAAGGTCGCTCTATTCATAGCGCGGCTTGTATGGTCTTGCGGCTACAGTGTCCATACGGTCGAGTTGAGGAGCGGGCATGGTAAACGATTTGGGCAGTATAGACGACCTCGAGCTGATGCCGCTGGGCGGAGGCTATATGGTGCGACGCGAACGCTTGATGAATGAGCTTCTCGCCAAGGGCCGAAAGGCCGGCATCGTGGTTCTTTATGCGCCCGACGGGTTTGGGAAGACTTCGGTGCTGCTGCAGTACACCCATGAGGTTAAATGCGACCCGACGCGAGGCCCCGTGCGGATTATCGAGGCCGATCGCGCCACTGGGCGCGAGGTGTTTATGCAGCTCGAGGTGGTTACCGAAGAACTCAAAGACAAACCGCACTCCCTTATCGCGATTGATAATGTGCCAAACCTCGATCAGCACGATACCGAAGACCTTATCGACAGGATTCGCGGCCTGCGCGCTATGGGGGTAGGGGTCTTTATCTCCTGCCGTCCTTCAAATCGTCAACTGATTCATGGGCTGGGCGATTCGGTTAAGATCAATGCGCAGATGCTCAAGGTACATGCCTATGAGTATTCGGCGTGGGCATCGGCGTTTTCGATCAGCACATCGCTCGACTTTTATCAGCTCACGCAGGGCGTGCCCGAGCTCGTTTCGGCATTGCAGACGGGTCTGTATGGCCAAGGCGACGTAGCCGGTCTGCTCGAAAACGAGATTGTCAACGTATATGGCGCGGCACTTGTCGACCTGGCTTCGCTCGACAATAATGCACTGTTTTGCGTGGCATGTCTCATGATTTTGATGGGCGAGGGCAATATCGCAGAACTCGAGGCTTGCGGGGTGAGGCTATCGATGGTCGACCAGTCCTACTTCGTACGCGACTACCCGATCTTTGGCTTGGACCCCGCCGAGCGGAGTTTTACGTGTCTGGGCACGGAGGATAACGGACGCTTGCGCTTGCGTAAGTTGGTGGCCGAGGTTCGCCCCGAACTTGTTCCGAGGGCGGCCCGGATTTTGCTTAAGGCGGGCCGATGCGATGCGGCGATGGGCCTGGCGGACGCCTTTTTGGACCGTGATGCGGTCCTTGAACTTGCTGGGCAGTATGGGGTCGATCTGGCTCTGACGGGGCACGGGGCCGATATCTGCCGAGCAGCGCTGGGCACGATCGATGCCGAGGATCCGGCTCCAGAGCCAACGCCTGCCGAGGCGCTTGGCGTATATCTGGCAGCGGTCAGCGTGTCCAATACAAAGCTCGCTCGCTATATGGCATCGGTCATCGAGCGCGGGGGCGAACGGGCGGCCTGCGAAATAGACCCTGTTTCATGGAGGGTGGCCCAGACACTGACGGCTGTTTGCTATGGGGACAACGGGCTTGGGCTTCCTACGAACCTGACCGTGCCAGAAATCGAGACATCCCATACCGCACTCGATATGTTGTCCGCGCATATCGAGGTCAAGCGCTGCCTGACCGAGCGGGGAGATGACGGCGGCGTTCTACAGCAGCTCAAAACGAGCAAGGCCTACGACTGTGAGCTCGACATCGCGGGGATTGTTATACGGGCCGATAACATGCTGGTGGAGCTCTTTGACGGGTCGTTTACGGGAACCGACGAGCGCGACGACGAGATGACGGTGGTGCGGGAGGCGCTCGACGTACGTGGGCTTAAGGCGATGGCTATCTGGGTGCGCATGGTGCTGGCGGCACGGCGGCTCCTTTCCGGCCTGCCGGTAACCGACGATGCGGCGTTCAACGAGCTCGATCGTTTTGCCGTGCGCATGCGCGATAATCAGATTCAGCTGTTTGGCCTGTTGCTAGAAGGCTGGCAGTCGCTGGCAGAGGGACGGCCGGTTAATGCAAAGTTCCGTGCGGTCCAAGTGCTCAAACTTGCCGAGGAGTCGATTGCGTACATGCGCGATAACGCATTGCTGCTGGAGCGCGCGGCGTATCTGCGTAACACCTCGATGGTTTCGGTGCGTGAGGAAGCGGAGTTGCTCGATATAAGCCAGACGCAGGTTGGTGGAGCGGAGGCCTGGATGGTGGCGCTGCATTTGGCCTGTGCGGGCCGAGACAGCGATCTTGCGGCCTGGATGTCCATGAATCGTGCGGGGATTCTGGAGCCATCGTATCGGCTCTTTGCGCGCCTTGCCATGCATTGTCTGGGCGAGCCGGCGACCAGGATTCGCAAGAAGCTTCCCGTGCGCGAGCTGTCGCGGTACTCGCTGCGCGACGATTTGGAAGGGGAGGGCGAGCGCCTGTTCCAGGCCGGCGAGGTTGAAGCCGTTGATACCATTGACCATATCGAGATTCGCATGTTTGGTGCGTTTCGCGCCGAGCGCGACGGGTTTCCCATCACGGACAAAATGTGGCGCCGCAAGAAGGCGGCGACACTTGCCGAGCGGCTTGCGCTGGGCATGGATGCGCTCGTCGATCGTGAGACGCTGGCCATGGAGTTGTGGCCCCATGCCGAGTTCAATAGCGCCCGCAACAACCTGTACTCGACGATATCGCGCTTGCGGTCGGCTTTGGGACCGACGCCGGATGGCAAGTCGTGTGTGCTCATCCAAAATGAATGCATCGGACTCAACGGCGACTACGTCAAGACCGATGTACGGCTGTTTGACCAGATAAGCCGCGAGGTTTTGGGAAATCGCACGGGTGCGCGCGGGCCCCATTTAGTTGAGCTGTGCCTTAAGATTGAGCAGCTTTATGCCGGGCCGCTGTATGTTCCCAATGGCTGTAACCCCACCTACTTTTTGCGTATGCGACGCATTATGCAGTCAAAGTACATCGATTGCATGATTAAGGGAGCAAATGCCGCCCTAGAAGAAAACGACCTGCAGTCGGCGATTTGGCTGGCGGAGTCGGGGCTTCGGCAGGAAACGGCGCGTGAGGATATGGTGCGCTGCGCCATGCGCGTCTACAGCGCGGCGGGGCGGCGGCGCGATATCGTCGAGCTGTACAGCGGGCATATGCACCATCTAAGGGAGCAGGTCAATGGCGTGCCCGAGCCCGAGACGCGGCGTCTATACGAGCGCTTGGTGGAGGGGCGGCTCAATCGCGTGCTGGTCGAGCGATAAAAAACGGGCGCCCGAAGTACTTGGGCACCCGTAAGCTTGCTATGTGTTGGCTCGCCGGATCATTGGCTCTTAGACGAGCTTGATCTTCTCGATGTCCTTGCGCGAGGACTCGCGATACAGCGAGAACTTGCGGCCGATGACCTGAACGACCTCGGCGTGGCAGCGCTCGGCAAGCTCTTCGGCGGCCTCGCGGGCAGAAAGGCTGGAGCCGTCCAGTACAGAGCACTTAACGAGCTCATGCTTCTCCAGATAGGCGACCGTCTGCTCGACGGTGCCCTCGTTGATATCGGACTTGCCGATGATGATGGCGGGGTTGAGGTGATGGGCCATGCTGCGAAGCTGCTTGACCTGGGCTCCTGTCAGTGCCATGGGTTCTCGCTTTCTATGTATGGGGCGCCCCGCGACGGGGCCTTAATCTACGTGAGCTGTCCCACGATAGCGCAGGAACGGCGCGGTGTGGGGCGCGTTTGCCCAGTTCGCAAAGAATGCGGATGCCGAGGTGATGGGCAGCTCGGGCTGTGAACGGGCTACGAGCGGGATTCAGAGACCGGTTCCCATGCAATAAACGCCCAGCGAACCTTACGGATATGGTCGAGCATATAGCACCCCTGCGGCACGCCCTTGGAGCCCGGCTCACCGGCATGGGGATTCTCGATCATGTGTTGGGAGATGTAGTCGCGCAGACGGTCGACCTTATCCTCGTTGCCATGCTCAAGCATGCGGGAAAAGTCCGCCACGCCTGCCTCAAGGCTATCGAAGGTATCGCGACGAGGCGATTCAAAGTACGTGACCTGCGGCAGGGCACCCATCTGAATGAGAATGTTAAAGGCGTACACAAAGCCATTGCTGCAGGTAACCGAGGCGCCGATAGCGTTCATCAAGTGCAGATCATAGCGCGGGCTGGAGTTAGCGACCATCGTGACAGCACAACGGCGACGAGCCGTACGGTCGAGCTTGGCAAGCGCACCTTTTAGGTCATTTGTGGTGACGGAACGACTGGCAAAGGCAACATCCACAGTCTTGGCAACCGGCCCAACCAAATCCCAATCATCGTCCCAAGCAAGCTCAAGCGGCGTAATGCGATCTTCGAGCCCATAGTACTCAATGCCAGCATCAAGCGTGCCCAACATGGCAGGGGAAAAGTCAGCAGCAATCACAGGATGCCCAGCCTGAGCAAGCGGAATAGCAATCGACCCAGCCCCGCACCCCATATCGAGTACCGACTCGCCGGGCTCAAGCGCCAGCAGCTTTATAAAATCCCGAGCATAAGGGGCAGTCTCCAACGGCCGAAAATGCCGAGCCCTTTTATCCCACTCAAAAGAATCGTCAGCCCGCCGCCGATCAGCTTGCAGACGCATCCATTCGCCATTCCAATCCGCAGAAAGCAGCTCAGATTGAATTACACCATCAGCCACGGGCCATCCCCCTCACAACAAAAAAGCGGCTCCTCCCAAAAGAAGAGCCGCAACAAGCATATATCAGAAAAAGAACTGTTCCAACGCCAAACCGCCGCACCAGCCAAGTGGTGCAGGAGCGAAGCAACTGCAACCGGGGTAGAACCCAACTGAGGTCCCGTTGTGCGGGAGCCCCGGGGAGGGCAAATATATAAGGTCGATCGCGAGTTCCGCACGAGCCGGAGAGCACTTAATGTGCTCTCCGTGCGAGCCAGGACTGTCCGAGCAGGCGACCTTATATATTTGCCCTCCCCGGGGCTCCTCGCCAGTCCCCCTCAGCTAGTTCTTCAGCGAGTTCAGCGGCGCCGGGAAGCGTCCACCGCGATGGGCAAGCACGGTGCCGGCGTTGGGGTTCACCGGCATGATGGGCGCACGGCCGAACAGGCCGCCGTACTCGACGCAGTCGCCCACGCCCTTGCCAATGGCGGGAATCACGCGGACGGCCGTGGTCTTGTTGTTGATGACGCCGATGGCCATCTCGTCGGCGATGATGCCGGCGATGGTCTCGACCGGGGTGTCGCCGGGGATGGCGATCATGTCCAGGCCGACGGAGCACACGCAGGTCATGGCCTCGAGCTTCTCGAGCGAAAGCGCGCCGGCTTCGACGGCGGCGATCATGCCGGCGTCCTCGGACACGGGTATAAAGGCGCCGGAAAGACCGCCCACGCTGGAACTGGCCATGACGCCGCCCTTCTTGACGGCATCGTTGAGCATGGCGAGCGCGCAGGTCGTGCCCGGGCCACCGCAGGTGCCCACGCCGATGATCTCGAGGATGCGCGCGACGGAGTCGCCGATGGCGGGCGTGGGAGCCAGCGACAGGTCGACAATGCCCTTCTCGACCCCCAGGCGATGGGCGGCCTCGCGGCTCATGAGCTCGCCGGCACGGGTGATCTTAAAGGCGGTCTGCTTAATCTTTTCGGCGACCTCCATCATCGATGCGGAATCGGGCAGCGTCTCCAGGGCTGCGGCCATAACGCCGGGACCCGAGACGCCTACGTTGATGACGGCGTCGGCCTCGCCACCGCCGTGGACGGCGCCCGCCATAAACGGGGAGTCCTCGACCATGTTGGCAAAGCAGACAAACTTGGAAGCGCCGACGGAATCCTGGTCGGCCGTGAGTTTAGCGGCATCGATGATGGTCTGGGCGGCCATCAGCACGGCGTCCATGTTGATGCCGGCGCGCAGGCTGGCGACGTTGACGCTGGAGCAGACGCGGCTCGTGGTGGCGAGCGCCTGCGGAATGGACTGTATAACGCGGCGATCGGCGTCGCCGATGCCCTTCTGGACGAGTGCGGAGAAGCCGCCCAGGTAATCGATGCCGAGCGTTTCGGCCGCGCGGTCGAGGGCATGCGCGATGGGGGTGAGGTCCTCATCCTTGCAGCATGCGGCGATCTGGGCCACCGGGGTGACGGAAACGCGCTTGTTGACGATGGGGATACCGTACTCGCGCTCGAGGTTCTCGGCGGTCTCGACCAGATGCTCAGCCGTGTGCGTCACGTGGTCGTAGATCTTCGTGCACATGCGGTCGAGGTTCTCGTCACCGCAACCCATGAGCGAAACACCCATGGTGATGGTCCTGATGTCGAGGTTCTGCTCCTCAACCATGCCGCGGGTTTCCGCGATTTCTGCGGGCGTGATCGCCATCCTTGCGCTCCTATCTGCCAAAACGAGCATAGTCTTATCTATTCTAACGTGCCGCACGTGCCAAGTGGCGCATGCGGCACGTTTTGGTGCTCGGTTGTTTCCGTTGTGTTACTGCCCAAAGACCTCTTCGGCGATGCGCGCGCTTTCGGCGGCATCCTTGGCGTAGTAGTCCGCGCCGATCTGCTTGGCGTATTCGGGGGTGAGCACGGCGCCGCCCACGATGATCTTGACGCCCGGAACCTCGGCATGGAGCAGCTTGATGGTCTCCTCCATGGCGACGACGGTGGTGGTCATAAGCGCCGAGAGGCCGACGAGTTTGATATCGCGCTCCTTGACGGTCTTGAGTACCTCCTGCGGATCGACGTCGCGGCCCAGGTCAAAGACGGTGTAGCCGTAGTTGTCGAGCAGCATTTTGACGATGTTCTTGCCGATATCGTGGATGTCGCCCTTGACGGTGGCCACGCAGATCTTGCCCTTGTCGGCAATCTCGCCGGCGGGCATCAGGCGCTTAATGGTGTCGAAGCCCACGCGTGCGGCTTCGGCCGAGGCCATGAGTTGCGGCAAGAAGAACTTGCCCTGGTCAAAGAGGACGCCCACCTCGTCGAGGGCGGGGATAAAGTGATTGTTGATGAGGTCCATGGCGTCGTGGTCTGCCAGCAGACGCTCGGTCTCGGCAGCGATCTCGCCTTTGCGGCCCGAGACGACCATGTGGCGGATGGGGTCGTCGTTGCCGTCGGTGCTGGTGACACTAGCGGCGGGCACGGTGTCGGTCGATGCGGCCTGAGCTGCTGCCGGGTTGGCGGCGATCTTGTACGGATCGGTCCAGCCGGCATAGCGCTCGATGTATCCGGTCGAGCCCTCGTCCTCAACGCTCAGGACGCGATAGCTGTAGACGGTGTCCATAAAGCGCTTGGAGCCCGGGTTCATGATGGGGGCGTCCAGGCCCGCGCCGAAGGCGGCAGCCAAAAAGACCGAGCCCAGCAGCGGGCGGGCGGGCAGGCCAAAGCTGATGTTCGACACGCCAAGCGCGCATTTGACGCCCAGGCGCTCCTTGCACAGGGACATGGCGCGCAGAATCTGCTCGGCCTGGCGTTGATTGGTCGAGGCGGTCATGACCAGGCAGTCGATGAGGATGCGGTCCGGGCCGATGCCGTAGCGGGCGGCCTCGGCCACGATGCGCTCGGCGATGGCGAAGCGGGCCTCGGCGGTATCGGGGATGCCGCCTTCGTCGAGCGTAAGGCCGACGACGTTGGTGCCGTAGTGGGCAACCAACGGAAAGATCTCATCCATGATCTGTTGCTTGCCGTTGACCGAGTTGATGATGGGCTTGCCGGCGTAGCGGCGTACGGCGGCCTCGACGGCGGCGGGATCGGTGGAGTCGATCTGCAGCGGCAACAGCGTGGAGCCTTGGAGCTGCTCGGTCGCCTGCTGGATAATCTTGACCTCGTCGATCTCGGGCAGGCCCACGTTAACGTCCAAGATGTCGGCGCCCTGTTCTTGCTGGCTGATGCCCTGGCTCACGACGTAGTCCAGGTCGCCGTCGCGCAGGGCCTGCTGCAGGCGCTTTTTGCCGGTGGGATTGATGCGCTCGCCGATGACGGCGATTTTGTGACCGTCGCAGGGAAGGTCCACGACCGTTTGGGCGCTCGTGACCGACATACTGGGCTTGCGGTGGCGCGGGCTGGGCGTGTGGTTATCGATAAGCGTGCGCAAGGCGGCCATGTGCGCCGGCGTGGTGCCGCAGCAGCCGCCCACGACGCTCACGCCGTCCTCAATCATGCCGGCGACAGCCTCGGCGTATTCGGGTGCCTGGATATCAAAGACGGTATTGCCGCCATCGTCCACGCGGGGCAGTCCCGCATTGGCCTGCACCATAACGGGCTTGTCGGTGACGGTGAGCATGCGAGCGGCGAGCCCTCGGAGCTCGGCCGGTCCCTGGCTGCAGTTGATGCCCAAAACGTCGGCGCCGATGGCGTCGAGCGTGATGGCGGCAACCTCGGGACTCGTGCCCAGGAAGGTGCGACCGTCTTCCTCAAAGGTCATGGTGGCAAAGACGGGCAGGTCGGAGTTCTCGCGGCAGGCGAGGACGGCCGCCTTGATCTCGGCCAGGTCGGTCATAGTCTCGATAATAAAGAGGTCCACACCCGCGGCGACGCCAGAGCGCACCTCCTCGGCAAAGAGGTCGTAGGCCTCGTCGAAGCTGAGGGTACCCAAGGGGCGCAGCAGCGCGCCGATGGGGCCGATATCGCCGGCGACGTAGTGGGCACCGGCTGCGCGGGCGCAGGCGACAGCGGCGGCAAAGACATCTGCCACGGTGGCGGTACCGTCGAGCTTGTGGGCGTTGGCGCCAAAGGTGTTGGCGGTGATCACGTCGCAGCCGGCCTCGACGTACTGTCGCTGAATGTCGGTAATGACCTGGGGCTCCTCAAAGTTGAGCAGCTCGGGCAGGGCGCCCGCCTTCATGCCAGCGGCCTGCAACATGGTGCCCATGCCGCCGTCAAACAGCAGGTGCCCGGTGCCCTTGATGGCGGCGCGCAGACGATCGTCCTTAATGCGAAGGTCGTCGATCGTGCGCGTCTTGTATGCAGCCCCGTTGCGGCGCGCAGCATCAACAGGCGCCGCCAGCGCGGCACCGTCCAGATCATGAGTGATAAGCGGAGTAAACATCGATGGCTCCTAATGGCTGGAATAGCAGGTGGTGTGGGCGGCGCGGAAGCGGCAGTGCTCACGCATGCGGCAGATAGTGCAGGTGGGGCGGCTCTGGGCGTCGTGGACTTCGCCGTCAAACAGACCAATCACCGCGGTCACGCTCTTGGTGGGCATGAGCAGGCTGGTCGGCGTGACGGTAAGCCCGATGAGCCGCGTGGCGTTGAGCGCATTCACGATTGAGCGCTGGGCCGTAAGCGGGCAGTCGCCATAGCCGGGACTGAAGCGCCAGTTACCGGCGAGTCCGTGTGCGGCGGCCGCAGCCTTGACCTGCTGGTCCATCTGCTCGACGGCGGCTTCTACATAGGCAGAGCATGCGGCGTCGAGCACGGCTCCCTCCAGGGGCTGCTGGGCTCCCGTGGTGCGCAGACGACGCTCGGCGTCCATGCCGAGTGTGCATGCCATGAGCGCGGCAAAGCGGGCGTCTTTGAGATGTCGATAGATGTCGCGACCGCGCAGCTCAACGTTGGTGCCGACCAAGCGAATGCAAGGCTCTCCCTGCTCGTCCACGCCCATGGCATCGATGGCAAATGCGCGGCGCACGCCACGGGGCTCAATGTCCAGTTCCAGACGCTCAACGACAAGCTCAATACGCTGCGACAGCTCGGGCTCAATCTGCTGACCGCCGTAGCCCAGATAGCGCAGCATCTCGGCACGATCGACGCGGGGATGGTGGGCATCATCGATACGATAAAGCGCCGGCGACGCAAGGTCGGCCGGCACTTCGACAGCGGTTGTATCGATGTGCGGTTTTTCCATTACCCCAGGCGCTCCATAATGGTCGCGGCGATTGCAGGACGGTTCATAGTGTACAGGTGCAGACCGGCGGCACCGTGCTCCTTAAGGTCGCAAAGCTGACGGGCGGCATAATCTACACCGGCTGTCTGCAGGCTCTCGGGGTCGTTCTCGTACTTGGCGAGAATCTTGATGACGGGGGAGGGCAGTGACGCGCCGCACATAAAGACCATGCGGCTGATCTGCGACTTGCCCATAAACGGCATGATACCTGCGGTAATGGGCACGGTGATGCCGGCCTTGTCGGCAAGCTCGCGAAAACGATAGAAGCACTCGTTATCAAAGAAGAGCTGCGTCACAAAGAAGCTCGCGCCGGCGTCCTGTTTTTGCTTGAGGTGTTCGACCGAGAGGTTGAGATCCTCGCAGGCAATGTGGCCCTCGGGGTAGGCTGCGGCACCCACGCAAAAGCCGGCGTCGACGAGCTCGGGGATGAGGTCGCGGGCGTAGGCGTAGTCGGAGGCGGGCTTGTCGTCCTCGGTCGCGCCGGCAGGGAGATCGCCACGCAGGGCCAGGATGTTTTCCACGCCGGCGGTGCGGTACTCATCGATCTTGGCGGCGATATCGGCGTGGGTACGGCCCACACAGGTGAGGTGCGCCACCGAGGGCGTATCGAATTCGCTCGTAATCATATGCGCGATGGGGGCGGTGGTGGCGCCGTTGCCCGAGCCGCCAGCCGAGCAGGTGACCGAGACAAAGCTCGGCGAAAGCTTGCACAGATTGCCTGCCACTTCGCGAGCCGTGTCGAGGGTAAGCTCGCCCTTGGGCGGGAACATCTCAAACGAAACGGGTGCAGTGCCCTGGGATGCTGCCTGCTTAAAAACCTCGTCGACGCGCATATCGTGCTCCTTTAGATATTTAGTGCGATGTATTGTAAGGATTCTACAGCACCACTGTGTCACGGTGGAGTTTTACTCGCTATTCGGGGATACCAATCAAAGATGCCTTGCTATCGACATTCCCTATAGCAGAGCGGTCAATCTAGGATGGGGCTATAAAGACTGGTATCTGATGCGAAATACCAGTTAATAGAGCCCCATCCCAAATTGACTACCCTTAAACCATGGGGAGAGGTCTGCAATTTATACAGTTGATTGGCTGTTGAGGACGGCAACGCCGCCGCGATGCGGTAACCTCATTGATTGGTTTCGTGACAGCAACATAACGGTAATGTTGCGGAAACACGACGAGCCTAATCTATGACTCGTTCGTTAGTAATCAACACCGCATCTCACGCGGTGCCGATACGAAGGGAGTTCCGTATGGCCGATCTTACTGACCGCTTCGGGACCATGGTGTTCTCTGAGGAAGTCATGAAGGACTACCTCCCCAAGGACATTTGGAAGCGCCTTGCTGCAACCCTCGAGGACGGTGAGCCGCTCGACTTGGATGTGGCCAACGCCGTTGCCCACGCCATGAAGGTCTGGGCCATCTCCAAGGGCGCGACGCACTACGCGCACTGGTTCCAGCCGCTTTCGGGCATTACTTCCGAGAAGCACGACAGCTTCCTCGAGCCCAACCACGACGGCACCGCCATTACCAAGTTTACGGGCAAGAACCTCATCCAGGGCGAGCCGGACGCCTCCAGCTTCCCCAACGGCGGCCTGCGTGCCACCTTCGAGGCCCGTGGCTACACCGCTTGGGATCCCACCAGCCCCGCCTTTATCAAGGACGATGTCCTGTGCATCCCCACGGCTTTTTGCTCCTACACGGGCGAGGCCCTGGACAAGAAGACCCCGCTGCTGCGCTCCATGACCGCACTCTCGCGTGAGTCCAAGCGCGTTTTGGCGCTGTTTGGTAAGACCCCCAAGAAGGTCGTTCCTTCCGTGGGCGATGAGCAGGAGTACTTCCTGATCAAGAAGGACGCTTACCGCAAGCGCAGGGACCTGGTCATCACCGGGCGCACCCTCTTTGGTGCTGCTCCCTGCAAGGGCCAGGAGCTCGAGGAGCACTACTTTGGCGCTATCCGCCCCACCGTCTCGTCCTATATGAAGGACCTGGACGATGAACTGTGGGCGCTTGGCATTCCTGCCAAGACCAAGCACAACGAGGTCGCTCCCTGCCAGCATGAGCTCGCCCCTGTCTACGGCGAGGTCAACGAGGCCATCGACCAGAATCTGGTCATGATGGAGAAGATGAAGCTCATCGCCTCCCGTCACGACTTGGTCTGCCTGCTGCACGAGAAGCCCTTTGAGGGCATCAACGGTTCGGGCAAGCACAACAACTGGTCGCTTGGCACCGAGTCCGAGAACCTGCTCGACCCGGGCGACACCCCGCTCGACAACCTGCAGTTCATCGTCTTCCTCACCGCGGTGATCGAGGCCGTCGATAACTATCAGGAACTCCTGCGTGCCTCCGTTGCCTCGGCCGGCAACGATCATCGTCTGGGCGCCAACGAGGCTCCTCCGGCGATTATGTCCATCTTCCTGGGCGACCAGCTCACCGAGGTCGTCGAGAAGATCATCGATGGCAAGGCTTCCGTCCATGCCACGCGCGGCGTGCTTGACCTAGGCGCCGATACCCTGCCCAAGCTGATGCAGGACAACACCGACCGCAACCGTACCTCCCCGTTCGCCTTCACCGGCAACAAGTTCGAGTTCCGTGCCTGCGGCTCCGAGCAGAACGTCTCCGACTCCAACCTGGTGCTCGATGCTGCCGTGGCCAAGTCGCTCAAGTCTTTCGCCGACGCACTCGAGGGTACGCCCGAGGATAAGTTCCAGGACGCCGCGCTCGAGTACTGCAAGAAGGTGCTGACCGATCACCAGCGCATCCTGTTCTCCGGCGACGGTTACTCCGACGAGTGGCCCATCGAGGCCGAGAAGCGCGGCCTTGCCAACAACAAGACCACGGCCGACGCTCTTCCCGCCTTTGTTTCCGATAAGGCCATTGCGCTCTTTGAGGAGACGGGTGTCTTGACCCGCGCCGAGGCCCAGTGCCGCTATGACTGCAAGCTCGAGAAGTACAACAAGCTCATGAACATCGAGGCTACCACGATGGTTCGCGAGGCGCGTCGTACCTATCGCCCGGTCATTACCGCCTATGCCACCAAGGTCGCTAAGGGCCTTGAGACTATTCGTGCCGCCGGTGCTGAGGCCGCCATGCAGTGCGAGCAGAACACGCTCAACAAGCTCTGCAACGGTATCACCGCCATCAACGACTCCATCAAGGCGCTCGACGCCGTACATCAGAAGGCCGAGGCTCTCGATGGCCAGGAGCAGGCCAACGTATACGCGCACGAGGTCGTTCCCGCTATGGATACGCTGCGTGCCGCAGTGGACGCAATGGAGGAGATCGTGGCCGCCGACTACTGGCCGGTTCCGACCTACGACGACATTCTGTTCTACGTGTAGAACGTAACCGACATATCGTCACGGTATTGAGCCGGGGTCCACATCATGCGGGCCCCGGTTTTTGTTTGCGAAGGACGCTTTGGGGTCCGTTTTGCAACTGATTCGCCCATGCAATAAGGGGTCGTGGGCAAAAAACGCCAAATATGAGTACTGTCACAAGTCCTATAACATTATCTTTTTGCAAAATATGCAGTGTTACGCAACATATGTCCAAGTACTTAGTTGATAAACGCCTGCAATTCTTCTGCGGTAGGACGCCTGGCGTCTAAATCGCCTTCTGATGGCATGAAATCGATGTTACTAAATTGGTAACAGTACTCATATTTGCTATTTTTTGTCCACGGGCCCTGGATGGCAATGTGATTTTATGCCCTCGGGGTTCGAATCCCGGCGTTGGGGAAGAAAAAAGCCCGCCACCGAGGGCAACGGGCTTCTCAGTTTAAATGGTGCCCCCAGCGGGATGTCCGCGTGCGGCTGGCGCCGCCCGCTTTCGCTGCGTCGCTCCGCTCCTTGCGTGCTGCGCTGGAAAACGCTTGCGCGTTTCCTCAGCTCCGCACCCTGTTGGGTTCGAATCCCGGCGTATGGGTAGCAAAAAGCCCGCTACCGAATTGGTAACGGGCTTCTCAGATTCTGTGGTGCCCCCAGCGGGATTCGAACCCGCGATATCCACCTTGAAAGGGTGGCGTCCTTGGCCGCTAGACGATGGGGACAGCGGGAAAGAGTATAGCAGACTTTTTTATTTGTTCACATATCGTTGGCAGATTGAAAAACCACCACAAAGGAGTGGGTTTCTATTCCGATTTTCAAATATCTCAATCTGTAACATCTGGGCGGGCAAATCGGCTCTATCTGTTACAGATCGAGACAGACGGCGGGCGTCAGGACGAACATCTCATTCTGTAACAGTAAGACGACTTTTAACGGTCTAGATGTTACAGATTGAGACAAACCGCTGGGACGGGTCAAACCCGCCACAAAGGTGCCTGTCCCCTTTGTGGTGGTTGGGTCGTTAGGGGAGGAGTTTCATGGCGGCGTCGTGGGCGGCGTGCTCGTAGGTGTCGTCGAGGGGCTTGAGCGGCAGCAGGGCTGTGGCCTGCGCATCGCCGCGGCGCTCGAGGGCGTGGGTAATGAGCCAGTCGGCGAGCTCGGGGTTCTTGGGTAGCGCTGGTCCGTGCAGGTACGTGCCGATGACGCCCTTGTAGATGATGCCCTCAAAGCCATCGTCGCCGTTGTTGCCGGTGCCCGCAACGACGGACGTTCCGAGCGGCGTGGCATCTGCGTCGAGCAGGGTGCGGCCGCCGTGGTTCTCGAATCCCACAAAGGGCTCGGGTGCCAGGTCGGTCTTGACGGCGACGTTGCCGATCAGGCGGTCGGAGCCGCGCACGGTTTCGGCGG
Source organism: uncultured Collinsella sp. (assembly GCA_958439425.1). GTDB lineage: Bacteria > Actinomycetota > Coriobacteriia > Coriobacteriales > Coriobacteriaceae > Collinsella. The sequence goes on from CAUBVH010000001.1 coordinate 294,334, forward strand.
CAATGACGCCCAGGCCCTCGACGCGATTCTCGCCCATATAGTACGAACGGCCGAGCAGCTGATAGCTGCCGCAGATAGCAAGCAGCGAGCCGCCGTCCTCAACGTAGGCCGCGACCTTGTCTTTTTGAGCGAGCAGCTCGTGCGCCACGGCCAGCTGGTCGCGATCGGAGCCGCCGCCCATCATGACAATGTCGGCATCGTGCAGATCGAGCGTCTCGCCCATGCGGACCTCGTCCACGCGCACGGGAATGCCGCGCCAGGCGCAGCGGCGCTCGAGGGCGATGACGTTGCCACCGTCGCCGTAGAGGTTGAGGGCATCGGGGTACAGATAGACGATGCGCAGCGGGCGCGAGAGCTCGGTCGGCGCGACGCCGACGGGGACGGCGCTGCCATCGGCGCACGTTGCAGCGTGGGCGGCAACCGTGGCCGCATCGGTGCCTTTGAGCCCGTCGAGCTCCTTGACCAGCGGCGGGAAGGCCGTGTAGTTGGCGACGGCATAGAAAGTGTCGCCGGCGGCTTCATCCGCAACGGCACCGATCGCCTGCTCGATATTCGAGATAATCGTGGCATCGATGCCGGCGTACTTGAGGCGCACCTGCATGTCGTGCGCGCGCGTGCCGCCGGCAAAGGCGACAAGCCCCGTTGTGTCGGCGATGCGCTCAAAGTCGACGTCGTAGATCCACGATACATCGTGGCCGTCGGCATCGTTGTCGTTGAGGAAGAAAGCGCAGAGTCTGCCGCCTGCCGTCTTGATGGACTGGATTTGTCGATCGAAGCCTACGGGATTCTTGGCCAGGTTGGCCTCGACGGTACGGCCGGTGATCTCCCAGCGGCCCATACGCCCGCCGGCGGGGATGTAGGCATCGAGCGTGGGCTGCAGATGCGCCGCGTCCACGCCCAGCTCGTGGGCGGCGAAGAAGGCTGCGGCTATGTTGTAGACCATGTACAGGCCGTTGTAGCGCGTGGCGATGTGCGTGGCGGGCGCGCTGGAATCAGATCCAAACACCAGATCAAAGCCGTAGCCGTCACAGCCGAGCTCAACGTCCGTCACGCGACGGACAAGCGCAGGGCGGGCCCAGCCGCACGAGGGGCAATGGTAGGCGCCGAGCTGGCCGTATTGCACATAGTCGTATTCCAGCGGGGCGTTGCACTGCGAGCAAAAACGCGAGTCGCTAATGCGGTCGGACTCGGTGCCCGTGGCGCCGTCGATGCCAAAGGCGATGCTCGTGTTGGGAACGCGTGCGGCGATCGCGGCACACAGCGGGTCGTCTGCGTTGTAGATGAGCGTTGTTGCCGGAGAGAGCTCCAACGCATGGGCAATGACGTCTTGGGTATGGTCGATCTCGCCGTAGCGGTCTAGCTGGTCGCGGAACAGGTTGAGCAGCACGAAGTACGTCGGCTTGAGCTTGGGTAGGACGCGCACGGTGTAGAGCTCATCGCATTCAAAAACGCCCACGCGCTTGCCGCCGCCGGCTCGCTTGAGGCCGCTGCGCGCCTCGAGCAGTGCGCCCACCACGCCCGGCTCCATGTTGTTGCCGGCGCGGTTGCATACCACGGTGGCGCCGCTGGCGGCAACGGCGTCGGCGATGAGGTTGGAGGTGGTGGTCTTGCCATTAGTACCGGTGATCACCACGCTGCGGTCGACCAGGCTCGCGAGGTCGCTTAGCAGCTCGGGGTCGATCTTCATGGCGATGCGGCCGGGAAGCACGCCACCCTGGCGTTTGAGGACAGAGCGCAGTCCCCAGCGGGCGATATCGCTCGAGGTGCAGGCGAGAGATGAGCGGAGGTTCATGAAGCCGTTCCTAACATAGATGACATGGTCGGGGCGATCGCGTCGCTAAAAGCCGTAGCGGCGCGCAAATTCCTGGGCAAGCTGCGATACATCTTCGCAGGCGTTGGCCCAGGGGGCAAAGTCGGGGGTGTCCGAGATAATACCGTCGGCTTCCCAAACCGCCTGGTGCGAGAGGTCCCAGGGGTCGCGCGGCTCGGGTCGGCAGGGAAGATACGGCGTCTGGTACATGGGGTTCAGCAAGAAGAACGCGCCGCCCTCGCAACGGTTAGCGAACTCACGCAGCGCGCGCGTCGCCGGGCGCATCTTGTTCGTTTTGAACAGCAAGATCGTGCGGGCGAGCAGGTACCAAGGAGAGTTTTCGAGTGCGTCTGCCCCCATCTGCTCCTCGAGCTGGTGGGCCAGGGCAAAAAAGCCGTCCTGGTCTTCTAGGCGGGCGAGGGCGAGCAGCACGGTGCCGGCGGCCCGGGTAGGATAGCCTTCCGCCTTAAGAACGCGGCGAGCATAGTTGGCGGCGGCGCGGTAACGAGCGCTCGCCATGCACAGCTGCGAGATGGCCTCGAGTGTGTGAAGCCACCCGATAAGGGCCGGCTCGCTCACGGTAAGGTCCGCTGCGGTGACACCGTCGGCCAAAACATTATTGGCCCAGTAGTGCGGGGCCTCCATATCAAACCCGGGCACGCCCTGTTGCAAGTAGTCGGCCGTGCTCGTCTCGAGCTTCATCAGGTCGCCCAGGCAGGCGTCGACGGGCGTGTCCGCCAAAATGATGGCGAGCAGCTGGGCATCGACGGCCAGCGCATCGATGCGGACGATCTTGAGCAGCTCATCACGCATATCGTCGAACAGGCGGTTGCGCGTCTGCTCAAACTCCTCGTCGCTGCCCATGTCCTCGATGCGATGGAGCTCGTCGAGCAGGTAGCGATGAACACCGGCATAGGACAGCAGCGCCTGAGCATGCTCGGACTGCGCATACTTTTGGGGATTCGCGCTAATGTCGTTATGGACAAGCTCGCGTGCTGCATCGGTGAGCTCGGGGTGCGACGCCAGATAGGTGCGCTCCAGGTAGGCGGGGATGTAGACGCTCGGATCCATTAGAGGTCTCCTCCCTTAAACGGCAAGCCCTGCTCGGCCGCCCGCAGTATGCGCTCGTCGATCTGGGAGCGCACGATGTCGTTGGTGGCGACCCAGGCGGCAAAGCTGGCGTTGTCGGGCGCGCCCAGGCCCTCCTGCAGTACCGGCGTCGCCTCGGAGAGTGCAAGGACGAGCTCGTCGGTGGAGCCTGCACCCACGTTGACGCGGGCATAGACGCCATCGGGAAACTCGGTTTGGAAGTAGAGCGCCTCGGCTGCGTGCGGGCACGAGCGCGCAAGGATACGCAGGTGGTGCTCGGCACCCTCGTAGTCCAGCTCGCGCCAGGCTGCGCTCATCAGCGCGATGAGCGTCCACGGGTCCAAGTCACGCTCCGCGTCCTTGGGACGACGGCGCAGCGGCGTGTTGGCGAGATAGGGGACGGAGTGGGCAGAGCGAAAGCGCTTGAGTTCCTCGGCGGGGTATTCGAGCTTTGCCATGGCAAGCATCGCAGTATGGCGGACGCCGGCGGGGTCGTTGGGCGCAAAGTCCAGGCTGCGATTCGCGGCATCCAACGACATGCGATAGCGTCCGCTAATGAGGGAGCGCGATGCAAGGGCGGCAAGCCAGCGCAGGTAGGGGCGGCGGGTCAGGTCGCCTGCGGCCTCGCGCTCGTAGGGGTCCTGCGCCGAGGCGATCTTGAGCGCCAGGTCGTGCTCCACCTCGTCGCACTTGGACACCAGATATTGCACGTATTCCTCGTTGGAGTCAGCGGTGAGGGCGCACAACATGCGCTGCGCATCCCAGTTGGCCGGATCGAGTGCGGCGGCCTCGCGAAGCATGTTCTCGGCAGCGGCCTCTTCCTGCTCGGCTTGGGCATCGTCGGGGATAAAGGGAATGCGGTAGTCGACGGCCTCGACGACCTTGGCAATCAGATGCCCGGCGCGGTCGCGGTCGTGCACGATGAGCGGCGCGGGGTTACGGGTGAATTGTTCCATCAGACGCTCCACGGCGGGGCCGTCGGTGAGTGGAATATTGTCGCGGCGCAAGGCCTCAAGAACGAGGCGATGGCAATCCTCTTGTATGGGGTCGAATGCCATGGGGCCTCCTTTGCTGCGGTTAGGGTTCAAATATCTCTATATAAGGTTCTAGTTTACCCGCATGTGGCACACGGGGGGTGCCGCACTTGGACATGCACCTTTGCACCACGAAGACGGATGTCGCACAAATGTCGGCACCCTGGACGACCGAGTGGTATCACGGTGCCGCAAACGGTCGATTTTTGGCGGCGAACGGGGCGCATTTTGGAGGGGCACAGTCCTGCCCGGGATATGTGGTCAACCTTGATAAAACGTTTGCCCAGCTTGGGAGTATGAATGCCCCACAAGGGTCTTCAGGGATAGAAAAAACGTTTCATCATTGTCGGCTTTAGGTGAATAACTGACCAACCAGAACGGTAAAATAGTGTTTGTCTGAGCGTTGAGACGTTTAGACATCGTGCATTGTCATCGCCGGCAACGCGCAAAACGGTCCTAACGGAGCCAATCGGGTGCTCCGTTATATACACAAGTCTAAGAGGGGCTTGTTTAGGAGGCACAGTATGGGACGTTTTACCAATCCTCGCGATCTGTACTTTGGTGAGGGCGCTCGCCACGAGGTGAAGAACCTCAAGGGCAAGAAGGCCATCATCGTTTCTGGCGGCAGCTCTATGCGCCGCGGCGGGTTCCTGCAGGACGTCGAGGCCGACCTTAAGGAAGGCGGTTTCGAGGTCAAGCTGTTCGAGGGCGTCGAGTCCGACCCGTCCATCGAGACGGTCATGAAGGGCGCCGAGGCCATGCGCGAGTTCGAGCCCGACTGGATTATCGCCATCGGCGGCGGCTCGCCCATCGATGCCGCTAAGGCCATGTGGGTCTTCTACGAGTATCCCGAGGAGTCCTTCGATAACATCATCCAGCCGTTCAGCTTCCCTGAGCTGCGTCAGAAGGCTCACTTCTGCGCTATCTCCTCTACCTCCGGTACCGCTACCGAGGTTACCGCCTTCTCCGTCATCACCGACTACGCCAAGGGCATCAAGTACCCGCTGGCCGACTTCAACATCACCCCTGATGTCGCCATCGTCGACCCCGAGCTCACCTACACCATGCCCGCCAAGCTGTGCGCTCACACCGGCATGGATGCTCTGACCCACTGCATGGAGGCCTACGTTTCCACCTGCGCCTCTATGTTCACCGACGCCAACGCCCTGCACGGCATCCGCGAGATCGTCGAGTGGCTGCCCAAGTCCTATGCTGGCGACCATGAGGCCCGTCAGCACATGCACGAGGCTCAGTGCATCGCCGGTATCGCCTTCTCCTCGGGCCTGCTCGGCATCGTTCACTCCATGGCTCACAAGACCGGTGCTGCCTTCGAGAACGGCCACATCATCCACGGTGCCGCTAACGCCATGTACCTGGGCAAGGTTATCCAGTGGAACTCCAAGGACCCGCGTGCTGCCGAGCGTTACGCTTACGTGGCCAAGGAGATCCTGCACCTTCCCGGCGAGACCAACGAGGAGCTCATCGCTGCGCTCGTCCAGAAGATTCGCGACCTCAATGACCAGCTCAACATTCCGCAGTCCATCAAGGATTACGCGAATGGTGGCGTGAAGGTCGACGCCGAGAACCCGCAGATGGTTTCCGAGGAGGAGTTCCTCGCCAAGCTGCCCGAGATCGCTGCGAACGCCGAGACCGACGCCTGCACGCCCGAGAACCCGCGTGAGACCAAGGCTGCCGACTTCGAGAAGATCCTCAAGGCCTGCTACTACGACACCGACATCGATTTCTAATCGACTCTTGTTATCGTAACGAGGGGCTCCGCACGTATCCGTACGGAGCCCCTTTCTTTTTTCTTTTAGAGAATGGGATAGTTATGGCTGCAATTTTCAATAGCCCCAGCAAGTACATCCAGGGTCCGGACGAGCTCGCCAAGCTCGGCTCCTATGTCGAGCCGCTCGGCGCTAAGGCCCTCGTCATCGTGACGCCTTCGGGCAAGAAGCGCGTCGGTGCCAAGATCGAGGGTGGTTTTGCCGAGGCTAAGGCCGAGCTGCTGTTTGAGGACTTTAACGGCGAGTGCTCCAAGGGCGAGGTCGATCGCCTGGTTGCGCTCGCGCGCGACAACGGCTGCGACATCATCGTCGGCGTCGGTGGCGGCAAGATCCTCGACACCGCCAAGGCCGTCGCCTACTACCTGGAGTCCCCGGTCATCATTTGCCCCACCATCGCTTCGACCGATGCCCCGTGCTCGGCGCTCTCCGTGCTCTATACCGATGACGGCCAGTTCGATAAGTACCTGTTCCTTAAGGCGAACCCCAATATCGTTCTTATGGATACGACGGTTATCGCGGCGAGCCCGGTACGCCTGACGGTGGCAGGTATGGGCGATGCGCTCGCAACCTACTTTGAGGCCCAGGCGACGCACGATGCCGACGGTGGCACTTGCGCTGGCGGCAAGGGCGGCATGGCCGGCCTGGCGCTCGCCAAGCTCTGCTACGAGACGCTTATGGCCGATGGCGTCAAGGCCAAGGTTGCGCTGGAGAAGGGAGCGTTGACGCCTGCCGTCGAGCATATCATCGAGGCCAATACGCTGCTTTCGGGCATTGGCTTTGAGAGCTCGGGCCTTGCTGCTGCTCATGCCATCCACAATGGCCTGACGATGCTGCCCGAGTGCCACGGCATGTATCACGGCGAGAAGGTCGCCTTTGGCACTATCGTCCAGCTGGTACTCGAGGATGCCCCGACTGAGAAACTCGAGGAAGTCTTGGGCTTCTGCATTGAGCTGGGCCTGCCGGTCACGATGAAGGAACTTGGCGTTGCCGAGCTTACGCGCGAGCAGGCCATGATTGTTGCCGAGGCCGCCTGCGCGCCCGATGACACCATGTGCAACATGCCGTTTGAGGTGACGCCCGAGATGGTCGCAAACGCCATTCTGGGTGCAGACGCACTGGGCCACTACTATCTCATGGATGAGTAAATCAAGCTAAGGAAGGGGCAAAGCCGGCAGATGGCTTTGCCCCTTTTTTGCTAAGGTGCAAAGAGGTCAGGTTACTTTGCACCAATCGTTGTTTGATGAAGGGTGGATTCTCGTATGGCGCTTCCTATGGTTTACGGCGGTCCCGGCCGGTATGTTCAGGGGCCGGGGGAGCTTTCGCGCCAGGGCAGGTATTTGTCATGGTTGGGCTGCGCTGCCTATGTCTTGTTTGACCAGGGCACCGAGGATCGGCTGTGCAGGCAGATTGTCGATGGATTTCTGGACGACGATCTAAGCGAGCCGTTCTTTAAAATTTACAACGGTCCGTGTACGGAAGAGGCTGTTGCCGAAATGGCTAAGGAAGCCCAGGCTGAGTATTGCGACATGGTGGTGGGTATTGGCGGTGGCAAGATGCTCGATATCGCCAAGGCAGTAGCGTTTTATGCCGAGTTGCCGTTGTGCGTATGTCCCACGGCGGCCTCAATGGATGGTCCGTGCAGCGCGATTTCGGTGCTGTATCACGAGGATGGGTCGTTCGACCGCTACCTGATGCTCGAGAAGAATCCAGATCTGGTCGTGGTCGATACCAACGTGGTCGCAGCGGCCCCACTGCGTATGACGGTCGCTGGTATGGGCGATGCGCTGGCAACGTACTTCGAGGCGCGTTCGTGCGCCGCGGCGCACGGCGCCAACGAGCACGGTGGCGCGCCGGGGCACTTGGCTCTGGTTGCGGCTCGTGCCTGCTACGACACACTTATGGAGTGCGGTGTCGCTGCCAAGCGCGATCTCAAAAAGGGGCGTACGTCGCCAGCGGTTGAACGCCTGATCGAGTGCAATATTTTGCTCTCGGGTGTCGGCTTTGAGAGTGGCGGCTTGGCGTTGGCGCATGCCATCGCCAACGGGCTGACGATTCTGCCCGAGTGCAAGGCCATGCATGGTGAGGCCGTGGCATTTGGTCTGGTGGTGCAGCTGCGCCTGGAGCGTGCACCCGAGCTTGATCAGGTGCTCGAGTTTTGCCAGCGCGTCGGTCTGCCGACGACGCTCGAGGAGCTGGGCCTTGGCGAGATTTCCGATGCCGATCTGCAGGGTGTTGCAAATGCGGTCTTTAGAAACGAGCGCAATATGGCTAACGAGCAGGCCAAGGCGACCAAACAACAGCTCCTGCAGCTCATGTGCGAGGCATAGTTTGGCGCTTGATTGACCTTGTGCAATCGAGACGGCGATAGGCCATGGGCTATTTGCCTCAAAGGTGCTCCGCGTGTAATTTGCCCGAGGCGTGGGCCGATAGCGTATCATTATCTTTTGCTTGTTTGCACTGCTCAGGGAGGGGCCGCGCATGGCGCAGGAACACGATCTGTTTGATGACATTATCGAAATCAGCAAGGGTTTCGACTTTCTCAAAAACCCGCTTGGCGGTGTGACCGACGCACTCGATCCGTCGGCGCCGCAGTGGAATCCTGCCGACTACAAGGAGCGTCCGCGCGGCAACACCATTCCGTGCCTGACCTGCAAAAACGAAAAGAGCGGCTGCACCGCGTGCATGGACGTGTGCCCGGTCAACGCTATCGAGGTCGAGGAAGACGCCATTGAGATCCTCGACTCCTGTCGTAAGTGCGGCCTGTGCGCTGCCGCCTGTCCGACTGAGGCGATTATTTCGCCGCGTCTGGCGCCCAAAAACCTTTACGACGACATTGTCTCGGCGGCTACGAGCCACGAGACCGCCTACGTTACCTGCACGCGTGCCCTTAAGCGCATGCCGCGCGAGAACGAGGTTGTTGTCGCCTGCGTGGGCGATATTACGGCCGAGACCTGGTTCTCGGTACTGGCGGACTATCCCAACGTGAGCGTGTACCTGCCACTGGGCGTGTGCGATAAGTGCCGCAACACCGGCGGTGAGGACATCCTGGGCGAGGCGATTGCGAAGGCCGAGGAGTGGGCCGGCACGGGCATGGGTCTGGAGGTCGATCCCAAGAGCCTCAAATGTCATAAGCGCCGCGAGTACGAGCGCAAGGAGTACATGGAAAAGATCGCCCGCACCACGGGCCTTACCGTGACAAAGCTCAATCCGGCAACGGCGGCACTGGCCTCGGTGACGCAGAAGCTCAAAGCCCATCGCCATCAGATTACCCAGTTGGAGCGTACGCTCAACACCATGTGCGGCACCACGACGACCAAGCGTCGCCGTTCGCTCACGCACGGGCGGCAGCTGGTGCTCTCGACGCTGCAAAACCACCCCGAGCTTGCCCAGAACATGCAGGTGAGCACGCCGGAGTGCGATTTTGACAAGTGCACGTCGTGTGGCGAGTGCGTCAACGTATGCCCCACGTTTGCCTGCGATCTGGTGGGAAGCGGCCGCTTTGCACTGGAATCCACGTATTGCCTGGGTTGCGGAGCCTGCGTCAAGGTGTGCCCCGAGCATGCGCTCAAGTTAGTTAAGCATGACGCGTCCAATCTGGTCGTCGTCGATCCCGAAGCCGAGGAAAAGGCCGCCCAGAAGGCGAAGGCTCACGAAGAAGCTGAGAAGGTCAAGGCCGAGGCAAAGGCCAAGCTTGACAAGATGCTCGACCAGGTGGAAAAGCTCGCGGACTAGTCAGCGACCTCTATCTCTGCTTCATTCGTGCCGCCGTGGCGTCCGGGTTCGCCCAGATGCTGCGGCGGCGCTATACTTATGCAGTTTGAAGTACCTGTATCAAAAGGAGCTGTCGTGTCCCTTTCCATCGGTATCGTGGGCCTGCCCAACGTGGGCAAGTCGACGCTGTTCACCGCGCTTACCAAAAAGACCGGCCTTGCCGCCAACTACCCGTTCGCCACGATCGACCCCAACGTGGGTATCGTCGATGTGCCCGATAGCCGCCTGCAAAAGCTCGCCGACATCGTCAACCCGGGTCGCATTGTGCCGGCTACGGTCGAGTTCGTCGACATCGCAGGTCTGGTGAAGGGCGCTAACGAGGGCGAGGGTCTGGGCAACCAGTTCTTGGCAAACATCCGCGAGACCGACGCCATCTGCGAGGTCGTGCGCTACTTTAAGGACCCCAACGTCATGCGTGAGGTGGGCCGCACCGGCGAGTTCGTCGATCCCGCCGGCGATGCCGACACCATCATGACCGAGCTCATCTTGGCCGACATGGGCACGCTCGAGAAGCAGCTGCCCAAGCTCGAGAAAGAGGCCAAGCGCGACAAGGAGCTCATGCCCAAGTTCGAGGTTGCCAAGCGTCTGCTTGCCTGGCTCAACGAGGGCAAGCGCGCCGCATCCATGGAGATGACCGACGAGGAGCGCGCCGCTGCCAAGGGCCTGTTCCTGCTCACCATGAAGCCCATCCTGTATGTGGCCAACGTAGACGAGGACATGCTCAACGAGGACCTGGCACCCATCGACGGTGTCAAGCCGCTGCCGATCTGCGCCAAGATCGAGGCCGAGCTTTCCGAGCTCGATCCCGAGGACGCTGCCGACTACCTGGAGAGCCTGGGCCTGGAGCAGCCCGGCCTGGACGTGCTCGCGCAGGCAGCCTACAAGCTGCTCGGCCTGCAGTCGTTCTTTACGGCCGGCGAGATGGAGGTCAAGGCCTGGACGGTGCGTCAGGGCGCGACCGCCCCGCAGGCCGCCGGCGTCATCCACACCGACTTTGAGCGCGGCTTTATTAAGGCCGAGGTCATTGGCTACGACGATTACATCGAGCTCGGTGGCGAGCAGGGCGCCAAGGCTGCCGGCAAGCTGCGTATTGAGGGCAAGGACTATGTTATGGCCGATGGCGACGTCGTGCACTTCCGCTTTAACGTGTAAGGACGACGCATATGTTTAAATATGGCAAAAAAGCTGGCTACATGGGTATTGCGCTGCTCGTACTTGCGGTGATTCCGCTGGTGGTCGCAGCGTGTGTTATCCCCAACATTGGTCCCGAGGTGGCAACAAAGTTTAATGCTGCCGGCGAGGCGACGCGCTGGGGCAAGAGCTACGAGCTGCTGGCGTTGCCGGTGCTCAATCTGCTGCTGAGCGTGGCGACGTACTTTACGGCGGGACGCCAGGCAAAAAACAACGATGACTCCGCCGCCATGGCACGCATCGTGTGCGAGCGCTACCTGCGCAACGGTTGCATCACGGGTGTATTTCTCAACGTAATCAACGTCTACTTTATGTATTCGGCGATTACCGGTATGGGCTTTGGCCTGGGCTTTTAGCTTGCGCCTTTAGGCAATGAGCCTGCAAGCATATTCGATGGCTGCTGCGAGGCCGCCGCTCGATCGTGGTTGAAAGACCATGTCGGCGGCGGCCTCGTTTTCGTATCCGGCACCGCGAAGGGCGAGCGCGACGCCGGCTTCCAGGAGAAGGGGCAGGCCACGCTGGCTGGTTACGATTACGGCAGCCTGATTGAGCGAGCGGCTGTGCGCTTGGCATTGGATGGCAAGCGCACCTTGCGCCGGACAAGGGACCAGAACGGCGGCGACGCGACTTGATAGCAATGCAAATGCTGTGCGCTCATCGGGCGAAAGATATTCTGCTTCAACGACGACGAGCTTGGGCGGTGCGCTGTTTGTGCGAAGCGTGGCTCGGTACGTGCGGACCGAAGAACCCGACATAGAAAACTCCTGTGTATTCGGCAAAACGTAAACTATAGTTTACGTTTATGTTCGGCTCCATTTCAAACTCGGCTGCATGGACGAACGTGCGAAACAGATTCTTGGCAGGCGGGTCGAAGAGACACGCAGAGACCTTGGTATCTCCAAGGTTGATTTTTGTGTGGCGACAGGAATCAGCCGACCCTACCTCGACCGAATCGAAGATGGGACGGCAAATTTCACGCTCAAGGTTCTATTTAAGATCGCGCCCGCACTCGGCATGACGGTGTCAGAGCTTCTCGAGGGGATCGAATAGGGGATACCCGTCGATAACTGTATTACGCCATCGGGACGCGGTCGTGGTTGACTTGGCTGTAGAACAGGCGCTGGATTTCGGCGGCATCGCGTGACTGGCCGAGTGCCCACATGGTTTTGGCCACGAGCGTCTCGGTGGTCATGTCATCGCCGCGCAAAATGCCCGGATGATCGGCGTAGGCACGGCCGACCTCATAAACACCCAGGTCAAGGCCCTCTTCGGGGACCTGCGTGGTCATAACGACGGTGCGGCCCGAATCGACCCAGCGGAAAATCGCCTCTTGGAACGACTCGCCGGACTCGCCAAACTCGGGAATACCGCCAATGCCAAAGGTCTCCAGAATCACGGCGTCGTAGCTATCGGCCAGGGCGTCCAGGATACCCGGGTTTACGCCGGGTGTAAGCTTGAGTACAAATACGCTCGGGTCGATGCTGTCGTAGAAACGAACCGGGTTCTCGTTCTGGTGAGTGCCATGGAGTCCGTTGCGAACGATGCGGTCGTTGCGGATATAGGCGATGGGCGGATAGTTGACGCTAATGAACGCGTTAAAGCTCATGGTACGCTGCTTGCGGGCGCGCGTGCCGGCAATGGCGACGCCGCCAAACACAATCGAGACATCGTGCGAGTGCTCGTCGAGCGCATAGAGCAGGCTCTGGTACAGGTTGAGCTTGGCGTCGGTAAAGGGATTGCCCATGGGCTTTTGCGAGCCGGTGAGCACGATGGGCTTGGGGCTGTCCTGAATCAGGTAGGAAAGCGCTGCCGCGGTGTAGCTCATGGTGTCAGTGCCGTGCAGAATCACGAAGCCGTCGTGGTCGGCATAACCCTCGACGATGACGTCGCGGATACGCATCCAGTCACTGGGGCGCATATTGGTGCTGTCGATGTTCATGGGCTGCACGACGTCGAGCTCGCAGAGGCCCGAGATTTCGGGGACGCTCTGGGCGAGCTCCTCACCGGTCAGGGCGGGGGAGAGGCCGTTGCCGTCCTCGGTCGATGCGATGGTGCCGCCCGTGGCGATGAGAAGGATGCGCTTCATGCTGGTATTCCTATCGTATTTGCCGCCGCAGAGGCGGAGTCGTTCGGCAGTATTGTGGCACAGGGCGTCCAAAGTTCAAACGTATTACATCATCTGTAACGTTTGGTAATACTTCAATCGCCGTCAAATAGGGCCCCGGTCGTGCGTTTGCCGTGCGCTGATGGTTGCGAGGGACGAGAAACCCCATATAACGTGTACACTATGAAAGCTATTTCGTTCATTCACGCGGGTGAGCATCGGCTCCCCGCCAACAAGAGGGGGAAACCATGGATCAAAAGGCTTCCGCAAAGGTCCTCGTACTCGACTTTGGTGCGCAGTACGGTCAGCTCATTGCCCGTCGCGTCCGCGACCTCAACGTGTATTCCGAGATCGTTCCCTGCGACATCTCGGCCGACGAGATTCGCGAGATGAACGCCTCTGCGCTCATCCTTTCCGGCGGCCCGGCTTCTGTGTATGCCGAGGACGCTCCGTCCATCGACCCCGCCATCTTTGACCTGGGCCTTCCCGTCCTGGGCTTCTGCTACGGTCATCAGATCACGGCCGTGACGCTCGGTGGCAAGGTCGGCCACTCCGAGGTGGGCGAGTATGGCCGCGCCACCATCACGCGCACGGCAGGCGCCAAGCTCTTTAACTCCACGCCCATGGAGCAGACCGTGTGGATGAGCCACCGCGATGCCGTCTCCGAGGTGCCCGAGGGCTTTACCGTTACCGCCAGCACCGACGTGTGCCCGGTTGCCGCCATGGAGTGCGTCGAGCGCAAGATCTTCACCACGCAGTTCCACCCCGAGGTCAAGCATTCCGAGTACGGTCAGCAGCTGCTGAGCAACTTCCTGTTTGAGATCTGCGGCCTGGAGCCCAACTGGAGCATGGACAACCTGGTCGAGACCATGACGGCCGAGTTCCGCGAGAAGGTCGGCAACGACCGCGTGATTCTGGCCCTGTCCGGCGGCGTCGACTCCTCCGTCGTGGCTGCGCTGGGCGCCCGCGCCGTAGGCAAGCAGATGACCTGCGTGTTCATCAACCACGGTCTGCTGCGCAAGGGCGAGCCCGAGCAGGTGGAGGAGGTCTTCACCAAGCAGTTTGACGTCGACTTTATCCACGTCCACGCCGAGGACCGTTATGCCGAGCTTCTGGCCGGCGTGACCGAGCCCGAGGAGAAGCGCCGCATCATCGGTACGCAGTTCTGGAAAGAGTTCTTCGCGGTTGCTCAGCAGCTTGAGACCGATGGTAAACCCGTGAAGTACCTGGCTCAGGGCACCATCTACCCCGACATCATCGAGTCCGGCGCTCGCAAGACGGGCGGCAAGACGGCCACCATCAAGAGCCATCACAACCTGATCCCGTTCCCCGAGGGCGTGCACTTCGACCTCATTGAGCCGCTCGACCACTTCTTTAAGGACGAGGTCCGCGCGCTTGGTCTGGCGCTGGGTCTGCCGGGTCACATCGTGTTCCGTCAGCCTTTCCCGGGCCCGGGTCTTGCCATCCGCATCATCGGTGCGGTCGACAAAGAGAAGCTCGAGATCCTCAAGAACGCCGACGCTATCGTGCGCGAGGAGCTCGACGCCTACAACCAGCGCCTGTTTGAGCAGACCGGCGAGCGCAACTCCGAGCACAGCTGCTGGCAGTATTTCGCGGTCCTGCCCGATATTAAGTCCGTTGGCGTTATGGGCGACGAGCGCACCTATCAGCGCCCGATCATCCTGCGCGCCGTCGAGTCCAGCGACGCCATGACCGCCGACTGGGCCAAGCTGCCCTACGACGTGCTGGCCCGCATCTCCGGCCGCATCGTAGCCGAGGTTCCCGGCGCCAACCGCGTGTGCTACGACATCACGTCCAAGCCGCCCGCGACCATCGAGTGGGAGTAGTTGATAGGGATTTGACCTGTACTTTTGAGTGCCGCACTGTACCGCTGAGTTTCGTTTCGTACGTGAGTCACGGCAAAGCCGCCAGCGACGGCGGTGGGTAAAAACGACCATCGAGCCTCCGTTCCCGCGTTGGGACGGAGGCTTTTCTTTGGTCTTTCACTCCCTTTCGCCTGCGATTTCGCTATTTACTCCCAGTGTTTCAAGATGGCAAAGCACCGGGCGGTATTCGGAGGAATGGGAGCAAGGATTTATCCCAAGTGAGTAGACACGCGGTTTTTGTTCCCGGTGGCGAAGCGGGACCGTTTCGGAGCCCATGAAACTCAAATCGAACTCAACGGGCTTCACCTCGTGCAGCGAGCTGCGCACCGTGAGCGCGACCTCGTTCGACAACTCCAAGATCAAGAAGTACACGAGCGTTCTCCACAGGTGCAGCAGGCTTGTGGGCGGCACCGACGGCTTCGTGCCGTCTCAGACCTCCGGCGCCTCCGTCCTCAAGCTGGGGGCGGGCGGCGTTCTGACCGACCTCGAGTACGAAGTCCGCACCTGGCTCAACGCCATGCTGTTCGCCGACGGCGAGCTCAAGATCGGGTTCGCCAAGGCCGATGCGACAGGTCGCGAGGTGCTGGCCTCCGACACGCTTTGCGCCAACGCCAAGTACACTGCGATCCAGGCGACGCCCTGGGCTTCGTTCGGCAAGAGCGTGAAGCGCGTGACCATCGCCGCCGACACATCGAGGGTCGCCAACGTGAACCTGAACTACTGGTTCTACAGCTGCAACGCCCTGACCTCGGTCTCCGGCATGGCGAACCTGCGCGGCATGGCCTACATGAACCGTACGTTCAACTCGTGCTCCGCGCTCACCGAGCTCGATCTGCGGGGCATGAGCCCGGCGTCGCTTTTGAGCATGCTCTATACGTTCGGCGCTTGCACCCCTTGAGCGCATCCTGGTCGATGCCGACTGGGAACTGCCGAGCGGGCGCACGGGCTCTTCCACGTTCTACAACTGCAAGGCCATCGTGGGCGGCAACGGCACGACCTACGACTCCAAGCAGACGTCGTACGCGATGTGCCACATCGACCGCGAGGGGCAGGCGGGCTACCTCACTGCCGGGTAGCGGCTTGGGACTGAGCATAATGGAACCCCTGGCAGCAGCGCAGGCACCCTTCCTGCGCTGCTGCCAGGGGTGGGCGCGCCGCCCCTGTGGTGTGGGTTAGGCGATGGGATGTGGCGGCGTGTAGCGAGAACTGCTTTACTCCTCGATTTCGGAAGATGGGTGAACCTTCCCCTTTATTTGAGGCTTCTGCTTTTCGATCTGGCGATAAAGCTTGTTGTACTCGATAGCCCACGGCCTTTCGATTTTTCGCAGAGCCAGAAGGTTTATGTGGCTTGTCGTATATGCCCTTGCTTTTTCTTCGGAAAAGCCTTCGTACATCGTCAGGTATCTTGCGAAATTACGCTGGAAGAATCCTTCGTAGCGTTCCTGTGACAACAGCTGCTCCGCTTCTCCTCGAGGCAAATCCCAGTGTTTTTGCAACAGGCCCAGGATTGCTTCCGTGGATGCAGGAGTCTCGTTAAGAGCCGCTACAGCTCTCAAGAGACTTTCGTTGTACCCCTCCTCGTAAAGCCGGCTTCCCATTTCTACCTCCCGTTAGCGACTCTTTCGAACAATCGTTACTGTGCTTTTTCTTATTTTACCTCGCTTTTTATAGCAGCAATTCAGCTACCAGCTGATTTGTGACCGCAGCGGATGATGGGGCCGTTGAAGTTGGTCCATGTCCTGCTGGGAGGTCCTTGTGGAGTCTATTGCGGTGGCGCTCATCGGCATCGTGACGCTGGTCGGGGTGATCGCGTCGAACTCGCGAAGCCGCGCGGTGATGGAGCTCAAGATTGACGAGCTCACGCGGCGCGTTGAGAAGCACAACTGCCTCATCGAGCGCACCTACAAGCTCGAGCAGGACATGGCCGTGGTCAGGCGCGACGTTGACGCGCTTGAGGAGAGGAACGGCAGATGAACCGTTTTCTGACGAGCAACGAGCGGCGGTGGCACCTTATGCGCACGGTCGTCCAGGGCGTCCTGGGCGTCGTGGTGGCCAACGTCGACCTGCTCATGGGCGTGGCCGTGCTCGATCCCACGTGGCGCGTGCTGTGCGTGGCCATGGTGATGGCCGTGCTCTCGCCCGTTATTGCCGAGCTGGGAAAGGCGGGCGATTCCGATGAGTGAGTACGCAAGCGAGGAGGAGCGCTGGGAGGAGTTGCGCGAGCCCGGCTACGAGCCCGCCGCGCCCAGCGACTTCAAGCCCGAGGAGGGCGAGGATGCGGGATTCAAGGAGGTCAGCGCCAATGGGGCATAGCATCCTGTTCAAGCAGTGCGGCAGCGACCGCATGACGCGCAGGCGCTCGCACGCCATCGACCGCATCGTGATCCACTACACGGCGACCCTGACGTCGGCCCGCAACAACGCGATCTACTTCTCGCGCAACGAGCGGCAGGGGTCGTCCGCCCACTACTTCGTGGGCGACATCACCGACGAGATCTACCAGAGCGTGGCCGAGGGCGACACCGCCTGGCACGCCGGCAACTGGCTCATGAACTGCCGCAGCGTTGGCATCGAGGTCGTGAGCGCCGGCGAGGACTACAGCGAGGTCGAGGCGGGCAAGCTCGCCTGGCTCGTGCAGACCCTCATGAAGCGCTACGGCATCTCCGAGGGCGGCGTCATCCGCCACTACGACGTGACCGGCAAGATCTGCCCCGCACCCTACATCGCCGCCGGGCGCAGGGCAGCCCTGCGCCCGCGCATCTGCCGAGGCGCCGAGTCTTCGGACACCGTGGCTGCGGGGTCTTCCGGCAGTGGCGGCTCTGCGCCCTCGGGCGACGTGGCGAGCCTGGCGCGGCGCGTCATCAACGAGGAGTTCGGCAACGGCGAGGCGCGTAAACGGGCCCTGGGCTCGCGCTACCTCAAGGTGCAGGCCGAGGTGAACCGGATTCTCTCCGGCGGTGGTTCCGGCGGTTCTTCTTCGTCATGCAGTGGCGAGGTCGACATCGACGCGCTGGCACGCGCCGTCATCAACGGCGACTACGGCAACGGCGAGGAGCGCAAGCGACGGTTGGGCACCAACTACGCCGCCGTGCAGCGCTGTGTGAACCAGATGCTCTCGTGAGGCGGTTTCGCGAGGAGCTGGCGGGGGCTGGCAATCGTGGCTTGCATCCCTGTGTTGCTGGCGGCGGCCGCTCTCATGCCAATCGCTTGGATGCTTGGATTGATATACAACAAATAATACTTTTTGATGAGAGGCGCAGGTCAAGTTTGGATTGCACCTCTTTGTTTGGACGGTCGGGGGGGTACGAACAATCCTGAACGGAGCGTTTCCGAGCGTTGCGGAGTGTAAGAGACGGTTTTCAAAACAGCATATTCTGCCTGCGGTTTTGTTGGTTATCGTTCTGAACCGTTTTGAAGTACTCTATGGTCTCCGATTAGCTCGCGGCTAAGTTCCTGAAAAGTAAAAGGCGCCCATGCGGGCGCCTGCCTAGGATCGAAGATTGTTCGGTTGTGGTCGGAATGCTCGTCTTCCGCGGTGCTGTTGTCCGGGGTCCGGCATCTGTCGTTCACCTCTTCTGTCGTGTTTGATGTTGCGTGTTCTGCGAGCGACCTTGCGCGGGCCTGCCGACCCGTTGCCCCAGGTGCACCCGGATAAATGGTACCCATCCGTTGGGACGCACCTACTGAAAGAGTTGGTTGCGCGACGAGGGGACAGATGAACGGCACGACGCACGCGCCCCTGCTAGTGGGGTATCTAGACGAGGATATAGAAGCTGATATAACCACCTGTTCGCCCAACAGGCTCGTGTATTCACTTCTATCCGAGGATAAGCTTCTCACCGACGAGGACAGGCTCGCATTGAGCCTGATTGATAAGTGCGCGAAACTTGCCGTTTTTATTGCGTCGATTACGAAGAGCCATCTGCTAACGTTGATATCTACGCTGTTGATCTAAAAGACGCTGGTCCCTTGCGTAGCGAGGCCGCCTACAATATTCATGCAGTTTTTTCGAAATTTAACGATAACCCAAATATTGTTTTTCCGAAGTGAAGAATCCGTTTTGCTCTCTTTCCTCCAGGCGACGGATGAGGACTCTGTGGCCATCTACCTATCGGATTGGCTTGCGTCGGACACAGTCGACACCGGATAGCTCGAAAGAATCCATATTGGATCATGCTCACTTCTAAGCTCGGTTGGTTTTTTTGATTCTTTGGAATTTGAGGCGATAAGGGATTATTACAAATACTCGTTATCCCGCTATATTGCTGCTTATGACGTTGTCTTTCCTTTCGTCAACTTTACCTCAATGGTCGACCTTTCGGCCTTTACCCGTGAGGATCAAAATGAAGCCATTGAGTCAGTGCTCAATACTTGCGCCGTTCGATATGGCGATGACTATGCGGCCTTGGACTGGGGTGCCTCGCCTCCTGCATCGCGATCTTCCTCGCGGCGCTCGCCGTGGCGTGGGCGGCAGCGGGACGTGCCCTGCGACCGGTGGCGGAGGCTGAGGCGCGGAAGCGCGCGTTCGTTTGCACCGCCTCGCACGACCTCGTCACCCCGCTCATGGCGGTGACCGCGAACTGCGACGTGCTTGAAGCGGAGGCATCCGACCAGGCCGGCCTTGCGTCCTGGGTCGCCAACATCCGTGCAGCGGCGGACGAGATGGCGACTCGCATCGCTGACATGCTCATGCACATGGGCGGCGACTAGCCAGGGCGATCCCTGCAACGGGCATTATTATCCGGGAAGCGTTTGGTTGCGAGGCATGCCGGTGTGAGGGCCTGATTCGTC
>CAUBVH010000002.1 GCA_958439425.1 uncultured Collinsella sp.
TCGGCGGGGCCATTGTGGCCCTTGACAGTGGATTGGGTCATATGAGCGAGCGGGCCGCATTTGAGACAAGGTGACGTGAAACGAAAGGGCGCTGACCTTCTGGTCGCGCCCTTGAAGTTGAACGTCAGATTGTACAGGTGCGGTCCGCGCAGTGTCGGCCGGTCCGCCGTTCGGCAGAACGGCGGAACTAAATCAACTTGAAGCCCTTGCGCTTGCCTACGGAGAGGGTGTCGCCCAGCTTGAGGGCACTGGGGTCGATGTTGTAGCTCTTGGGAGCCACGGCCTCGCCGTTGATCTTGACGCCGCCGCCGTCGATATCGCGGCGGGCCTGGCCGGCGCTCACCGAAAGGCCCAGGTCCTTAAGCAGGCCTGCGAGGTAGATCTGGCCCTCGTCGTTGACGGTCAGCTCGACATGCTTCTCGGGGAAGTCCGCAAGCTGGCCCTCCTTGAACACGCGGTCGAACTCGGCCTGAGCCTCGTCGCCGGCGCCGGCGCCGTGGTAGGTGTCGCACAGGTCGCGGCCCAGAGCGCGCTTGAGCTCGTAGGGGTCGGCAGAACCGTCGGCCAGGGCGGCGTCGATCTTGTCGACCTCGGCCGGGGTGAGCGAGCTGGCCAGACGATAGTACTTGCCGATCATCTCGTCGGGGATAGACATGGTCTTGCCGAACATATCCTTGGGAGCGTCGGTCAGGCCGATGTAGTTGCCGTAGGACTTGGACATCTTGCGCACGCCGTCGGTACCCTCGAGCAGCGGCATGGTGAGCGCGATCTGCGGCTCCATGCCCATCTTCTCCATAAGCTCGCGGCCAGCGAGCAGGTTGAAGAGCTGGTCGGTGCCGCCCATCTCCACGTCGGCCTTGATCTGAACGGAGTCGAAGGCCTGCATCACGGGGTACAGGAACTCGTGCAGGGCGATCGGCGTCTGGGACTGGTAGCGCTTGGTAAAGTCATCGCGCTCGAGGATGCGGGCGACGGTGAACTTGGAGCACACCTGCAGCAGGCCGGCCAGATCCATCGACAGGATCCAGTCGCCGTTGTGCACGATGGTGGTCTTCTCGGGATCCAGGATCTTCATGGCCTGGCTCACGTAGGTCTCGGCGTTGGCCTCGATCTGCTCCTGCGAAAGTTGCGGGCGGGTGGAGTTCTTGCCCGAGGGGTCGCCGATCAGTGCGGTGCCGTTACCGATGATGAGGGTGACGTTGTGGCCCAGGTCCTGGAACTGACGCATCTTGCGCAGGGGCACGGCATGGCCCAGGTGCAGGTCGGGGCTGGTGGGATCGACGCCGAGCTTGATGTTGAGGGGCTCGCCCTTCTCAAGCTTCTTGCGAAGGTCGGCCTCGGGGACGATCTGCGCTGCGCCCGAGGTGATGATACGCATTTGCTCGTCGACAGACAGCATTGGGTATCCTCCTTTTGCTATAGCACCCTCACCGGATACGGCGGTGCTCGAAGTTCATAAACCCACTCATAATAACCAAAACGGCGCGGCCGAACACCTACGACAGGAAAATCCTCGTCCTGCCGCACGCGTCGATAACGACCGGCAAACGCGTGCCGTCACGTTCGACCAAAAAGTGCGCCCGCTGACGGCGCGAGCAGTCACGGCAACGGACCTGCCCCGTCGCATCCGTGACGCAGGCGCCCTCGGCAGTCAGCAAGCAGTGCTCGCACACCATAAGCTCGGGACGGTCGGCGTCAACAGGCCCCAAGACACCGGGGCAAGCGGCAAGCTCGGCAACACGCTCCGCGTCGTCGGCGACAAGCTCGGCAGGCACATACACACGGCCCGCGCCGAGCCCGCGTAGCCAGGCAAGCGTAGCCCGGTTTGCGCAAAACACCGGTGCCGCAACGTCAAACGCCACGCCCAGCTCACGCGCCATCGCCACCTGTCCCAGATTACGACAGACGACGCGTCCGGCACGCCGCATAAGCGAGCGGGTACGCGAGGCATCGGCTGCGCGACAGACCTCGTCAAGCACCACAACGGCGTCGGACAAATCGAGTTCTCCGCGCGGGTCGGCATCCATCAGCCGCCAGGCAAAGACCATGCGATCGGAAGCCCCCTTTTCCGTCGGCTCCGTCAACGCCGCCTCGGGCACGTCGCCAACAGTCATGGCGGCCTCAAAGGGCAGTATCTCAACGGCTCGTGCAACGGGTACGACCGCATCCGCCTCGACCCGCATGTGCCCCAGCGCCGTCGCCGTCTGCTCCAACACGCCGGCGCTACGAATCAGGTACACCTCGCATCCCGCATCCACCTTGCGCTTGCAGTGCACGACAACGCGCTCCCCCGCCGCTGCATCCACCGGGCAGGGCACCTGGGGCCAGCGCTTGGGCACATCGGGGCGTGCATCGGCACCCGGATAGAACCGGATCTCGAGCGTGTCGCCCGCGGCCACGGCGGCATCGAGTTCGACGGTCACCTCTTCGTGACCCACCGTCACCAAGTGGCCCACGCGCACGCCCTGGTTAATCGCACGCTCAAAGCTCATGAGCTCAGCACCCGATCGCCCCCGCAGATACGCATCGGTAAACCCGCGGTTGAACGACCTGCCCAGCTCGCGCTCGAGCGCCGACACGGCAGCGACATCCCACGCGCCATCGCGCAGCATATCGAGTGCACGACGCCACACCCGCACCACGTTGAACACGTAGTCAGGGTTTTTCATGCGCCCCTCGATCTTGAGCGACGCCACCCCGGCCCCAACAAGCTCGGGCAGGTGCGCAATGCCCAGATAGTCGCGCGGGCACAGCAGACGATCGCCCTCCACGGAAACGACGCTCTCCCCCGCCTCGTCCACCAGGTCGTACGCCAAGCGACACGGCTGCGTACAGTCGCCGCGCATCGCCGATCGTCCACGGCGCAGAGCCGAAAACTCGCAGGCGCCCGAATATCCAATGCAAATCGCGCCATGGCAGAATACCTCGATAGGCACGCCGGTAGCACACAGGGCGGCAATCTCGTCGACCGCCAGCTCGCGGGCGGTCGTCACGCGCTCGACCCCGAGCTCGTCGGCAGCCAGGCGCACGGCGCCTTCGCTATGAACGCCCGCCTGCGTGGACAGGTGAATCTCGACCCCGGGAATCGCCGCGCGCAACGCGCATACCAATCCGGCGTCGGCAACAATCAGGGCATCGGCACCCAGCCCCAACGCATGGACCCCCAACGCCACCGCGTCGGCCAACTCGTCGTCGAACACAAACACGTTGAGGGTCACGTATACACGCACGCCGTGCGCATGCGCCACGACGCAGCCGCGGGCGAACTCGTCGTCGGTAAAGCCGTGTGCGCTCACGCGGGCGTTAAACCCGCCCAGGCCCGCATAGATGGCATCGGCGCCCGCCGCAATCGCCGCGAGCATCTGATCGAGTCCGCCGGCAGGCGCCAGCAGCTCGGGCAGCGCCGCCTCGGCAGCCCCCGGCTCGTTATCGCATTGTCCACTCGGCCCCGTCGTCCGAATCGCCATCGGCAAACTCCTTACCAACAAGGTATGCATTCACTCTGAAAAATACCGTCATCCAGCATACACGAGGCCTCGCGCGCCTCGTTTGGTTTATCGTGTAATAACTTATGTCCATCCTGCCCCAGCGGCGCACCCGCCGCCCGGCACGACATACCTGGAGGTCAATATATGGGTCCTCGCCAACGACAGGGGCGCAGTCGTTCCAAGACGCATGCCCTGCCCATGATCCTGCTCTCGTTCTTGGGCCTTTTGCTCATCGCGGGCGTAGCGTTTGGGATTGGCATGATCGGCAACGTCAATCGTTGGCTGTCCGATCTGCCCGACTATACCGACGCCAACGCCTATCTGGTGAGTGAACCCACCGAGATCGTCGATTGCAACGGCAACAAGATCGCGAGCTTCTACACGCAAAACCGCAAGTCCATCACCAAGGACCAGGTTTCCCCGTACGTGCTGCAGGGCACCGTCGACGTCGAGGACGAGCGCTTCTACGAGCATGGCGGCATCGACCTGTGGGGCATTGCTCGCGCAGCGGTGGCGACCCTTTCCGGTGGCCACGAGGGCGCCTCGACCATCACCCAACAGCTGGTGCGTAACACCATCCTGCAAGAGGAGCAGTTCGACTCGACCATCGAGCGTAAGGTCCGCGAGGCCTACATCGCCATCAAGATGGAGGAAATGTACTCCAAGGACGAGATCCTCATGATGTACCTCAACACCATCTATTACGGCCACGGTGCCTACGGCATCGAGGCCGCAGCCGAGACCTATCTGTCCAAGAGCGCCGCCGACCTCACCCTGAGCGAGGCCGCGCTGCTCATCGGCCTTCCCAACTCGCCTTCGCAGTACGACCCCACGGTCAATCCCGATCTGGCACTGTCTCGCCGCAACAAGGTTCTCGATAACATGCTGCGCCTGGGCCACATCACCCAGAAGGAGCACGACGCCGCGCAGGCAGAGCCCATCACCCTCAACGTAACTGAAATTTCGGGCAGTGGCGTCGACGTGTATTCGCAGCCCTACTTTGTCGCCTATGTTAAGCAGCTGCTGGAGCAGGAGTTCTCCACCGACGTGCTGTTTAAGGGCGGCCTAACCGTCAAGACTACCATCGACCCGACCATGCAGCAGACCGCCGAGGAGGCCGTGCGCGCCCAGCTCGACACGCTTTCGCTCGACGGCCTGGACATGGGTATGGTCGTCGTCGACCCCAAGACCGGCTACATCAAGTGCATGGTGGGCGGCTACGACTATAACGCCGACGAGAACCACGTGAACCACGCCACGGCCAAGCGTCCCGTAGGCTCCACGTTTAAGGCCTTTACGCTGGCCACTGCCATCCAAAACGGCATGAACCCCAACGTCACCCTCAATTGCAACTCGCCTCTTACAGCCAAGGGCACCACGACCAAGGTGCAAAACTATGCCAACCAGAGCTACGGTACCATCACGCTCAAACAGGCGACGGCATACTCCTCCAACACCGGCTATATCCAGGTTGCAGAGGCTATCGGCAATAACAAGATCATGTCCCTCGTCAAAAAGCTCGGCATCGATCCTTCTAAGGACAATATCGAGGACGTTCCCGTCATGACGCTCGGTACCGGCTCCATCTCGCCGCTCGAGATGGCCGCGGCCTATGCCACGTTTGCCAACGGCGGTTACTATCGCCAGCCGATCGCCATCACCGAGATTGATTCGCGAACTGGCTCGGTGCTGTACCAGCACACCGATAACCCCTCGCAGGTGCTCTCCACCGGCGAGGCCGCGGCAGTGACCGACGTCCTGACCGGCGTCATGCAGGGCAGCGGCACGGGTGCCGCCGGCGCGCTGAGCGTCAACCAGCCCTATGCCGGCAAGACGGGTACCACCGACAACACCACCAACCTTTGGTTCTGCGGCTACACGCCGCAGCTGGCATGCGCCCTGTGGACCGGTTATTCCGCAGGCGAGATTCCCATCCAAAAGTACGGCATGGACCTGCTGGGCGATAGCACCAACCTGCCCGTCTTTAAGAAGTTTATGAACACTGTTCTTGCGGGGACCGGGCGCGAGGAATTCCCGACCGGAACGGCTCCCACGTACAAGAACAATAACGTCTGGAAGTTCTACGGCACCAGCAGCGCCAGGAAGTCGGAAAACGAGGAAAACGAAGACAAGGGGGGGACCACCACAACAACGACCACGACTACCACGACGACCGAGACCACGGGTGGCGATACGACCGGCGGCAACGGTGCGACCGGCGGCGACGGTACAACGGGCGGAGACGGCACGACAGGCGGCGACGGCAGTGGCGGCGAGGGCGGCTCTCCTACTCCTACCCCCACCCCTACTCCTACTCCCACGCCCACGCCCACGCCTACCCCCACGCCCGATCCTTCAACAGGTCAGTAGCCAGCCATAGCCAGCAATAGGGCCCGGACAGCGCGCACGCTGCACGGGCCCCTTTTTCGTCTTACCCGGACAATGCCACCGTACGTCTCCAGGTACCGACACAAAAAGACGCCGGCTCTAGCCGGCGTCCCCTCAAGTTTATGAAACTGCGTATACGTAAACGACGCGCACGCCGCACATCCCCTACTTACGAGAGCTACTCAGCTTGTTGATGAGCGCCTCAAGGCGCTCGCCGTCCTCGGCTGTCTGCGCAATGACCAGGATCGTGTCGTTGCCGGCAAGCGAGCCGAGCACATCGGGCAGCTCCGCAGCATCGACGGCTGCGGCAATACCAGAAGCCGTACCGGGCTGTGCCTTGATCATAACCAGATTATCGGTGCGCAGCACGCCGGTAACCAACTCGGAGACCATGCGCTGCAAATGCAGGTCCTCGGCAAGGACATAGATGCCCTCGGGGAGCTTACGCAGCCCCATATCCGCGATGTCGCGCGAAACGGTCGCCTGTGTGCAATCGAAACCCATGGCACGCAGCTCATCTACCAAAACGCGCTGTGTACGTACGTCCTTGTTGCGCACGATATCTCTGATGGCATCCTGGCGCCCATTGCGTTTTTTAGCCATACAAAACCTCACTCCAAAGATGGCGGAGACAATCAATCAGTGATTGAATAGTTTAGCGCTATTAAAGGGTATTTGTGAATAAGAACGCATTTCGAAACAATTCCATGCAAGATTATTTCGAACATAGCCGTCTTAAGCAGTTTTGGCGCCCGTGCGGTTAAAAAAAGCGGCCAGGTGCGTATATATCACGCAACGCGCAGGCTTGGCACGGGCAATCGGTCCAAACAACAGGCCGAGTCGACGATGGTTGTCGCTGAGTGCCGCGGCCATCTGACGAGTCCGAGATGCCTCGAGCATATCACGCAAACGAGCGGAACGCTCAATTGAAGAAACCCCATGCGGGCTCAAGCACAAGTTTTCGATGCAGGCGACCAGCCCGGCGAAGTAAAACATATGGCTCTCCACCTTTAGCTGCGTGTCGCTGCTCGCCTCTGCAAGCGAATCAGTAAGCGCGTCAAGCGCCCGGGCGTCATCGGTAAGCTTGGCAAACAATGTGGGGTCAAAAGCATCTGTGAGCTGCGGCGCCACCGCGTGGAAACAGGCGCCACCGCACCCAGATATGCGTTGCGCCTGCGAAAGAGCGCATGTCATAAACCCAATCGTGCGAAACGCACGATCTCGCGACAAACACGTCTCGAACAACGAGCGGCTATACATCACACCAGAAGTCTGGGCAATCAGGCCGCCGGAAATCATCTGAGACAGACCAGCCGCCAAAGAAGCACGGTCATCGATCGTAAGAGAGGTGGCATCCAGTACGCGCGAATGGCGCTCACGATGAGCGTCGTAGCGGTCGAGCGATGCCGTGGGAATCACCATGTCTGCCGCAGCATCGCATGCAACATCGACCATCTTAGAAAGGGACTGCGGGGTAAACCACTCGTCGGCGTTCATGGCAACTATCTGCAAGCCACGCGAGGCGGCAAAACCGGCCTTGAGGCATGCTCCGTGCGCCGAATCCTCGACGTCGATCAAATCGATGTGAATATCTCTGCCGGCGGCAACCTCGAGCGAATGGCGCACACCCGGTGCGACATCGCGGAATACGACAACAATCTGCAGATCATAGAGGTCTTGGTTCTGGACGCTCTCGAGCGCGCGCATCGCATAGCTGGGTGCACCCTCGACAACGAGGATTACAGAAAGTCGCGGATGCGAACCACGTCGAACCAAGTTTTCCGTCCTCTCGACAGCGCCAAATCAAACCGTCGTTCATGGTACACCCGAGCTATAAAAGCAACGAGCCGCCTAACATGTTGCACGCCAAGAACAGATGTTGCACACGCGCAGCTCACACATGGTATGTGCCGCCAGGTACGGATGCGTCGAGCACTCCCCTAGTCGAGCACGACAAGATCGTCAGGGCCGTAATCCACGCCCATAAACGTAAGGCCGCAGGCAGGCGCCGTGGGACCCGCAGCGGTACGGTCGCAGGCGTCAATAACCTCGCGCATCCACTGGGGATCGCGACGATGCATGCCAATCTCGACGAGGGTGCCCACAATGGTTCGCACCATCGAATGCAAAAACGCATTGCCCTCGATGGTAAACGTGAGGATGTCCTCGCCAAAGGCGACCTCATGGCCAAACTCGGCGCGCATTACGCAGCGGTGCGTAGGCTTGCCCACGGCAGAGGCCGCCTTGCAAAAGCTCTTAAAGTCCTGCTCGCCCAAGAGCGCAGGGCAGGCGGCCCCCATCGCATCGACGTCGAGGGGATAGCGATGCCACCACACAGCACCGCGTGACAGTACGGGGCGCGCATCACGATCGGCAATGCGATAGGTGTAAGTACGAGAACGTGCGTCAAAGCGCGCAGAAAAGCCCTTACGAGCCTTGTAGACCTCATTTATGGCGATATCTTTACCCAGGAGGGCATCCATAGCCCGCAGCCACCTACGGCGCGTACACGCAAGCTCAGCGTCCGTTACAGGCACGCTGATGTACTGCGCCACGGCATGCACGCCGGCATCGGTTCGCCCCGCACACGTCAGATCGATCGGGCGGCGCAGCAGCGTCTCGATAGCACGGCGCAACTCACCCGCAACGGTCGTCTGGCCCGGCTGCTCGGCAAATCCGCTATACGATGAGCCATCGTAGGCAACACGGAACACGAGGGTGGCATCGAGCTCAGGAATCGAATTGAAATCAGACGGCGCGGTCATGAGCGCTCCCAACAAACAATCAACGGTATCGCGACAAAAAAAGAGGGGCACGCGAACGTACCCCTCGAATATAGCCTATGCAGACGGATTGTCTACTCAGCGGTCTCCTCAGCAGGAGCCTCCTCGGCAGCCTCGACCTTCTTGGGAGCAGCGGCCTTCTTGGGGGCCGGAGCAGCCTTCTTGGCCTTAGGCGTGCAAGGCTCGGTGACGAGCTCCATGATAACGATAGGAGCATTGTCGCCCTTACGGTTACCGAGCTTCATGATGCGGGTGTAACCGCCGTTGCGGTCCTGCCACATACCCTGGGCAGCCTTGTCGAAAATCTCGCCAACGAGCTGCTTATCGCCGAGCTTGGCGATGGCCAGACGACGAGAGTGCAGGTCGCCCTTCTTGGCCCAGGTGATGATCGGGTCGACGACCGAACGCAGCGCCTTAGCGCGGGTCTCGGTGGTCTTGATGCGGTCGTTCTCGAAGAGGGCCTTAGCAAGGCTCTTCTTCATGGCCTTGGTGTGGCTCGCATCGGTGCCGAGCTTCAGGCCCTTCTTAACGTTATGACGCATGGTCTAGTTTCTCCTCAAAAATGCGAAGCATTAAGCCTTCAGGCTCAGGCCCATGGACTCAAGCTTGTCCTTCACTTCCTCGATCGACTTAACACCGAAGTTACGGATGTTGAGCAGATCGTTCTCCGAGAACTCAACGAGCTGACGGACCGAGTGAATGCTGGCGCGCTTAAGGCAGTTATAGGAACGGACGGAAAGGTCCAGATCCTCGATCTGCTTGTCCAGCTCGGCGTTGTCGTTGGTGACCTCGGGAGCGAAGATCGAAGCCTCCTCCTCGACCTCGGGTGTCTCGGCAAGGTTCATAAAGGCAGCCATATGCTGGTTGATGATATTGGCAGCCTGGACCACGGCGTCGCGCGGAGCGATGGAGCCGTTGGTCTCGATCTCGAGGACAAGGCGGTCGTAGTCGGTGTGCTGACCGACACGGCAAGCCTCAACGAGCTTGGCGCAACGGGTCACCGGCGAGTACAGCGAGTCGACGTGGATCACACCGATGGGATCGTTGTCGCGCTTGTTAGCCTCGCCAGAGACATAGCCGCGGCCATAGCCGATGCGCATGCTCATGGTGAGATGGCCACCCTCGGTGAGCGTAGCGATGTGCTGCTCGGGGTTGACCAGCTCAAACTCGGACGGAATAAAGAAGTCCGCACCGGTGACCTCGCAGGGGCCGTCAACCGAAATGGTGGCGGTCGCCTCGTCGGTCGTGCCGAGAGCCCTGAAGACAAGACCCTTGACATTCAGGACGATGTCGGTGACATCCTCGACCATGTTAGGGATGGTCATGAACTCGTGCTGTGCACCATCGATCTGAATAGCCTCGACGGCGGCACCCTCGAGCGAGGACAGAAGTACGCGGCGAAGGGAGTTACCCAGCGTATCGCCGTAGCCACGCTCGAGCGGCTCGACGGAGACACGAGCAGACGTCTCGTTGATCTCTTCGACCTGAACCTGAGGCCTAATGAATTCTGACATGTATTACCTCCAGCCTCAGCAGCCCGGATGGACTACTTAGAGTAGAGCTCGACGATGAGCTGCTCGTTGATATCACCGCTGATCTGCTCACGCGTCGGCAGAGCGAGCACGTTACCAGACAGCTTCTCGATATCGACCTCGAGCCAGCCAGGGACCTCAAAGCGCTCGGAGGAAATCAGGGCCTCCTTGATGGGGAGGAGGTCACGGAACTTCTCGCCGACAGCGACGACGTCGCCGGCCTTGACGCGGTAGGACGGGATGTCCACGCGCTTGCCGTTCACGGTGAAGTGACCGTGACGGACGGACTGACGAGCCTCTTTGCGGGTGCGGGCGAAGCCAAGACGGAAGACGACGTTGTCGAGGCGAGACTCAAGGATGATCATGAGGTTCTCACCGGTGACACCGTTCATCTTGCGGGCCTTGTTGAAGTAGCCGTGGAACTGCTTCTCCAGAACGCCATAGATGAACTTGACCTTCTGCTTCTCGCGCAGCTGCATGCCGTACTCAGATTCCTTGCGACGGCGCTTGGGCTGACGGATAGATTCCTTCTTGCTGCTGTAACCGAGCTCAGCGGGATCGATCCCGAGCTGACGGCAGCGCTTAAGAACAGGAGTCCTGTCGATTGCCATATTGATACGATCCTTTCAGTTACACGCGGCGACGCTTCTTGGGGCGGCAGCCGTTGTGCGGAATGGGGGTCTTGTCCTGGATGCTCGAGACCTCGAGGCCAGCAGCCTGGAGGGAGCGGATGGCGGTCTCACGACCGGAGCCGGGGCCCTTGACGAAGACGGAAACCTTCTTCATACCGTGCTCCATGGCCTGCTTGGCAGCAGCCTCGGCAGCCATCTGGGCAGCGAACGGCGTGGACTTACGGGAGCCCTTGAAGCCCACCTGGCCAGCCGACTTCCAGGAAATGACGTTGCCCTGGGGATCGGTGATCGAAACGATCGTGTTGTTGAACGTAGAACGAATGTGAGCCTGGCCCACGGAAATGTTCTTACGGTCCGCGCGCTTCAGACGGGCAGCGCGAACGTTCTTCTTAGCAGTAGCCATCTATCTAGCGCTCCTTATTTCTTCTTCTTAGCACCGATCTGACGCTTCGGGCCCTTGCGGGTACGAGCGTTAGTGTGGGTGCGCTGGCCGCGGACCGGGAGGCCCTTGCGGTGACGAAGGCCGCGGTTGCAGCCGATGTCCATAAGGCGCTTGACGTTCTGGTTGCGCTCACGGCGGAGGTCGCCCTCAACCATGATCTGATTCTTATCGATATAATCGCGGATGGCGTTAACCTCATCCTCGGTGAGGTCCTTAACGCGCGTGTCCACGTTAACGTTGCACTCGACGCAAATCTTCGTCGCAGTGGTGCGGCCGATGCCGTAAATGTAGGTCAGACCGATCTCAACGCGCTTCTCACGCGGGAGGTCGACACCATTAATACGGGCCAACGTAGTCTCCTCTCTTAACCCTGACGCTGCTTATGACGGGGGTTCTCGCAAATGACGAGGACCTTGCCATGGCGCCTAATGATTTTGCACTTATCGCACATCTTCTTGACCGAAGGACGTACCTTCATCGTTCTTCCTTTCGGTAGCGCTCAAACTACTTCCCTACTATCTACTCGCCCAGCCGCAGGCGTTTAAAACTATGGCTGGTCTTCACACGCAAACCGACCGTAGGTTGAGCTAAGCCTGCAGTCGGAAAAGAGCGTGTATGCGTGTCGCTATTTATAGCGATAGGTGATGCGACCGCGGGTCAGGTCGTACGGGGAAAGCTCCACGACAACCCTGTCACCGGGGAGAATGCGGATGTAATTCATTCGGATCTTGCCAGAAATGTTGCACAGAACCGAATGACCGTTCTCGAGCTCAACCTTAAACATGGCATTGGGCAACGGTTCCTTTACCGTACCCTCGAGCTCAATTGCGTCTTCCTTCTTCACAAGCAATCATCTTTCTCTAGAAAACGACAGCGATTGAGTATTTTACAACACGTATGCACGTATCGTAGTATCTTCGTAATGGCTCCACAACTAAGCGGAACTTGTTACATTTGAAATGTAAAACAAAGCCGTTCCCTGATACCCAAGATCGCCTTGAAATGAGAAGGCATAGACCTTGGGGTCATGCCTTCGAAATTGAAAGGCGAGGTTGGGCATCAGGGGGCGGCGACTTTTACATTTCACCGCCTTGCAAGGAACACCAAGCACCTTGGGCATCCGTGGTGAGAATCACCGGGCCGTCATTGGTAATGGCGACGGTGTTCTCGTAGTGCGCGGCGGGCAGGTGGTCGTTGGTCGTGACGATCCAACCGTCGGAGCCCGTGCTCACATGGTTGGAACCCATCGTAACCATCGGCTCGATGGCAATGACCATGCCAGCCTGGAGGCGAACGCCTCTCCCCTTCTTTCCATAGTTAGGAACGTTGGGGTCCTCGTGCATCACACGGCCAATGCCATGGCCCACATAGTCGCGAAGCACGCCGTAACCGTGAGACTCGGCGAGAGACTGAACGGCATAACCGACGTCCCCGATATGGTTACCGGGAATAGCCTGCTCGATGGCAGCCTTAAGGCAATCGCGCGTGACCTCGCACAGGGCCTTGGCCTCGGGCGTAGGGGTGCCGACGAAAAACGTCCAAGCATTATCGCCAACCCAACCGTCGACAACGGCTCCCGTATCGATGGAGATGATATCGCCATCGCGCAGAATCATGTCGGGGTTGGGAATACCGTGGACCACGGCATCGTTAATCGATGCGCAAATGGTACCGGGGAACCCGCCGTAACCCTTAAAGGCCGGGGTGCCGCCATGCATGCGGATAATCTGCTCCGCGAGCTGATCGAGCTCAAAGGTCGAAACACCAGGGCGCACCATGGCTCCAACGTGGCGGAGCGCCATCTTAGATAGCGCTCCTGCCTTCTTCATCTGCTCGATTTGCGTTGCAGACTTAATCTTGATCATAGACCGAGAGACTCTTTGACATCCCCGTACACGGTCTCGCGAGCCTGGTCACCGTTGACCGACTTGAGCAGACCCTGGCCACGATAGTAGTCGACGAGCGGGCTCGTGGACTTCTCGTAGACGTCGAGACGGTTCTTGATGGTCTCGGGCTTGTCGTCGTCGCGCTGATACATCTCGCCACCGCACTTGGGACAGGTAGCATCGGCAGCAGTGCCGGTGTAACCGCAGGCGCGGCAGGTGCGACGCGAAGACAGACGATCGATAATGACCTCGGGGGCCACATCGACCAGAAGGGCGCAATCGATCTCGCGACCCATGGCGGAGAGCTCGGAATCGAGCGTCACAGCCTGGGCGGTGTTGCGCGGGAAGCCGTCGAGAATGAAGCCCTGCTGGGCGTCATCGGCGGCAAGGCGCTCCTTGACAAGGTCGATCACGAGCTGGTCGGGAACGAGCTCGCCAGCGTCCATGTACTTCTTAGCCTGAATACCAAGCTCGGTGCCGCCCTTGACGGCAGCACGCAGCAGGTCGCCCGTGGAAATGTGGGCGACGCCAAACTCGGCGACGAGCTCCTGTGCGACGGTGCCCTTACCGGCACCCGGAGCTCCGAGCAATACGAGGTTCATGAGCAATCCTCCTCTAGCCTATTTAAAGAATCCATCGTAATCATACATCTTGATCTGGCCTTCGAGCTTATCGACCGTGTCGAGCACGACGCCGACCATGATGAGGATGGACGTTCCGCCAAAAGCCTGGATCAGATGGTTACCCGTGAAGGAGAAGATGATCGAAGGCACGATGGCGATGAGCGCCAAAAAGACAGCGCTGGGAAGCGTGATCTTGTTGAGCGCGTTCTTGATGTAGGCCGCGGTAGCCCTACCCGGACGCACGCCCGGAATAAAGCCGCCCTGCTTCTTAAGGTTATCGGCCGTGTCATCGGGGTTGAACACCATGGAGGTGTAGAAGTATGCGAAGAACACGATGAGGACAACGTTAAGCACCCAGTTGAGCCAACCGGTCGAAAGCGCGGAGGCAACTGCCTGAATCCAGCCGATGCCGGGGAAGAACACGGCAATCTGAGCCGGGAAGTACAGCAGCGCCGAAGCGAAGATGATCGGCACGACACCCGCGGTGTTGACCTTAATGGGCAGGTAGGTGGTCTGGCCACCCATCATGCGACGGCCAACGACGCGTTTGGCGTAGGAGACCGGGATGCGGCGCTGGCCGCGCTCAAGGAAAACAATCAGCGGGATAACCAGCAAGATGATGGCGCAGATGATCACCATGGTGATGATGCCACCGGCATTGCCCTCGGTGCTGGAGAAGATCGCCTGCGGCAGACCGGCCATGATGTTCGCAAAGATGATCAGCGACATGCCATTGCCGATACCGCGCTGGGTGATGAGCTCACCAATCCACATGATCAGCATGGCGCCCGCGGTGAGCGTGCCGACGATCATGAGGTCGAAGATGATCTCGGGAGCGCCGGCGCCATTGAAGCTGATGCCGAAGCTCTTAAAGAGGAAGAGGTAACCCACGGAGTTGAGGATTGCCAGAGCCAGGGTGAGGTAACGCGAATACTGCGTAATCTTGGTCTGACCAACCTCGCCCTCGCGGGCAAGCTCATGCAGGGAAGGCACAACGGCCTGGAGCATCTGGAGGATGATCGAGCTGGTGATGTAAGGCATGATGCCCAGCGAAAACACCGACACATAGCTCAACGCGCCGCCAGAGAAAAGATTCAGGAGGGCCATAGCACCTGCGGCGACCGAATTGTTATCGGTCGAGAAAAGGCCCAGCATCCCCTGGAAGGGAATGCCGGGCACAGGAACGTGCGCACCAATGCGGTACACGACGAGCATAGCTATGGTAAAAAGAATCTTTTCGCGCAATTCTTTGATGCGGAAAGCATTCTTAAGACCATTTAGCACGGCAGCTCGACCTTTCCGCCGGCGGCCTCGATCTTGGCCTGCGCAGAAGCGCTGACCTTGTCGACCTTGACCGTGAACTTCTTGGTGAGCTCACCATTGCCGAGCACCTTGACGGGCTCGAACTCGCTCTTGGTGATGCGAGCGGCCTTAAGAGCGGCACCGTCGATCACAGCGCCATCCTCGAACTTACGCTCGAGACGCTCAACGTTAACAGCGGTGTACTCGATACGACGGGGATTGCGGAAGCCCGGAAGCTTGGGCAGGCGCATAGCCAGCGGAGTCTGGCCACCCTCGAAGCCGGCACCCTTGGTGCCACCAGAGCGAGAGCCCTGGCCCTTCTGACCGCGGCCAGAAGTGGTGCCGTGACCCGAAGAATTGCCACGGCCGACGCGCTTGCGGTTCTTGGTGGAACCGGGCGCGGGAGTAAGATCGTGAAGCTGCATTTGTTACTCCTCTACAATCTCGACAAGGTGCTTGACCTTGAAGATCATGCCGCGGACGGACTCGTTGTCAGCAATCTCGCGAACCTCGCGGATCCTGTGGAGACCGAGGGCACGGACAGTACGGACCTGGTCCTGCTTGCAACCGTTGGTGCTGCGGACCTGCTTGATCTTGATGGTGTCAGCCATGCTTAGTTCTCCTTACCGACGAACATCTCGGAGACCGTCAGGCCACGGCGAGCCGCGACGTCCTCAGGGCTGGAGAGCTCCTTGAGGCCCTCGACGGCAGCCTTGATGATGTTGAGGCCGTTGTCGGTACCGAGGGACTTGGACAGGACGTTCTTGATGCCAGCAAGCTCAAAGAGGGGACGCACAGCGCCGCCGGCGATAACGCCGGTACCCTCGACAGCGGGCTTGATGATGATGCGGCCGGCACCAAAGTGGCCGAGAACCTCGTGCGGGATGGTGCCCTGATCGGTCACCGGCACGTGGAACATGTTCTTCTTGGCATCGAGAGACGCCTTGGAGATGGCCAGGGGCACCTCAGCGGACTTGCCCATGCCAACGCCGACGTTACCCTTGCCGTCGCCAACGACGACGAGAGCGACGAGGCTCATGCGACGACCACCCTTGACGGTCTTCGACACGCGGTTGATGTAAACGACGCGCTCCTCGAACTCGGAGGCCTCGCGCTGCTGCTTCTGATTACGAGCCATGTGCTACATACCTCCTAGAACTCGAGACCGGCGGCACGAGCACCGTCGGCGAGGGCCTTGACGCGGCCATGGTAGATACGGCCACCGCGATCGAAGGCGACCTTGGTGATGCCGGCCTCGATGGCGCGCTTGCCAACGAGCTGACCGACCTTCTCCGCAGCCTCCTTGTTCGAGGTGTGGGTGCCCTTGAACTCGGCCTCGAGGGTCGAGGCAGAGACGAGCGTCAGGCTGGAGCCCTTGCTGTCGTCGATGATCTGGGCATAGATGTTGGCGTTAGTACGGGTCACGCGAAGACGCGGACGCTCGGAGGTACCCGAGACCTTGCCGCGAACACGACGCTGACGACGCTTGAGGCCTTCCAGCTTCGCCTTATGCTTGTTCATACGTAAACTCCTAAAAAGGTTGATCTTGCCAGCACCTGACGGGGTGCTGGTCTTATGCGAGTGAGTCGGTTACGACTACTTGGCGGCCTTACCCAGCTTGCGGCGGATGTGCTCGCCAACGTAGTGGATACCCTTGCCCTTGTAAGGCTCGGGAGGACGATGGCCGCGGATCTCAGCGGCAATCTGACCGACCTGCTGCTTGTTGATACCCTTGACGTTCACGTGGGTGTTGTCGGGAACCTCGAAGGTGATGCCCTCGGGAGCCTCGACGATCACGGGGTGCGAGAAGCCCAGGGAGAACTCGAGGTTCTTGCCCTTCTGCTGCACGCGGTAACCGACGCCGGCGAGCTCGAGCTTCTTCTCGAAGCCCTCGGAAACGCCAACAACCATGTTGTGGATGAGGGCGCGGGTGAGGCCGTGGCGGGCACGGGTCTCACGCTCGTCGTCGGGACGGGAAACGGTGAGGACGTTGTCCTCGACGTTGATAGCGAGCTTCTCAAAGACATCGAGCTCGAGCTGGCCCTTGGGGCCCTTGACGACAACGTTGTTGCCGTTGACTGCCACTTCGACTCCGGCGGGAATCTGGACAGGCTTATTACCGATACGAGACACGGTGATCTCCTTTCCTTCTACCTACCGAGCGAATTACCAGACGTAAGCGATGATCTCGCCGCCGACGTTGTGCTTGCGAGCATCGCGGTCGGTCATGACGCCATGGCTGGTGGAAATAATGGCGGTACCAAGGCCACCGCGGACGCGGGGCATGTCGGCAACGCCGGTGTACTTACGCAGGCCCGGCTTGGAAATGCGGCGGATGCCGTTGATGACCTTAGCCTTCTTGGGACCATACTTAAGCGTGATGTGCAGAGTCTTCTGGGGAACGGTGTCCTCGACATCGTAGCCCTCGATGTAGCCCTCCTCGTGCAGAACACGAGCGATCTCGACGAGCTTCTTGCTGCTCGGCATGGAGACCGTGGCCTTGTTCACAGAGTTAGCGTTACGGATGCGCGTAAGCATATCTGCGATCGGGTCTGTAAGGTTCATACAGATTCTCCTTCGTTCTTGATGAACACGTGCTCTTGGTTCTTCGCCGCCCTTAACGGCAAAGCCTTTTTAGCGCGTTTTCCCTGTTCCAAACTGATGCTTGAAACGCTGGTAGTGACTTACCAGCTGGCCTTCTTAACGCCGGGAAGCTCGCCCTTGAGTGCAAGCTCGCGGAAGCAGACACGGCACAGGCCGAACTTGCGGTACACAGAGTGCGGACGGCCGCAGCGCTGGCAGCGCGTGTACTCACGAGTAGAGAACTTCTGCTTGCGATTGCACTTGACGATCATCGATGTCTTAGCCACTTATATCCTCCTCACATAGAGTATTGTTCGCCCCAAGCGCCGCCCCCTTCTGGGAACGGCGCTCATAGGGCAGGTGAACCTATTTCTTGAACGGGAAACCGAAGGCGTCCAGAAGGGCCTTGGCCTCCTCATCGGTGTTGGCGGTGGTCACGAAAGTGATGTCCATACCACGCTGGTGATCGACGGAGTCGAAGTCGATCTCGGGGAAGATGAGCTGCTCGGTGACGCCCATGGAGAAGTTACCACGGCCGTCGAAGCTCTTGGCGGAGATGCCGCGGAAGTCGCGGATACGGGGGATCGCGACGGAGGTCAGACGATCGAAGAACTCCCACATACGGTCGCCACGCAGGGTAACCTTGCAGCCGATCGGCATACCAGCGCGCAGGCGGAAGGTAGCGATGGACTTGCGGGCACGGGTGATCATCGGCTGCTGGCCGGTGATGGCGCGCAGGTCGCGCACGGCACCGTCGATGGCCTTGGAATCGGTAGCGGCCTCGCCGACACCCATGTTCACGACGATCTTCTCAAACTTGGGGATCATCATGACGTTCTCGTACTGGAACTTGTCCTGAAGCTGCTGCTTGACCTCGTTGTTGTACTTGGTCTTCAGACGCGGCACATACTTCTCTTCTGCCATTGTTCACTCCTTCTTGGGGTTTTAAGCACGGGGCGTGGCCACGATGGGTTGTCCTCGTGCCTCCTGGCTGCATCCGCGCCGCTCATGGCATTTCGCGGTTTGGACTCGACACAGCAGGAGCCGACAAAACAATCGGTACTATACGCGCATCGAGAGCGTATTTCCAGAAAAACCTCGTCTGCCTGCACAACTCCACAACTCCCCCGCACAAATGGGTCCCAACAAGCAGTTGCGGTGAAATAGGGACTGTTTGGCGGCCTAACAGGCTTAAACAGTCCGTATTCCACCGCAACTTATTGATGGGGATGCGACTAGCGCTTGCGGGGGACGAGCTTGGTGCGGCGCAGGTGGATCATCTCGGCAGCGATGGAGATGGCGATCTCCTCGGGATCCTCGGCCTCGATGGCAACGCCGATCGGCAGGTGCAGCCCGTCGATCTGGTCCTGCGTAAAGCCCTCCTGCTCCAGGCGGGCGCGCACAAAGGCCGTCTTACGGCGCGAACCCAAGCAGCCCAGATAGGCTGGCTTGGCGCGCATGGCCTGAATCACCACGTCGATATCGGACTTGTGACCCGCCGTGGCGACGACCACTAGGTCACGCGGGCCGATGGGGCACTGCTTGCTCAGGCTCTTGTAGTCGACCAGACGACGGTCGTAGACACCGGGCACCCATTCGGGGGTCAGTGTGCCGGGGCGGTCGTCGCAAGCCACAACGGCAAAGCCCGCCGCCGTGAGCACCCGCGCCGTCGCAGCACCCACGTGGCCGCAGCCAAAGATATAGGTCAGGCCCTCGGGGCAGAGCGTCTCGATGTGCGCCGCGGGAATCTCGGAGGCCGCGTTGGTGTAGGTGACCTTACTCCCCTCCTCCACCAGCGAAAGCTCGGGGCAGCCCATTATGGTGCGGCGCGACTCCTCGCCATGGTACTTGGCCACATCGCCCTCGAGCGCGCTCGCGATAAACGGCTCAAAGTCGATGACGAAGTCGCCGATGCGCCGATAGGCCAAGACGTCGGCAATTTCCTGGAACAACGGTACCTGGGTCGCATCCAGATGCAGGTAGCACAAGCAGATGGCTCCGCCGCAGATCATGCCGGTATCGGAGTTCTCGCCGCCCATAGTGTAGCGGACCAGACGCGACTGTCCCGCGCTCAGGAGCTCGCGCGCCTCATCCAGCGCAAAGAGTTCAATCTTGCCACCGCCGATAGTGCCCGCCTGGCTGCCATCGGCAAAGACGGCCATCCAGGCGCCCACGCCGCGCGGTGACGACCCTGCCGTGCCGGCCACTACCACCAGTTCGCACGTCTCACCAGCACGCAAGGCGGCAAGCGCCGCATTCACAACATCGAGCTTTTCCATTGCCGCCTTCTATCCTCTAAAGACACCGGTGAGCATAGCGAGCGCCTCGAGCACACCGCCGCCGACCGACGTCGCCTTGTCCGAAATGTAGTTGATATAGCTGGCATCGCCGCGCGGATCGACATCGGCGCATTTAAAGCCCTCAGTCACCTGCACGCCGTTCGCCAAAAGCCCGCGCAAGCAGCCGTCAATCTGCGTGACCATGGGAGTATCACCCGCATACCCGATCACATCGCCGGCACTCACGATGTCGCCGATGGTGCGGTCGGACCTAAACACGCCGGCGGCGGGGCTGTGGATAACACGTTCCTTGCCATAGCCGGCGATAATGCCCGGCACGCCCGTGTTGGGCTGGGGCGAACCTTGGGTAATGACACGGCCGAGAAAATGTCCGCGCATGGTCTCGACCACGGCGTCGCAGTCAACCGGCGCGGTAAAGCCCGGCCCCACAGCGATGACGGCAGGCGCCATGTCGCGCGTGGTGCCCAAGTTGCGCTTAGCCAAAATCGCGTCGACCACAGCCGCGGGTTTAAGCTCATCGAGCATCTTGGCCTGAGGGTCCACCACAACGGCGACGTCTCCAGCCTCGGTAATCTCAAGCGCCTCAGCCGGCGTCCGTGCCAAGCGAGCGCGAATGCCTTCGACCTCGACCTCGCCCAGGCGAATGGCCTCGCAAAAACAGATTGTGCGGCGGATGCACGTGGGAACCGCGATATCGGCCATGACGACCGAAACGCCGGCGCGCACCAAGCGAGCGGCGACGCCCGTGGCGATATCGCCGGCGCCGCGAACATAAACGAGCATTCCCGGGGCACCTCCCTGTGCTACGGTTTGAGCAGAGCAAAAGCGGTTCGGCCGCTACTCTGATGATTATTTATTATCACAGTATTATACGGCGGTGAACAGATGGAAACGACGAGCGGAAACCTTGCCTCCGCGCTCAAGATCGAGCCGGGCATTACCGCGATTATCGGCAGCGGCGGCAAGTCGACGTTGCTGAAGATGCTGGGTCTCGAGCTCATGCGCGGCGGCGGGCGCGTGCTCCTCTGCACCACCACGCACATGTTTCCCGTCGCCGGCGTGCCATGGGACGGGTCGAGCCGTCGCCTGGACGCCGCGCCTTGGAAGCCGGGGACCCCGCATGTTCCCGGCTGCACCTGCGAGGCATGCGCGGAACTTGTCCGCGGAAGCATCTGCCAGGCGGGTGTTTTGGACCCGGAGACAGGCAAGCTCTCCGCCCCCGCTGAGCCGATCGACCAGCTGGCGCAGCGCTTTGACTATGTGTTGGCCGAGGCAGATGGCAGCAAGCGACTCCCGCTCAAGGCGCATGCCGCCTGGGAGCCGGTAATTCCCGCCGCCACGGCAAACGTTGTCTGGGTCGTCGGCGCCTCGGGGCTGGGCAGGCC
The DNA here is from genome assembly GCA_958439425.1 of uncultured Collinsella sp. Lineage (GTDB taxonomy): Bacteria > Actinomycetota > Coriobacteriia > Coriobacteriales > Coriobacteriaceae > Collinsella. The sequence continues at coordinate 21,345 of CAUBVH010000002.1, forward strand.
CGTCGCCGAGGTTGTCCACCGCCCCGAGCTCTTCTGCGAGCGCTGCGGCTGCGAGCCTACCGACATCGCCACGCCCGAGCGCGTCGCCCAGGTGCTCAATGCCGAGATGCAGGCGCTGGGACTCAGCACCGCACGCGTCATGCTCAACCAAGCCGACACGCTTGCCGACCCAACAATGGCAGATCGCTTCGAGGCAGCCCTCAACCGCCCCCTCATCGCCACCAGCCTCCAGGGGTAGCAAATTTGGGACGGGGCTCTTTTTGCTACCCCGTCCCGAAAAATCATCTCCCAAATTAGCTACCCCGGCGGTCTTCCTGTTAGCGGGGCACGTAGCGGCCGGGTTGGGCTCCGGTGGGCTCGCCGTCGCGTGCCGCCAGCACGCCGTTCACAAACACGGCCTTGGCGCGGCCATGTGCCCCAAAGCCCTCGAGCGGCGTGTAGTCCACGGCCTGATGCTGCGTCGCGGCGCTGATCGTCCAACGCGCGCACGGATCCCACACGCACACGTCGGCATCGGCGCCCTCGGCAAGACAGCCCTTGCGCGGATACATGCCAAAAACGCGCGCCGGGTTCTCGCTCATCAAGCGGCACAGATCCTCGGGACCCAGCTGTCCCTCAAAGCTCGTGGCAATCGCAACGGGACGATGCTCCACGCCGGGCCCGCCGTTGGGAATCGCGCGGAAATCATCGCGTCCTCGGTCCTTTTGCCCGTGCAGATTAAAGCTGCAGTGGTCGGTGGCAATAGTATCGATCTCGCCAGCCACAAGCGCCTCGCGCAGCGCGGCACGGTCACCGGCATGGCGCAGCGGCGGGCTCATCACGTACTTGGCGCCCGCAAAGCCGTCCTCGCCCTGCTCCAGATAGCAGGTGTCGTCGAGCATCAGATACTGAGGGCATGTCTCGACATAGATGTTCTTCTGCCCGCGCGCTTTGGCAGCGCGAATGGCCTCGAGCCCCAGCTTGGTCGAAAGGTGCACCACGTTGACCGGAGCGTCCCCGGCCAAGTGCGCCAGATACAGCAGGCGGCTCACGGCCTCGGCCTCACACACGTCCGGACGGCTGAGCGCATGGCCCTCGGGCCCGTGGATACCCTGCTCAAACACGCGCTTCTGCAGCGCGTTGACCAACGTGCCGTTCTCGCAATGCACGCACAGGATACCGCCCACGCGCTTGAGCTCCTCCAGCACCTCGAGCGTCTCGGCATCGTCCAGGCGCAGATGGTCGTAGGCAAAGTAGGTCTTAAACGACGACACGCCCGCCTCGCGCATGGCCGAAAGATCGGCGCGGTTGCGCTCATTCCACTCGGCAAGCGCCATATGGAAGGCATAGTTGGCGGTGCAGGTGCCGTCGGCGCGATGACGCCACTCGACCAAGGCATCGGGCATGGTCACGCCGCGATCGGCCGTCGCGTAGTCCACAATGGTCGTCGTGCCGCCGCAGGCAGCCGCGCGCGTGCCGGTCTCAAAGCTATCGGCTGTCCAATCCATGCCGGTCCAGCACTGCATGTGCGTGTGCCCATCGATAAAGCCCGGGAACACCCAGCAGCCCGCAGCATCCTCGACGGTATCGCCCTCGGCCGGCTCAATCGCCGCGGCAATCCGCACGATCTTATCGCCATCCATGGCAAGATCGGCGCGGCGAAGCCCCTGGGGCGTCACGAGTGCGCCGTTTTTGATGATGATCATAATTGCTCCTTATTGATTGATGCAGTTGGCCACGCGATCAAAATACGAGCAGGCGGCGATATGCTCCGTTATGCGTCGCTGTCCCTTGACGGTATCGACGTCCCACAGCTCGTAGGCACGCGCCTCGACCAGCACCACGTCGGTACGGTCCTTGAGGATCGAACCGCCGCCGTCCTTACCCTCAAGACACATAAGTGCATCGAACAGTTCCGCCGGAAAGAGCACCGGGCTCGAAGGCTCACCGTTGCACGCAAGACGCACCGGATGCTTGCGGCCACGCTCGTCAAATGCACGAACCATAGCCTCAAAAGAATCCGAACTCACGAGCGGCTGGTCGCCCGGCAAAAAGAGGCAACCTTTCCAGTTGCGTTCGACTCCCCACGAAAGGCCCGCACGGACGCTTTCGCTGCGCAGCTCGCCATCGTGCAGCACGCACGGGCAATGCTTGTCATCACAAATCTGAGCGACCTCGGGCCAACGCGTCGAAACCACAACGTCAAAGCCCCGGGGAACCGAATCAATGGTCCGGGCAATCAGCGGCTCGCCATAGATATCAGCGAGCATCTTGTTAGAGCCAAATCGCTTGCCCTCGCCCGAAGCCATAATGACGCAACCAAGTTTCATGGCGATACCTCCCCTGAAACCATCGTACCCATAACTCGCGTCGCGGGGCATCTACATCGAAAGCGCTTATCCCGCACGCCCACGATGCAAAAAGGGGCACCCCGCCGGTTGGCAGAGCGCCCCCTTTACATGGCTTACCTCAACCCAGCTTTAGGCCTGGAACCAACGGGCGGTGTTGCGCTCGTCGAGGGCCTTGAGGGTAGCGGCGGGATCGGCAACCTTCTGCAGGAACATCATGGCTGCGATGGCGTACGGCTTGTAGCTGGCCTCCTTGTACATGCCCACGCGGTGCATGTCGAAGACGTCGGCGTTGACCTCGCCGTGCTCGCAGGAGACACCGGAGATGTCGGCGGGCAGCGGATGCATAAAGATGGTGTCCTGGCCGTTGGCAGTCTTCTCCATGAGCTCGGTCGTGGAGCACCAGTCCTGATGCGTAGCGTTCTGGGCGAGCAGCTCCTTCTCGAGCGCGGCGATGCCGGCATCGTCGCCCTCGGCGTACAGGTTGGTGCGCTTCTCCATGGCGGCAAACGGAGCCCAGCTCTTGGGGATCACGATGTCGGCGCCCTCGAAGGCCTCGGCCATGGTGTTGACCTGCTTAAAGGTGGTGCCGGACTCGGCGGCATAGCCCTTGGCGCGCTCGACGACCTCGGGCATGAGGTCGTAGCCCTCGGGGTGAGCCAGGGTGACGTCCATGCCAAAGCGGGGCAGCAGGCTGATCAGCGACTGCGGGCAGGACAGCGGCTTGCCGTAAGAGGGCGAATAGGCCCAGGTGACAGCAACCTTCTTGCCCTTGAGGTTCTCAAGACCACCAAACTCGTTGATGAGGTAGAGCATGTCGGCAGAGGACTGCGTGGGGTGATCGGAGTCGGACTGTAGGGAGATGAGCGTGGGACGGTGATCCAGAACGCCATCCTCGTAGGCCTGCTGCACGGACTCGGAGACCTCGGCCATGTAGGCGTCGCCCTTGCCGATGTACATGTCGTCGCGGATGCCGATGACGTCGGCCATGAAGGAGATCATGGTAGCGGTCTCGCGGACGGTCTCGCCGTGGGCGATCTGGGACTTCTTCTCGTCCAGGTCCTGCAGCTCAAGGCCGAGCAGGTTGGCTGCCTTAGAGAAGGAGAAGCGCGTACGGGTGGAGTTGTCGCGAAACAGCGAGACGGCCAGACCCGAATCGAAGATCTTGGACGAAACGTTGTTCTCGCGCAGCTCGCGCAGGGCGTCGGCGACGATGTAGAGCGCCTTGAGCTCATCGGTGGTCTTGTCCCAGGTGTGCAGGAAGTCGCTGCCGTACATGCCCTTAAAATCGAGGCCGTTCAGCTGCTCGACGAGCTCGGTAAACTTAGCGTCCATGTAAATGTCCTTTCTAAAGGTGAAACGATCGCAATGAGTAGATGTGCCCCGGCATGCGCGTGTGGCTAGAACATGCAGAGCGCTATGACGAGGACCCGCTACCGTTGAGGAAGCATGGGAGATAACGACCGCGGGCCCCAAGTCAACAGGGGGTGCCGGGGACACGAGCGGCCCCCGGCTCAACAAGATCGAAGAATGGGACTAATCGATCTTGTTGTTGGTCAGACCGGCGCGGAACACGGTGGCGTCGCCATCGGCCTGGCTCGGATCGTAGAGGTTCAGGGCAGCCACATACATGGCGGCAGCGGTGACCAGGTCGTCCTTGTAGGTGACCTCGTTGGGAGCGTGAGCCTGAGACTCGGCACCCGGGCCAAAGCCGACGCAGGGGATGCCGTAGCGGCCCTGGATGGAAACGCAGTTCGTGGAGAAGGTCCACTTGTCGCACAGCGGACGACCGGTGCGCTTGTCCATGCTGGGCTCGCAGCCGATGCGCTCGTCACCGAACATGGCCTTGTGGGCGTCGACGAGGGCCTTGACGTGCGGAGCGGTCTCCTTGTTGATCCACGTGGGGAAGTAAGCCTCGGTCTCGTAGACCTCGCCGGTCCAGGACGGACGGTCGTACATGTACATGGAGACCTTCACGTCGTCGCCGTACTTCTTGGCGGCCGGCAGGTTGCGGATCTCGTCCAGGCAGGACTCCCAGGTCTCGCCGGCGGTCATGCGACGGTCGATGGAGATGGCGCAGGAGTCAGCGACAGCGCAGCGGCTGGGGCTGGTGTAGAAGATCTGGCTGACGGTGCAGGTGCCGCGGCCCAGGAAGCGGGCATCCTCAAAGTGCTCGGGGTTGTACTTGGGGTCGAGCATTTTGACGAGGCCCTTGATGTCGGTCGACTCGTCGCAGCCGTTGTTGTTGAGGGCGCGGACGTCGGCGATGATGTCGGCCATCTTGTAGATGGCGTTGTCGCCGCGGTCGGGAGCGGAGCCGTGGCAGGAGGTGCCGTGAACGTCGACGCGGATCTCCATACGGCCGCGGTGACCGCGATAGATGCCGCCGTCGGTGGGCTCGGTGGAAATGACGAACTCGGGCTTAATGCCGTCCTTGTTGTAGATGTACTGCCAGCACATGCCGTCGCAGTCCTCTTCCTGGACGGTGCCGACGACCATGATCTTGTAGCCCTCGGGGATGAGGCCCATGTCCTTCATCATCTTGGCAGCGTAGGTAGCAGAAGCCATGCCACCCTCCTGGTCGGAGCCGCCGCGGCCGTAGATGATCTCGTCGGTCTCGTAGCCCTCATAGGGATCGGCATCCCAGTTCTCGATGTTGCCGATGCCGACGGTGTCGATGTGGGAGTCGATGGCGATGATCTTGTCGCCCTCGCCCATAAAGCCCATAACGTTGCCCAGGCCGTCGACCTTGACCTCGTCATAGCCAAGGTTCTCCATCTCGGCCTTGATGCAAGCGACAACCTCGCCCTCCTCGCAAGACTCAGAGGGGTGGGAGATCATAGCGCGCAGGAAGCGAGTCATATCAGCACGATGGGACTCAGCAGCAGCCTTAATAGCGTCGAAATCGAGTTCCTTAGTCATAACAGTTAACCTTTCATTTGAAGGGATCTACCTGTGAGGTGGCGGAGCGATGCCTATTTACTCCGCTGCTCGGACAGTCCTGCGCAAGACGGAAAGCACATTAAGTGCTTTCCTTTGCGTGCGGAACTCGCGACGGAGCAAATAGGCATCGCTCCGCCTCCCGGGTTCATACATCTGCAGGACATAGGGGGTCTAATAGGAATTTGGCGCGGCGCGTTGCGCCGCCCAACAATTAGCAGGTGGGGTACTCGCCCTCCCAGACGATGCGACGGTACTGATCCGGATCAGTGTCACCTTCCGTGGAGAAGCAGAGCACGGAGCTCGTCTTGTCCAGGCCGATGAGTTCCTTGAGCTCGGCGTACTCGGGATCGAGCATGAGGGTCTCGACCAGGCCGGTGGTCACAGCGCCGGACTCGCCGGAGATGACGCGCGGGTCGCCCTTCTCGGGAGCGCCCAGGGTGCGCATGCCGCGAGCGGTGACCCAGTCGGGGCAGGATACGAAGGCGGTGGTGTGGTTGCGCAGGATATCCCAGCCCAGAATGTTGGGCTCGCCGCAGCACAGGCCGGCCATGATGGAGGGCATGTCGCCGTCCACGATGCGCGGGTCGCCGTCGCCGGCGGCAGCGCCCTTGTACAGGCAGGCGGCAGGTGCGCACTCGACCACGACAAAGGTGGGCGGGTTGTCGGGATACAAGTTGGTGAAGTAGCCCACCACGGCGCCGGCCAGCGAGCCCACGCCGGCTTGGACAAAGACGTGCGTCGGGCGGTTGATGGCCATCTCGCGCAGCTGCTCGGCTGCCTCAGAAGCCATGGTGCCGTAGCCCTCCATGATCCAAGACGGGATCTTCTCGTAGCCCTCCCAGGCGGTGTCCTGAACGATGACGCCGCGCTCGCAGGCGTCGGCCTCGGCGGCGGCCATGCGCACGCACTCGTCGTAGTTGACCTCTTCGATGGTCACCGTGGCGCCCTCGGCGGCGATGTTATCAAAGCGAGGCTTGGTGGAACCCTTGGGCATGTGCACGACGGCCTTCTGGCCCAGCTTGTTGGCAGCCCATGCCACGCCGCGGCCATGGTTGCCGTCGGTGGCGGTAAAGAAGGTGGCCTGGCCAAAGTCCTTGGCAAGCTGATCGGAGGTCAGGTAATCGAAGGTGCACTCGGCAACGTCCTTGCCGGTCTCGTCGGCAATGTAGTTGGCCATGGCAAACGAGCCGCCCAGGACCTTAAAGGCGTTGAGGCCAAAGCGATAGCTCTCGTCCTTAACGCACAGGTTGGAAAGGCCCAGGCGTGCGGCCTGGCCGTCCAGGCGGGCAAGCGGAGTAACGGTGTACTGGGGGAACGACTGGTGGAAGGCGCGGGCCTTCTTCACGTGGTCGAGTCTCATGATTCCCAAGTGCTCATCATCGCTCTTGGGCATCGTGTTGCCCGCCCACTGAATCTTATCGGCCATACGGTGAACTCCTTAAGTCCTCTCTTGCCGGCCCCCGCATACGCGTTCCAGCCCATTCCCGTTCATGCGGCTGAACTTTTATGTGGATGCCAAACAAAAAGTTTGTTAGCACTGTTCTATCACACTTTTTGATTGGAAAACATAACAAATTGTTTGTTGCCGTAATCGGTACCTTTTCGCCGCCGAACGGTCACATAACGCAGCGACGCTTTCGTTATTTGCGAACAGGTGTGGTTTATGGCACAGTGTGCCCAAACTAATTTTTAGGAAGGCACCCATGACCCCCACACAGATTGAGTTTTACAAGCGCCTTGCACACGGCTTGGCGCTCCAATTTGGTCCCAACTGCGAAGTCGTCGTCCACGACCTGGAGACCGAGGACGTGGACCACTCCATCGTAGTGATCGAAAACGGCCACGTCAGTGGGCGCAAACTGGGTGACGGCCCCAGCCATATTGTGTTTGAGTCCATGCACGAGGGCATCACCGACGTGCACGACCGCGAGCCATACCTCACCAAAACCGCCGATGGCAAGCTGCTTAAGTCCTCGACGATCTTTATCCGCAACGACGAGGGCAAGCCCGTCGGCATTTTGGGCATTAACTTTGACATTACGCTCATGAAGGCTTTTGAGCGTTCGCTCGATGCCTTTACCGGCACCGGCGGCACGGACTACACCGAGCCTGAGCCCATTACCAAGAACATCGGCGACCTGCTCGAAGACTTGCTGCGCGAGTGTGAACAGTTTGTGGGCAAGCCCGCGGCGCTCATGACCAAAGACGAGCGCATCCGCGCCGTTGGCTACCTCGACCGTCGCGGCGCCTTTCTCATCTCCAAGTCGAGCGAACGCGCCTGCGAGTTCTTTGGCATCTCTAAGTACAGCTTCTATAGCTACCTCAACGAGGCAAAGGCTGCCGCCGGCGACAAATAGTCAGCGCACCTGCGCCCCTCCCCTTTTGAGCGCGAGTTCTGGAATGCACGAATCCGAGAGTCGGCCGCAAGGCAAGTTCCATATAATCGATGAATGTGAGTATTTCGAAAGGATGGGACAAGATGGGGTCGAGCAACGCATCACGCAACGGCCGCGGAGGCTTCGCTTCTGCCGTCAGGCATGCGAACCGCGCGTTTGACGAGGGCGAAGACGATCTGTTTGCGTTGAGCCTGGACGACGTGATGAGCGACCGCCCCTGGACCGCCGAGGAACTCATGGGCGGCGGAGCTCGTCCGACAAGTGCAAAGCCCGCACTTGCGCCTAAGCCCGGATCTGCGCCGACTCCTGCGCAGTCGCCTGTTTCGACGCCCGCGCCTACGCCCGCACCCGCTTCGGCGCCCGCGCCCGCCCCCCGCCCCGCAAGCGACCCGTCCGAGACGGCGGCATTTCTCGCTGCAGCGACGCAGGGCAAATCGGCCGACAGCACCGTTATGTACAGCGCTCAGCAGTTGCCTGCTCCAGCGGTACGCAAGCCTCCGGTCACAAGGCTCGATGAGCCCGTTGCCCATCAGGTTGCCTACGATTCCTGGGCTGCAGCCGATCTGGATGAGACCTCTACCAGCATGCCGGCGCTCGACGTTCCAGTTAACCCGCTTTTTGCCGCCAACACGAGCGCCGCGGACTATGAGAGCAGTGCAGCATATTCCGATTATTCCGATGGCCATGCTGACACCGGTCGCATCGAGACCGAGGATTTTGGCACCGCATCGAGCGATTATCTCAACAATCCGTACGCCGCCACGCCTGCACCGGAATATGACCCGGAGGCCGCGTCCGCGCCGGCGTATACCAAAAGCACGGGCGAAGAGCGCTTCGCCGATTATTACGCCACGGAAAAGACGCTGCGTTTCTCGGAGTTTCCGCAGGCAGTCAAGGTTGCCTTTATCGCCATTGTCATTGCCCTGCTCGGCGTCATTGCGTTTGAGGGATTCCAGCTGTTCCGCGGCCCCACCCAAGCGGAGTCGGAGACCCAGCAAAAAGAGGACGACAACCAGCACCTGGACATCAACACCCTCAAGGGTGACCCCAACGACGGAGACGACGAGTAGCGAGGGTTAAGGGAAGGCCGGAAGAGCCGGCGGCACGTTACGGCTCCAAAAGCCATGCCATAAAGATGGGCAGATACAGCACGTCACCATCGCGGTGAAGATTGCATTCCGCAAGTACCAGGGCGCGATCGATTCCGTAGCCCTTCGTTGCCAGTGCGTTATCGAGCGCGGCATGGGACTTAAAGCTCTTGCCCGATTTGACCTCGATAGCAAGCACTTCCCCATCGAGCGTCTCCTCAACAAAATCGAGCTCGCCAACCTTTTTCGATGTAAAGTAGCGCAATCTGAATCCATGAGCTTTGAGCTCTTGGGCAACGAAGCCCTCAAACGCCGCCCCCATGTTCATGCCAAAGGCGTCTTCCGCCTCCCCATCAAAAACGCCTTGGGCGACCCTTTTGGAATACGACGACATGAGCATTCCGGTGTCCAAGTAAAACAGCTTGAACAGATTTCGTTGCTCTCCCAATAAAAGGGGTGCCACGGGCGCCGTTACGTTATACACGGGAAGCGCGACACCCGCCTCCGATAACCAGAGAAAATGGTCTGTCACCTGCGAAAAACGTTTGACACCGTTAATCGATGACAGCTTGAATCGCTTGTTTTTGGAGCCGGCCTCGCTGGGAATCAAATCATAGATATCGCGAATAACCAAGCGTAACTCGGGCGGAGCGTACTTTGCGATGTCATCGCGATACAGGGCGTGAAGATCGCGGTGGATGTTTCGAACCTCGTCGACATTGCGCGTCGCCAAGAAGGAATTGACCGCGTCGGGCATGCCTCCCACCACCACATACTGATGGAACAGATCGAGCAAGCGGTCATACAGGTAGCCGGGGAGCTCCCCTTCATCCTTCAGACAGCCCCTGAGCATGTCAAACACGCTGGCACCAACGCCATTTGCCCAACAAAACTCCTCAAAGTCGAGCGGGTACATCTGGACCTGCTCGACATACCCCACTGGCAGGGAATCGATGCCCTCGAGCTCAACGCCAAGGAGCGATCCGGTAAGGATGTATCGAAAGTCGCCGCGCTGGACCAGGTATTTGATAAACGTCACTACGTTGGGGCATCGCTGCACCTCGTCGATAACCACAACGGTCTTGTTCGCAACCATCGGCTGCGTCGCAGCGATAGACATGCGCATAAGCAGTTCGTCCGCACTTTTCGCCGCCAAAAACGAATCGCGCACGGACGCGTCGGCGATAAGGTCGAACGTCACGACATTTTCGAACGATTCGCTTGCAAAGACGTTGACCAAATATGACTTTCCCACCTGTCGGGCACCCTTGACCAAAAGAGCTTTGTTAGGCGACGAGGCAAGCCAAGATTCAAACTGTGCTTTCGCTTTTCTCTGTAGCATAAGCATACCCCTTATTACGTGCTGTTTTAGCACTAGGATACACTTTTCCGTGGTTGTTAGATGCTTATTTCGACACTTTTTCGAGGTTATAAAGTGTGCATTGCGACACTTTTCCGTGATTTTACACGGGATATTTCGACACTTTTCCTGATTTAAGCCTAGCAGCAGCCTGCGAAATCAAGCGCCGCCCGCGCCTCATTTCGCAGGCGGCGCTTGATTACTGTCCGTGCACGCTGATAGACTCCATCGTGCCCACAAGGAGCGGGCGCGTTTTATCCAGAGTCGGAGTAGAGAGTTGGCTCCACGATCCCGACGCCAACCGGCCAAGAGGCACGGTGGCCCTGCCAACATCGATGAAAGGAGTCCGTATGGACAATTTCTCCGTGCGCAGCGAGCGCAACTTCCACAACCTGGTCGTCAAACCGAATCACATGTATCTTCTGGATAAGCCAAATGGCTACGCCTCGGCCATGGTCAAAAGCAGTCTCTCCCACCAGATGCGCTTTACCGTGCAGATGCTCGAGGAAGAGCTCTGTGCTGCCGGCGATCCGCACGTACTGCGGATCAAGCTGCCTGGAGACGACTCGCGTGAGCCGTCCAACTGGATGCTCCTCGCCGGCGGCGTGTGCGTTACGGACGGATCCGGCGTCTTTGCCCGTGAGTGTTTCTGCGAGGGAGCCGAGGTATTCCTGGACCTGTGCCACGACGCCGTACGCGCGGCCGAGCTGCGTCAGTGGAGCCAGAGAGAGTACAGCTGCTGAGCGCGGCACGCGGGATCGCGGAGGTGTAGGAAGAGAAGCCTCGTGATGGTGGCCTCAGCTGGAATGACGTATCGCTCGATAAATGATCTCAACAACGTAGCCAATGCGCTGCATTTCGCCTCAAAGGCATTGAGCGATCGGGCGGCGTCCAGTATTTCTTTGATATCCCCAATTGATTGTTCCGAGAAAGTCTCTTCATGCCCTCATAATCGCCCTTACGAGAAACTTGGACGAGACAGGTGTCCATATGCCGTCTCTAAACTAACGAGCCGTTCGAGAAAAGAACATCTGGCTAGCGTGGGCCAAAGATATACTGGTATCGTTGCAACAATTATGGAAGATCGGTGCCTCCAATGACCTCCTTGAAATTCTCCAGACGCTTTGCACTTAGCCTGCTCGTCCCCCTGTCCGCCGCCGTAGCGCTGGCTTTGCCCTCAACCGCCCTCGCCGCGTCGGACCCGAACCCGCCCAGCATATCCAACGTGACGATATCCGCAACGGCCGTCACGGCAGGCTCCACGCTGCGTGTCGGCTACGATGTGGACGACCCCGATGGGGTGCGGTCAGTCACGCCGATAGTCGAGGTCGTCGTCGATAGCGATGACGGGGGCCAAGGCAACAGCTCCCGTCTCGCCTTCCGGTCGACCGGCGACACGACCGCGGGCTTCGATATCCCCACCTCCCCGAGCGACCGGCCCTGCAGGTACCGGATCATCGGCCTCGGCGTGACCGATAGCCTTGGATGGGTTACCGATGTCTACGACGCGGCGTATGCCGGGGAGAAGGGGCTCGACTGTCCGACCTTCGCCACCAGCCCCCTCGTCTATGAGGTGACCGAGGGGCCCGCGGACCAGAACCCGCCGACCGTGTCCTCCGTGTCGCTCTCGAGCAGGGAAGTCGCGACCGGCGCCGACTTCCACATCTCTTGGTCCGTCGCGGACCCAGACGGCGTTCGCTCCGTCTCCCCCATACTGCAGCGGGGCTGGGAGGATAAGGACGACGGCTGCTCCGTTTCGTCGGCCTATTATCACGGAAGCTCGTCTGCCGACGGGTTCGACCTCACCTTCGACAGCAATAGGATCGGAAGGCACAGGCTGATCGGCCTTTCGGTCACCGATGGCCTAGGGTTCGAGACCGATGTGTACGAGAGCTCCTACGCCAGGGCCAACGGCATCTCGGGCGCGACTTTCTCGGTTGCCGACCCGAGCGAGCTGTGCTTCGAAGTGACCGGCAGCGCGATCGACCGGAACCCGCCCACGGTCTCGGGCGTCTCCATCTCTGCGAAGAGGGTCCCCGTCGGCGGGGTCCTCCGCATCTATTGCAATGTAGGCGACGCGGACGGCGTGAAGTCTGTCTCCCCGATCCTCGGCGACCCCGGCTATGTCGAGGACCCGAACTCTGTAAAGGCCCGTAAAACGTTGAGCTGCAGCTACGATGCGGCAAGAGGCTATATCGAAATCGAGTTCCCCACGTCGCTCTCGATGGGCTCGTTTGAGATCCATGCCCTCGTGGTCCTCGACAAGACGGGTCATGAGACCTTCGTCTACAGCTCCGCCTACGCCGAGCGTAACGGCAAGACCGGTGTTCAGACCTTTGATGTCGACGACGCGGGGGGCGTCACCTTCGACGTGACCGCCCCGCTGTATGCCGCCACCAAGGGCGACGGGCAGGCGTATGCAAAGGGCGGCGGGGTCGGCCTGACCTTCCGCTTCAGCGGTCCTCTCGATGAGTTCACGCGTCTCCTCGTGGACGGAACTGAGGTCTCCGCCGGGAACTACACCGCAACCAGGGGCAGCACGATTATCGAGCTCAGGCCGGCCTATCTGGACACGCTCGCCACCGGCGGACACACCGTCACGGCCGTCTGGAAGGACGGAACAGCGACCGATGCCTCCTTTACCGTGGATGAGAAGGGCCAAGGGGGACAGACGAGCGGAAAGACCGACGTAGATTCACCCGGCGACAACAAAAGTGATCCTGCCACTCCTGAAAAGGACGCCGACGAGGCATCTACAAAAAGGTCGGGACGCACGACAGCCGATGAACCAAAGCTCGCCGCAACCGGCGACTCCGCTTGGATGGCCAGCATCGCATTAGCCATGGCGGCCACGGCCTGCTTCATGGCAGCGAGAAGGCTTGAGCCCAAGCAGCATAGGCACGAACAGTAGCTCAAAGCGAACTCAACTGGGAAGGGCGGATGGATAGCCGTCCTTCTCTTATAATCAACCCAATCCGCAGAAATGCAATCAGTTAACGAGTTTCGCCAGACGCTCGGTCTCTACCCCGCTCTGGCAAGCCACCTAGCGGTGAGATAATGCCCACGGCGATCAACGCAAACAAGGAGCACGCTATGGCAGACAACAAGATCAAACCCTCGACGGACGGCAGCCGAGAGGAACTCATGGCAAAACAGCTCACATCCACCAAAACCCACCTCGCGCTCACCCAAGAGCGGGTGGACGTCTCCGAAGCCATCAAGCTACCGCTCGAACGAGTCCCCCAGCTCGGCATAGCGCTCGCCTCACTCCCCTCGACGTTCCGCACCGTCACCAATACGGTGAGCGTGCCTATGCTGCTCCAGCCAACCGACAAGTTTGGCAATCCGCTTGACCCGTCGATACTCCAATCGTTCAAGGACGGCAGCGGCCTCATGGGATCCTACCGCGATGCGGCCAATGGCTTTGGGCAGGCTCGCTTCCACGTTGTCGATGGTGACATCGCTACAAGTGTCACGCAAGTGCCCTACGACCCGACGTCGCTGTTCATGGCAGCCGCAATCGCGCAGATAAACCGGAAGCTCGACTCCATCCAGGAGTCCGTCGACGAAATGTTCGGCTACATGCGCCAACGCGACAAGGCCAACATGCGCGGCAACCTCAAGACACTTGCAAACATCCTCAACAGCTACGGTCTCTACTACAACAACGCCATCGAAATGACCAGCGCCCATATGAAGGTAATCGACATCAAGCATGTCTCCGAGCAGGACATAGAGCACTTCCGCTCACTGGCGCAATCGGACCTGAAAAAGAAAGGGTTCATCGAGGCGCGAGACGGCTTGGGCAGACGCCTCGACAAGGTGCTCGACTACCTCAAAGACTGCCAGCTCGCCACCTACATCCACGCGTTCTCGCTGTTCCTCGAACCTATGCTTGCCCAGAACTTCGAGCCCACAAAGCTCGCGGACGCCACCGCGAAGATCGAGGCCGATTCGCTCGCCTACCGTAAACTCTACACCGAGTGTTACGACGCCCTCGAGGCGGAAACTGCCGACACCGTCGATGCAGCACTGCTGGGCGGCATCGCGTCCGCGGGCAAATTGCTCGGTCACGCCATCGCGAAGACCCCCGTTGGCGAACATACGCTCATCGACGAGGCGCTCGAGGGCGCAGGAGAGGACATCGGCAGGTTCAACGACAGGCAATCCGAGAAACTCATCGAGAAGCTCCATCAGGCAAAGACGCCCGACGTCACGCTGTTCAAGCAGAGCATAATGGAAGTAGACACCCTCTACAACCATCCCACGCAGATCGCCGTGGACGCCGAGAGCGTCTATATCCTGCCTGCTAAGCAGCAGGAAGAGTAGCGATACGCGACGGGCACGCGCCATGCAGACAGCTAACGCCCCCTACCTCCCCTCCGCTTTCAGCTTCAGCAGCAGGTCGCCCAGCTCGGGGCACTTGCCGGAAAGGCACGTCTGGGCTCGCTCGTCCATCCCCCACCGTTGGCGGACTTCCTGGGCGCGCGGACTCACGTAATAGTCACCCTCCATCATCTGCTTGAGCAACTTGGCGGTTACACGCGCATCGGCTAAGGCGCTGCGGGCGTGACCCATCGACTCGTCGAACTCGATGCCAAACCACGTTGCCGCGTCACTCAAAGAGACGCACCCGTGGCTGCCCACGTCCATGATCGAGGTGTAAAACGCCTGCAGGTCGGCCCAGTCCGTAGGAAATGCGGCAAGGCCGATACGTTATGCTTGGCACTCGGTCAAAAGCTGTCGACGGTCCGCCTCGCTCCAACAGACCACCTGGGCGGAGTAGCGACCGATCCAATCACTGAGACTTTTAATCACCACATAGAGCGGATCGGCCATCGCGGTTTCCACGGCCGATATCCCCGTAAGCTCGCGGACGGGGAATGCAACGCCTTCGGTAAATTCCGTCTGCACAAACTGCGAGAACTCGCCCATAACGTTGGCGTGGTAATCGAGCTTGACGGCGCCGACCTCGATAATCTCATTGCGCAGCCCACGGCGTTGGCGTTGCTTTGGCACCGGCGCAAACTCAAAGTCCAGCACGATCTGGCGCGCAAAGTTCGTCGTATCGATAGCCGAGATACACGGCGTCTTTTCAGCTGACACGGTTAGGGCCTTTCTCCGTCAAATGCCGCTTGCTACATAAGCGGCTACATTGCCGTAAGGATAGGCGCTCGTGCGGACATGAAATCGCCCAGCGCCGTCTTCTGCCGCCCTTACGAAAGGCTGCTATTCGAAGGAATCACGTTGCTGTTATTATCGAACATATATTCGTATTTATGACCGCGCTTTGATAGAATGGCAGTTGTTGACGGCAGTTCCATGTGCCGGGCAGCGCCCTCCATGCGACGGGAGGTGATGCCCATGACCGATCTGATTGATTTCGTGAAGCTCCTGACCGCTTTGGTCTCGCTCCTCACGGCGCTTATCGGACTTTCCGAGGCACTTAAGCAGCGTACGAAGCAAAAGAAGAGGGGTCGACGCCGTTAAGGCATTGACCCCTTGAACTAAGTAACGGCGCTGCCCAGCTATCACCCTTGGGCTGCCGTCGACTTTATTCTACCCACGGTTGCCAGGTTTAACAAATGAATTTTCAGTAATGGAGCCTCGGAGCCCGCTCGCTCAACCACCTGGCCATCGGATTGGCCGGATTCTGGGACACGCCTTCCGTCCCAGGCCTCTACCGGAAAATGCATCCCACCCTGAGGCTCGATTCCGGGACACGGTTTCCGTTTGAAGCCCCGACGGGAAAGCGTGTCCCGTTCCGAGAGCTCATTCCGGGATGCAGTTTCCGCTAGAGATGCCACCGGGAAAGCGTATCCCGTTTTGGAGTCAAATTCCGGGTCGTAGTTTCCGCCTGAGGGCCGATCCGGAAACGGCATCCCACTCTGGGGCCGAAATCTGGGACACACTTTCCGCCGGCAGCCAACACGACAAAAGAAGGGGCCCTATTCCAGCAATTCGAGGACAGGCTCTTGCCCTCGAGCAGAGCTACCCCGCTCGCACATCTCGGCAAACGAGATCAGCTTGACGTCTCCCCTACTCTCTGCAGCATCTCGACATCCCTGCGTAAAGCCACTTTTTGAGAAAAGTGCATAGCTTTTTCGTTGCCGTCTAAAGAGCTCGCTTCGATGAACGAGCTTTTGCAGCACGTCTTCGCCCGCCGGTTCATTGCGCCATTTGCACTCCGCAAACAGCGCAGTGCCCTCGCCATCGTCAACAATCAAGTCGATTTCTTCCTGCGTATGCGTGCGATTATCCGTCCCCCACCAGCGCCCGACGCTCGCCGGAACCACATCGAGCTGGCCCGCACGCGCGAGTTCGTACACGTATTGTCTGCATATAAGCTCAAAGACCGTACCCATGTAATCCGATATGTGCGGCTCAATGCGCTTATACGCCATCTCGGCCATATCGTTTTGAATCAGCCCAATGTTCTGCGGCACAAACTTGTACCAGAACCTAAACATCTGGTCGCTCAGCAGATACACAGCCCGCTTATTGCTCGTCTCGTTTAGGGGCAGCTCGCGCTCGACAATCCCAAGCGACGCCAGCTTATCCACATAGCTCTTTACGTTGCTCGCAGGGATTCCCGTAGAGCTCGCAATCTCCGAGATCTTCGAGCGCCCCTGAGCAATTGCTTGCACGATCGCATCATATTGCTCGGGATTGCGGCACTCTTGCAATAGCAGGTTACTCGGCTCTTCAAAGAGATAACCCGTAGGGGTAAGAAAAAGACGCTTGATGTTGTCCTTGAGCGATACGGTAGGATCGACTTTCTCGATATATGCAGGAATGCCGCCCGTCATGCCATAGCAAACCGCAGCGTCTTCGCGACCCATGCTCTGCCACAGGCCGAGGGTCGTCGTAAAATCGAGCGGCATGATCTTAAACTGGGCCGTACGCCTACCGTATAGTGGGCTCTCGTAGCCCAATACCTGTTCCTCCATAAACGAAAGAGACGAGCCGCATAGAATCAGCATGAGCCTGGTCTCTTTGTACAGGTGATCAATCTTGTCTTGCAGCAACGAGCTGATCTCGGGATTCGATTGGGCGAGATAGGGATACTCGTCAATCACGACAATCAAACGTTCCGCTCGAGCCATGGTGGCCAATGCATCGAACGCTTCGTCAAAACTACGAAACGACACGCCTGCAGCACCAACCGAGCCTGCAAGTATCGCCTGGCTAAAGCCGTGCAGGTTTGCCTCCGCATTGGTACGACGAGCTTGAAAGTAAATAGCCTTCTTGCCTTGGATGAACTCTGTGATAAGGCGCGTTTTACCCACACGACGGCGGCCGTAAATCACAGGCATTTCAAAGGAGCCCGTGCCATACAGTCGATTGAGCTCGGACATTTCCACTGTTCTTCCGATAAACATAGGGCCATCCTTCCTTTACGTTATAGCTAGACATATTATACCTTCCTATAATATGTCTAGCTATAACGTAATCCGACAAGCGGAGCACGAAAAGGGGCGGTACACCCCCGCACGTGGACCGTTCCGGAAAATGTACCCCGTTCTGGAGCCAAAAACTGGGCCGTAGTTTCCGCCAAGCATGCCATCCGGAAAGCGCGTCCCGTTCTGAGCCTAAATTCTGGGATACGGTTTCCGCCTGCGGCCCCGTTGGGAAAGTTCATCCCGCTCTGAGGGCTCGTTCCGGGACACAGTTTCCGGTTGAGGGCTGTTCCGGAAAATGTATCCCATTCCGAGCGGCAATTCCGGGACACAGTTTCCGCAGATACAAGACAACGACCCGCAGGTAAAAGGCGACAGTCCGCCGCCCTTATCACATGCCTTCAAATATGCGATCCAGAAACACAAAACAGCAGATAGAATGCTCTTTTTCAAAAAGTACACGTCCCGAAACTTACCCAGTCTTCATAACTCGCTACCGTTCACGGTCGCCGATTACCGCCCACCGATTCAGCTTCAAAAAATGACGCCAAAAGCAGGTCATCTACCTGCATGGTTAGATTTTGGTCAGTTTTTGGTCGGCTGAGCGGCAAGTTCCAGCTGATACGTTTTTGCTACCCAAAAGGAGGCGGTAGCTCATGACCCATTGCAATGACCAGCTCATCGACCAACTGCTCACTCAAGCCGAACAAGAGGGGCGCTGTCTGATTCCCCCGAGCACGGCGATCCGAAAAGCGCTCCTTCGGCGCACCGGCGGCACGGTTGTCTCGCCCATGCCGGGGTTGTTTGCGCGAAAAACGCGCTGGGATGAACTCAACCGAGCGCAACGCCATTGCGAAATCCTCCGCGCCCTTGCGATCATCCACCCCGATTGGACGTTCTGCTCGTTTTCTGCCGCCTGTCTGCTGGGGCTCGAGGTCTCGTGGCGACACCTGAATGTCGTGCATGTCTGCAGCTCGACAAAGCCGTCGGCTCGCCCGGGCGCACATATTCAGCGGCACCAAATTGAGCCGGCCGGAGCAATACGCAGAGCCGGCATATCGGTAACGCCGCCCATCCAAACGGTCACAGATTGCCTGTTGCAGACCGGTTTTGCCGACGGCATGCCCATTGCCGATTCGACGATCTTAAAGCTCGGCCTTGCGCGGGAACAGCTGATGGAGGCCGTCGAGCAACGAGCGACCGCCCGCAATGGTCGCACGATTCGCACCGCCCTCACGACACTTCGATATGCCGACGCCCGCGCCGAGAGCGGCGGGGAATCGGTCGCCCGAGCCATCATGATCGAGACGGGCTTTGCGCCCGATTGGCTTCAATACGAGCTGACGGACCCCTTCAATTCGACCAAGCCCATACGAACGGACTTTGCCTGGGAGCGCCAGGCGCGGGAACTCACACTGGGCGAGCTCGACGGGCTCATCAAATATACCGACCAGACCATGCTGGCCGGACGCACCACCGCCGAAGCGCTCGTTGCCGAACGACAGCGCGAGGCGCACCTATCGCTCTACGGTCACCCTCTGCTGCGCTTTACCATGAACGAGGTCCGCTCGGCAGGAATGCTCGCCAAAAAGCTGCAGACGGCAGGCATCCGGCAGACCGCGCTGCCGACATGGCTCAACGACGTGGAGCTGTAGGAGCTGCTAGGCCGCGCATCGCTGGATTACATCCCCCTATCTGGGCCGCATTTTCCCAACGGCCACGCCAGCGGAAAGCGCGCCCCAGTCTGGACGCTCAAAACGGGATGTACATTCCGGATGGCGGGCCTAGCGGAAAGCGTGTCCCGGAATCAAGGCCTAGAACGGGACAGACTTTCCGGTTGAAGCGCTCAGCGGAAACTGTATCCCGGAATAGACGCTCAAACTGGGATGCAGTTTCCAAGTGAATGACAACCGGAAAGTGCGTCCCGGAATAGGAGCTCGGAACGGGATGCGCTTTCCTGACGAAGCTCCTTGCGGAAAGCGTGTCCCAGAATGAAGACTCAGAATGGGATGCAATTTCCGCCTGAAGGCGATTCGGAAAGCATATCCCGTTCTGGCATCGAATTCCGGGTCGCAGTTTCCGGTTGAGAGCTGTTCCGGAAAGCGCATCCCATTCCAGGCGCGGATTCCGGGACGCAGTTTCCGCATGCGGCCCCATTGGGAAAGTTCATCCCGTCCTGAGGCTTGAATCCGGGACACAGTTTCCGCTTCAAACAAAAGGCCCCGGCTCGCGATGGAGTCGGGGCCAAAGGTGCAGCATATGCAGTTGGTGTTGAGCGCGAACAGCCCGTCAGTAATGGCTGTCCGCGCCCTACCCTACCCGCGGTGACGGGCGCGGCTGTACGGCGTATCCACCATGGGCAGATCCGGACGCAGCTTGCCGTCAAACGCGCGGTAGGCGTTCTGCACGGCGGGCGCCGTGGGGATCGTTGCGATCTCGCCGATGCCCTTGCCGCCGTATGCCACGGGCAGCAGCTCGTCCTTCTCCACGTAGATGGCGTGGATATCCGGAATCTCGGGCGCACGGAACAGCCCGAGCGTGCCGTACCTTGCCTGGGGCACGCAGTCCTTGAGCGGCCAGTCCTCGGTCAGCGCATAGCCCATACCCATGAGCACGCCGCCTTCGATCTGACCCTGGATGGAGATGGGGTTGACCACCTTGCCGGAATCGTGCGCGGCATAGACCTCGCTTACACGACCGTCATCGTCCAGAATGACCACATGTGTGGCAAAGCCGTAGCAGATGTGGCTCTTGGGGTTGGGAACATCGGCGCCCAGCTTGTCGGTCGGCTCCAGATACACGTAGCCAAACTCGCATCCCTCGAGCGCCTTGATGGTGGCCGCAGGGTCCTGAGGATGCATACCCTGGCCGGCGACGAGTTCCTGTGTGCGCAGCTGGTAGGCGCGACCGTCGTCATACTCGATCTTGACGCCGTCGCCGTGCGCGCTCACCGGGGCGGTAGGCGCAGGCTTGCCGGCCTCGATGCCAACCATGGCGTCGCGCAGCAGGAAGGCGGCGCCGCGCACGGCCTCGCCGGTCACGACCGTCTGGCGCGAACCAGACGTGGTGCCGGAGTCGGGAGCGTTCTCGGTGGAACACTCGCCGTTGGCGATGCAGCTCAGCGGCAGACCGCATGCCTCGGCAACGTCCTGCAAAAAGACCGTGTTGCAGCCCTGGCCGATGTCGGACGTGGCGGCGTAGACCACGGCGCGGCCACCCTCGACGCGAATCTTGCAGCGGCCGGCATCGGGCAGGCCAACGCCCACGCCGGCGTTCTTCATGGCGCAGGCGATACCGGCGTGTCCGGGATGCGCATAGTAGGCATCCTTGACCTCGAGCAGCGTCTCCTTCAGCGCCGTGGAGCAGTCGGCAATCTGGCCGTTGGGCAAAACCTCGCCCGGCTCGATGGCGTTTCGGTAACGAATCTCCCACGGATCCAGGCCGACCTTCTCTGCCAGCAGGTCGATCAGGCTCTCGAGCGCAAACTCGGACTGGCAAACGCCAAAGCCGCGGTACGCGCCGGCGGGCGGGTTGTTGGTGTAGTAGCCAAAACCGCGAATGTCGGTGTTCTGGTACTTGTAGGGGCCGACGGCATGCGTGCAGGCGCGCTCGAGCACCGGGCCGCACAGCGATGCGTAGGCGCCGGTATCAAAATTGATCTCGCAATCCAGGCCGGTAAAGTTGCCCTCGGCGTCGCAGCCCAGCGTAAAGGTGCCGTCCATGGCGTGGCGCTTGGGATGGAACGCGAGCGACTCGGCGCGCGTGAGTTTGCACTTCACGGGACGCTGGAACTTATATGCGGCGAGCGCGGCCAGGTGCTGGATCGAAACGTCCTCCTTACCGCCAAAGCCGCCGCCCACAAGCATGGTCTCGACGACCACGCGCTCGGGCTCGTTGTCCCAGCCAAACATGTGGGCACACTCTTTGCGCGTGTCGTAGGCACCCTGGTCGGTCGACTGCACCTTGACGCCGTTCTTGTACGGGAAGGCGACGGCGCACTCGGGCTCCAAGAAGGCATGCTCGGTAAAGGGCGTGGTAAAGCGCTGCGTCACGGTAAACGCGCTCTCCGCCAGCGCCTTGGCGGCGTCGCCGCGCGTCACGTGACGGCTCTGGCACACGTTGTCCTTGAGCTCCACCGTGTTGCCAAAGGCAAAGAAGCTGTCGTGAAGGCGCGGGGCGTCGGCGGCCCTGGCCTCGACAATGTTGCGCACGGGCTCCAGCGGCTCGTAGTCAATCTTTACGAGCTTCTTGGCCTTCTCGAGCGTCGCCTCGTCCTCGGCAACCACCAGCACGATGGCATCGCCCACGCAGCGGGTGATATCGCCCTGGGCGATCATGACGTCCCAGTCCTGGATAAGGTGGCCGACCTGGTTAACCGGCACGTCCTCGGCGCGCAGGATGCCCACCACGCCGGGCAGGGCCTCGGCCTTGGAGGTATCGATGGAGAGCACACGGGCACGCGGATACTTGGAGCGCACCGCGCTGGCATAGGTCAAGCCCGGCTGATCGAGTTCGTCAATGTCGTCGGGATACTTGCCCTCGCCGAGCACCTTCTTGCGCACGTCGATACGGAAGGCGCGCTTGCCCACGCCGTAGTCATCGCCGCGCTCCAGGTCCTCGTCGATCTGCTTTTCGCCGCGGAGCACCGCAGCGGCCAGCGAGATGCCCTCGATAATCTTTTTGTAGCCGGTGCAGCGACAGACGTTACCGCGAATGGCGTACTTGATCTGCTCCTCAGTGGGCTCGGGGTCCTCGGCGATGAGCGCCGCACCCGCCATGACCATGCCGGGAATGCAAAAACCGCACTGCACGGCGCCCACGGCGCCAAAGGCGTACACAAAGGCCTCGCGCACGTCCTCGGGCAGGCCCTCGACGGTCACGATGTTGCGGCCGGCGGCAAGAGCGGTGGTCAGCACGCACGCCTTGACGGCCGCACCGTCCACATGGATGGTGCAGGTGCCGCAGGCGCCCTCGGAGCAGCCGTCCTTGGCGGAGTGAATGTGCAGGTCGTCGCGCAGATAGCGCAGCAGTGGTTTATTCTCCGTCGTCGTGTGCTCGACACCGTTAACGGTAAAAGTGAATTCCTGTGCCATGGTGATTCCCTTCTACACGCCGGCGGCGATGCCGGTGCGGTCGTGGATGGCGCCATGCGGGCAGACGACGGCGCACATGCCGCACGACAAGCAATCCGCGCCATCGATATGGGCGCAGTTGTCCTCGATGCGGATAGCGCCGGCGGGGCACTTTTTGGCGCACATACCGCAACCGATGCAACTCGTGTCGCAGATCTTGCGCGCAATGGCGCCCTTATCGGTGTTATTGCAGCGCACCAGGATGTTCTGATAACCGGGAACGAAGGCAATCACGCGCTGCGGGCACGCCATGCCGCACAGGCCGCAGCCCGTGCACTTGGAGCGATCCACACGGGCGATGCCATCGACCAGCGCAATGGCGCCGTGGGGGCAGGCCGTGACGCAGGCACCACAGCCAATGCAGCCTTCGCTGCAGCGGGCGTCGCCGCCTGCGGAGGCGCAACCGCTTCCGCAGGCAACGTAGGCCACGTTATGTTGAATGGATTTGGCCATAAGAGACTCGCCTATTTCTTAAGAAGGTACGAATAGTTGTCGCGCACAGCCCTGATGGTCAGGCGGACGGCCTCGGGAAGGCCTGTGTTGACGGCATCGACCGAGACGGTGCGGACCGTGCCGGCGACGCGGACCTTAAAGTGATTCTCGCCCACGGCCAGGAAGCCCTCGTTCTCGGAGTTCTCCATGTCCTCCTCGCTCCAGAACAGGGTGAGCTTGTCCTTGTAGGGACGACCCTCCTGGTAGGGGCAGAACACGGCGCAGTTGCCGCACTCGTTGCACATGCCATCGACGTGGACGACCTGATGCTTGGCCAGGCCCGGCACCTTAATGGCCACGTTGGCGCGGTTGGGGCACACGTCGCAGCAGACCTCGCACACCGAACCGCAGCCCAGGCAGCGGGTCTTAGTGCAGTTGCGCTTGTCGCGGCACAGCGACCCCTTGCGCTCGTAGCAGGTGTCCTCGCGACCGGCCTGCTCGTTGCAGTCGGCGTACTTGTTAAAGTCCACGCCGGCGATGGCGCGGGCGACTTCGGCGGCGTCGGCAATAGCCTCGACCACGGTGGCCGGACCGCGACGGCAATCGCCTGCAGCCCAGACGCCCTCAACGCCGGTGGAGGTGGCGGCAAGGCGGCCGCGACGGTCGTGCTCGACGCCCACAGCATCGTACAGGCTGGCATCGATGCCCTCGCCCACGGCGCAGATCACCGTGGTGGCGGGAAGCTCGACGGTCTCGCCCGTGGCGACGGGGCTGCGACGGCCGCTTGCATCCGGCTCGCCAAGCTCCATAACGTCGCAGGTCAGCACGGCGCCGTTGAGTGCCTTGGGCGCCAGCAGCTCGCAGAACTCAACGCCGTCGGCAAGAGCAAGATCAAGCTCTTCCTCGTCGGCGGGCATCTGCTTCTTGGTGCGGCGATACACCAGGCGCACGTTCTTCACACCAGCCAGGCGCTTGGCCACGCGGGCAGCATCCATGGCGGTGTTGCCGGCGCCGATGACCACGACGTCCTCGCCCAGCTCGAGCTTCTCGCCCTTCTTGGCGGTCTCGAGGAACTCCAGCACGTCGAGCTCGGCACCCTCGCCCAAGCCCGCAGAGCCGGGCATCCAGGCACCGGTGGCCACGACCACGTCGGTAAAGCCCTGGGCCTTGAGCTCTTCAATGGAATCCACGCGAGCGTTGAGCTGCACCTTGGCGCCAAAGGCCAGGCAGAGCTCGGCATCGTGGGAGATATCGTCGCTCGCAATACGGAACTCGGGGATCACGTGGCGGACCACGCCGCCGAGCGAATCGCGGGCCTCAAAGATAGTGACGGGCACGCCGGCACGCGTCAGGAAGAACGCCGTCGCCAGACCGGCCGGGCCGCCACCGATAACGGCAACGTTGTGCTCGCCGTCGTTGGCAATGGCCTGGGCGCGCAGCTTGGGCAGCACGGCGGTCATGGCCTCGCGGGCAGCCTTGAGCTTGCTGGCGCGAATCTGGGCACCCTCGGGCTCGTAGAACGCACGCTCGCAAGCGCGGCCGCAGGGATGCGGGCAGATGGTGCCGGTGATAAACGGCAGGGCGTTGCGCTCGATGATGATGTTGAGCGCGTCCTCGAAGCGGCCCTCGTCAACAGCCGCCAGGTAGGCGGGAATATCCTGCTGGATGGGGCAGCTCGTGCGGCACGGCGCGGTAAAGCAGTCGGAAAGCGGGCTCTTGCCGGCAACCTTGCGGTCGGGCAGCGGACGCAGCGGCTTCTTGTAGAGCGGGTTGGTGAGCGAGTCGGCCTGGATCGCAGTCACGGCCTCGAGAGAGACGCCCTCAAACGGCTTGCCGTCCAGATCGCCAAACTCACCGGCCATCTGGCTAAAGCGCTCGTAGCCACCGGGCTTGAGCACGTCGGTCGCCAGGGTAACGGGCCAAATGCCGGCATCGTACAGGGCGCGGATGTTGTAGACCGTGGCGCCACCGGAGTAGCTGATGCGCAGTTTGCCATCGAACTGCTCGGTAATGCGGCGGGCAGCCTCAATGGTCAGTGAGAACAGCGAACGGCCGGACATGTACATCTCGGTGGAGGGCAGCTCGTTCCTCGTCACGTCGACGGGGAACGTGTTGGTCAGCTTGACGCCAAACTCCAGGCCGCGCTCGGCGCACAGGGCAATCAGGCGCTCGAACATAGGCACGGCATCGGCCCACTGCAGGTCCTCGCGGAAGTGCGTGTCATCGAAGACGATGTAGTCAAAGCCCAGCTCGTTGAGGCGCTGGCGGGCAAACTCATAGCCCAGCAGCGTGGGGTTGCACTTGATGTAGGTGTTGAGGCCCTTCTCGGTGATCAGATAGGTCGCGATGCGCTCGATCTCGGCCGGCGGGCAGCCGTGCAGGGTAGACTCGGTGATGGAGTTGGAGACGCGTGCCGGGATGGACTCGACAAATGCGGCGTCAACATGCTCAAACTTGTCCAGGTTGGCGAGCGCCCACGTACGGCACTCGTTCCAGACGTCGGAGCCGCTGGCGTCCTTCATACCCTCGATGTAGGCGTCGACCTTGGGGCTCTTGATGCCCTCCAGGTCATAACCCACGGACATGTTGAAGACAAAACCGTCCGGGCTTCCCAGGCCGTACTCGCGAGCGATGAGGTGGCAGGCGAACCATGCCTTCACGTACTCGGCAAAGGCCTGCGGAACCTCGAGCTCGGTCGACCACTCACAGTTGTAGCACTCGTCCTGCGCCACGATGCAGGGCTTGTTCACACACTTGGAGAGCTCCTCGCCGTCCATAACCTGGACGGTCTTGAGCTCAAAGAAGCGGGAACCGGCCACGTAGGATGCCACGATGTTTTGGGCAAGCTGCGTATTGGGGCCGGCGGCCGGGCCAAACGGAGTCTCGATGCGCTCGTCAAAAATGGGAAGCGCGCCCTCCTGGTTGGTCGTGACCATCTTGCGCACGCCAAAGATGGCGTCCTGGGTCTTGTGCTCCTCGATGATCCAGTTCATCAGCTGCGAAAACGGGATCGGCCTCATGATGTCGCTCATAATGAGCTCCTCTCTGTAACGCCCGGCGAGACCGCGCGGCGGGCGCAAATACGGTGTAGCGCTAGCACAGCGCCGGCGACCCCGCGGAGGCCGCCTATACGCGCGTCAGATGCGGC
The DNA here is from genome assembly GCA_958439425.1 of uncultured Collinsella sp. Classification (GTDB taxonomy): domain Bacteria; phylum Actinomycetota; class Coriobacteriia; order Coriobacteriales; family Coriobacteriaceae; genus Collinsella. The sequence goes on from CAUBVH010000002.1 coordinate 47,571, forward strand.
GAAACATCCGGCGCGCGTGAATCTACTTGTGAATTAGTAGGTGCGATCGTTGAGCGTGCTCCAGAGCTTCTTGGACTCAGCCATGGTCCACGCGTTGATCTTTTCCTCATCGATACCGACGAACTCGCGATCCTTGTACAGGACCTTGCCGTTGATGATGGTGGTGCGGCAGTTTTTGCCCATCATGCCAAAGAGCATGTGGCCGTCGATGTTCTCCTCGCTCAGCGGCGTAAAGGGCTTGTAGTCCATAACGATGACGTCGGCGGCAGCGCCGGCCTCGAGCACGCCGAGCTTGCGATCGAAGTACTTGCTGGCCATCTTGGCGTTGTTCTCGAACAGCATGGTCATGGCCTCGCACCAGCCCACGTTGGGCATGGCGGCGTTGTGGCGCTGAATGATCAGGAAGACCTTGAGGCTCTCGAGCATATCGTGGGTGTAGGCATCGGTGCCCATGCACACGGGAATACCGCGGCGGAAGAACTCGAGCACGGGGGCGCAGCCCACGGCGTTGCCCATATTGGATTCGGGGTTGTTGACCAGCCAGGTGCCGGACTCCTTGACGATATCCATCTCGGCAGGCGTCACGTGGATGCAGTGGCCGAGCATGGTGTCGGGACCCAGCAGGTTGTGCTGCAGCAGGCGCTCGACGGGGCTGATACCACCGCGGTTGAGGCGGGAATCCCACACGTCGTTCATGCCCTCGCACACGTGGATGTGGAAGCCGGTCAGGCCGTTGTTGGCCTCGGCCATCTTATCCATGGTCTCGTCCGACAGCGTAAAGGTAGCATGTCCGCCAAACATGGCGGCGATCATGTGGTTGTCGTTATCGCGACGCTCTTTGGCGGCCCACTGGGCAAATTCGGCGTTCTCGGCAATGGCCTGGTCGCATTTTTCCTGGCCACGGCGATCGGAGACCTCGTAGCACAGGCACGAACGCATGCCCAGCTCCTGAGCTGCATCCTTAATGGTAAAGAGGCTTCCCGGGATCTCGCAGAAGCTCGCATGGTGATCGAAGATCGTGGTGACGCCATCGCGGATAGAGTCCAAAATCGTGGCATAGGCGCTGGCCTTGGTGCCGTCGAGCGTCAGATTGTCGTCGATCTTCCACCACTGCTGCTCGAGATTCTCCAGGAAGTTGGTGGGGTTGCAGCCCTTAATGGCAAGGCCGCGGGCCAGACCCGAGTAGATGTGGGTGTGGCAGTTGATGAGTCCGGGCATGATGAGGTTGCCCCGGGCATCGACGTACTCGGCATCCGGGTACTTGGCCTTGAGCTCGCGTTCGGGGCCCACTTCGACGATCGTATCTCCGTCAATGGCGACCGCACCGTTTGGAATGAACGGGGTCTGAGCGTTGCGGGTAAAGACGGAACCGTTAGCGACCAGAAGCATGGATGCTCCCTTCAACATCAGAGGCGGGGTTTGACACCTCTGACATGGCGGAGTGCGAAGCGCCGGCCTACACCGGAAACGGGCCCTCTCCCGTCAACGCTTCACCAAAGGGACAAACCCTTTGAAGTGCGGCTTGGCGCCGCATGGCGTCGGCGGACGAGGCGATGCGTCCGCCGACGAATAGCACCGAATTGGTTACTTCTTGCTCTCGGGCAAGACCAGATCCACGGCAGCGTCCTTGGCAGCATCGATGTGCTGAGCCACGACCGGCGTCTGCGGAAGGATCAGGTTAAGGACAATGGCCATGATGGCGGTGGGGGTTACGGCATTGGAGCCGATGACGGTGGACACCCAGGCGGGCATACCCTCGCCGGCAAGGCAACCGCTGGCCATCCAGATACCCAGGCCAAAGACGACGGAGGTGCCGACGATAGTGGTAGTGCGCTGCGTGAGGCCCTCGCGGGTGAACATGCGCACGCCGTTCATGGTGATGGTGCCAAAGACGCCGACGGTCGCGCCGCCGATGACGGGCTGCGGGATAGCGGAAAGGACGGCAGAGAGCTGCGGGAACAGACCGGCGATGGCAAAGACGGCCGCGATGATCACAAAGACCCACTTGTTGACGACCTTGTTGGAGCAGATGATGCCCACGTTCTGGCCAAGGGCGCTGGTGGGAAGACCGCCCAGCAGGCCGCCGACCATAGAGGTAAGGCCCTGGGACACGATGGCGCCGGAGAGCTCGCGCTCGGTGGGCATACGGTCGATGGAGCCCAGGCAGGCGGCGGAGACGTCACCGATAACCTGGATAGCAACCATGGGGAACACGACGGCGAGGGTAATGCAGACCTCGGGATCAAACTCGAGCGCGTAGGGCATGAGCTTGGGAAGGGCGAAGACCTGAGCGGTGGCGACGCTGGAGAAGTCGATCATGCCAAAGGGGATGGAGACGATCATGCCGACGATCATGCCAAAGAACACGGATCCCAGCTTGAGCGTGCCCTTGCCAAAGTTGGCGAGCGCAAAGACCACGGCGAAGGTGATAAGAGCGACGCACCAGGCCTGCGGGGTGCCCCACAGCGGCGTACCCATACCGCCGGCCATATACTTGACGGCCGTGGGATACAGCGAAACGCCGATGGAGAAGATGACCGTACCGGTCACGACGGGCGGGAACAGCCACTTGATCTTGCTGTAGGCCAGACCAAAGAGGACCGCGACGGCGCCGCCGACGATCTCGCCGCCCAGCAGTGCACCAAAGCTAAAGCCCGAGGCACCCATGGCCTGCAGGGCCGGCAGGAACGCGAACGAAACGCCCATGACGATGGGCAGGCCGCCGCCGATGCGACGGAAGGGAGCGAAGGCCTGAAGGGCCGTATCGATCGCCGAAAGAATGAGCGCGACCTGGATGATGTCGGTGCTCTGCTGGCTATTAAAGCCGTAGACGCCGGCCATGATGACCGCCGGGGTAATGATGCCGGCAAACGATGCCAGTACGTGCTGAAGGGCACACGGGATCATTTCCTTAACGGGAGGCATGCCTTCGCGAGTGAACAGGGCTTCAGTGCCGTTCGTAACCGTCTCCTGGGTCATTTGACCACCAATCCTCGAAGTAGTTGTTTTCGCATCTAACGCTCTATTGTGACGCAGTGCGGGGTTGAGGTTGTGCCTTCATTGCATATCGTATTAAAGATGATTCTCATTCTCAATAATAATTTTTTGTTATCAGACTATTCTTCAGCTGAAATCACGCATTTCCGCAGGTCAGGAAAGTGTCTGGTCAAAATAACATCTAACATTTCTTTTGGTCAACCGTTTACCGCTAAATTCCTACCGTTCGTCTGCATTACGCAATGTACCTGCGGATATACGAGATGATGGGCAGCGTGTTACCATGAGAAAAAATTGTTATGAACATTTCCGATTTCACCCAAAGGAGTTGCCCGTGAACGAGACCGTACGTCGCTTTTTGCCGATGGTCGATTTTCTGGAGCAGATACTCGGCAAAAACAGCGAAATCGTGCTGCACGATTTCTCGGATCCCGACCACGCCATCGTCGATATTCGCAACGGCATCGTGAGCGGCCGCAAGGTCGGCGGTCCCGCCACCGATCTGGCACTCAAGATCATGCACGACGCCAAGTATCGCGACCTGCCGTTTATTACGGGCTACGAGGGCCGCGGCGCCGGAGGCAAGACGTTGGAGTCAGCGACGTACTTTATCCGCGAGAATGACGAGATCGTCGGTATGCTCTGCGTCAACACCGACCTCTCGACCGTACGCTCCATCAACGCCATGGCGCAGCAGCTCATGGCGTGCTTCGACGCGGCGCCAACGCGCACGGAGCCCGCCCCTATCGAGGTCGAAAGCCTTTCGGAGTCCACACAGGAGCTCATCGACCGCAGCATTGCCGAGTTGCTGAGCGCGCGTGGGCTGGATGTAGCGTCGCTTGGTCAGAGCGACCGCGTGGACGTCATTCGCCACCTCAACGGCAACGGGGTGTTCATGCTCAAGGGCGCTGTTGCCTGCGCCGCCACCGCGCTGGGCATCTCGGAGCCCAGCGTCTACCGCTACCTGCAAAAAGTCCGAAAGGAAGGCTAACGAGCAAAATGAAGCGCGGCTCCACAAGCGATCCGTCACTTAACAAAAGACCCTGCAGCTCGCACGCGCTGCAGGGTCTTTTTGCATGTCATGTTTAGTTGTGGCCAACGCCTTAGAGAGCGGCAACGACCTCGATCTCGACCAGACCGCCAGCCGGAAGGGCGGCAACCTGGAAGGCGCTGCGCGCGGGGAACGGGGCCTCAAACTTGGAGGCGTAAATCTCGTTCACGGCGGCGAAGTCGGCGATGTCGGCCAGGTAGACCGTGGTCTTGACGACATCGGCAAAGGTAGCGCCGGCAGCGGTCAGCAGGGCCTCGACGTTGGCGAGGGACTGCTTGGCCTGGGCCTCGACGCCCTCGGGCATCTTGCCGGTCGCGGGATCGATGCCCAGCTGGCCGGACAGGAACACCATGTTGTCGGCCTGGATACCGGGGGAATACGGGCCGATGGCTGCGGGTGCGTTATCGGAAGACACGACGGTCTTGCTCATGTTTTTCTCCTTACGATCAATTGAGAGAGCGTGAGCGCGGTGTTCACACCGGGAGGCACAGTTCGGTCTGAACACCGCGCTTGATTGGGATAGTACTCAAGGTTTCTGTTTGATGCAAGAATATTATCAGCTTGCGAGAATATTTTATCGCCCAACGGTTTCCCCGAACCGCTGAACGGTTCTCATGTGGAGCAGCCAGTCCAAGCTGCTGAAGACTTTGTCCTGCTTAGGCTGCGGGCATCGTCCATCGCAGCGACGCCACTATACTTTTGAATATCTGAGCATTTTGAAAGGCAGGATATGACCGCAACCGCCAGCCGAACCACTAACCGCAGGCCCGAGCTTTTGGCCCCCGCCGGAGGCCCGGAGCCCTTTGCCGCCGCGCTCGCCGCCGGGGCAGACGCCATCTACTGCGGCATGGGCAGCTTCAACGCCCGCCGCAAGGCAACCAACTTTACCGACGAGGCCTTTGAGCAAGCCTGCCGCGCCGCGCATCTAGCCGGGTCGCGCGTCTACGTCACGGTCAACATCGTCATCAAGCAGTCCGAGATGGGCGATGCACTGCAGCTCATTCATCGCTGCTCCACGCTGGGCGCCGATGCCTTCATTATCCAGGACTGGGGTCTGTTCTTTGAGGTCAAGCGCACCATGCCCGGCATCGAGACACATATCTCAACCCAAGCAAACATCCACGACGACCGCGGAACTATCTGGTGCCGCGAGCAGGGCGCCGACCGCGTGACTCTCTCGCGCGAGCTTTCCATCGACGAGATTGCCACCATTCACGATGCCGCGCCCGATGTGGACCTTGAGGTCTTTAGCCACGGCGCCATCTGCTTTTGCTACTCGGGCCTGTGCCTGCTTTCGAGCTTTGCCATGGCGGGGCGATCGGCCAACCGCGGCATGTGCGCCCAGCCCTGCCGCCTGCCCTACGAGCTGATCGACGAGAACGGTCGCGCGCTCTCCCCCGCTGGCCGCGAGCGTGCGCTATGCCCGCGTGACACTAACACCTCACAGCTTGTTCGCCGTCTGTATGACGCCGGCGCCGCGTCGCTCAAACTCGAGGGCCGCATGAAGGCGCCCGATTACGTGTACTCCATCGTTGATGTGTATCGTCACGAAATTGACGACATGCTATCCGGAGCCGCCGTTACCAAGGACGAGGAAGCCGCCCGCCAGCGCCAGCTCAAGCGCTGCTTCAACCGCGACTTTACGCACGCCTATCAGGACGGCACCTCGGGCGACGAGATGATGAGCTATGAGCGTTCCAACAACCGCGGCCAGATCGTGGGCACGGTGCTGGGCAGCCGCCCGGCCAACCGCGATGTGCGCGGCCTCAAGCCCGACGACCGCCGTCGCCGCGCCGCCATCGCCCGCATTGAGTTGTTTGAGCCCGTGGGCAAGGGCGACCTGCTGGAGCTTCGCCACGACGATGAGTTCGACCAGTTCCTGACCACCATTGCCGCCGATGATGCCGCCGCGGGCGACATCATCGAATGTCGCGTGCCCCGCAGCATGCCCGAGGGCTGCCGCGTCCGCGTGATTCGTAGTCAGCGTGCCATCGACGCCGCCGGCGCCGCGCTCAAGCGCGATGTGCTGCGCCGCCGAGCTGTTGATGTGTCCGTCGTGGCGCGCCTGGGCGAGCCGTTTGCTGTCACACTCACCTGCTGTGACAACCCCGCGCTCACCGCCACCGCCACGGGCTTCACCGTCGAGGCTGCCAAGACCCGCGCCGTCGAGGCGTCAGACCTGGTTGAACATGTGGGCCGCATGGGCTCCTCGCCCTTTGAGGCAGCGAGCTTTGACGTTTCGCTCGACGCCGGCTGCGGTATGGGATTCTCCGCCGTGCACAAGGTGCGCGCCGCCGCCTGTAAGGCATTGGAGGAGGCCATTCTGGCGCCGTACGAGGAGCGCGCGAAAACGCTCGAGTTGCCGGTGATTGTAACCAGTGATTCCCGCCCCGCGCCCGAGCACTACCGCGATGAGCCGCAGATCTGCGCCACCGTCACCTCGCTCGAGGCCGCCGAGGCCGCTCGCGCCGAGGGTGCAACGCGCATCTACATGACCACCGACGCGCTCGATGCGGCCGAACTCTCCCCCGCCGATGCGTTTGAGCAGGGCATCGTACCCATACTCGACGAGGTCTGCCGCGCCGTTGACCACGCACGCGTTGACCCGTGGGTTGTTGCCGGCGCCACGGTCGTTATCGGCAATATATCCGAGCTTGCCCTGGCCGCCCAAGTTGGTGCCACGGCGGAGGTCCGCTCTTGCCTGCCCGTGCACAACACCCCTTGCATGGAGGCACTTGCCGAGCGCGGAGCCTGCACGTTTTGGCTCTCGCCCGAGATCACGCTCGACGAGATTATCTCGCTTGGTACCTCCGCGCCCGCAGCCCTGGGCATCACCGTTTTCGGCCGCCCGCGCGTCATGACGAGCGAGCACTGCATCCTGCAGGTGGCCAATGGCTGCATCCACGATTGCGCCAACTGCCGCCTGCGCGCCCGCAAGCTGTCGCTCAAGAATATCGACGGCAAGGTCATGCCCGTGCGCACCGACATCCATGGCCGCTCTCGCTTGTACGACGCCTACCCCATCGACCTCACGCCGCAGGTTCCTCAGCTGCTCGATGCCGGCGTGCGTCGTCTCATGGTGGACGGAACGCTGCTCGAGACGGATGAGGTGGGCCGTGCCGTCGCCCGCGTCCGTCGTGCCGTCGAAGCAGCGCAGGCCGGCCGCAAGCCCGCCGCCCGCCTGCGCGGGGCGACCTCGGGCTGCATGTTTGTGGGAATCAGCTAACCGAAAGGCTTACACGTGAACGAAGAACCTCAAGTCCTCTACTGCGACGCCTGGCTCATGGCCATCGACAAGCCCGCCGGCATGATCGTCCACGGCGACGGCACCGGCGAGCGCACGCTCACCGACTACGCCAGCGACCTGCTGCTGGCGATGGGCGACGGCTTTGCCGCGACCGACATGCAGCCGCTCAACCGCCTGGACCGCGACACCACCGGCGTGGTGCTGTTCTCGCTCGACAAGCAGACGCAGCCTGCCTTTGACCAGATGGTCATCGACCACGCTTTCGAAAAGCACTACCTGGCGCTCGCCGAGGGCAAGATCGACTGGAACGAAAAGCTCATCGACAAGCCCATCGCCCGCGACCGTCACGACAGCCGAAAGATGCGCGTCGGCGCCAGCGGCAAGCCGTCTCAAACGCGCGTGAAGGTACTCAAGCGTCTTAAGAGCCGTCGTGGCCTGCCCACGCGCTCGTATATCGATGTCGAGCTGCTCACCGGCCGCAAACACCAAATCCGTGTGCATCTGGCGAGCGAGCGTCATCCCCTGGTAGGCGACGACCTGTACGGCACGCCGCGTCCCTGCGGCCTGATGCTCCACGCCCACAGCGTGTCCTTCACGCATCCCGTAACCGGTGAGCACATCCACATCGAAGCCCCCTGCCCCTGGGAGCCCTAAACCACCACAATGGGGACAGACACCTTTGTGGTGGTTTTGCCGCGATGGCCCTGCCGGATTCCCAAACATCTCGATCTGTAACAGCTGAAGCCCATTTTGCGGTCTATCTGTTACAGATCGAGACATTCGAATTCCCTCAAGGGAATAGTCTCAATCTGTAACAGTAACTCGGCAAAATCAGTCCCAGATGTTACAGATTGAGACAAAGGGACGGCGCGGTTCGGAAGCATCTCAATCTGTAACACCTATCCCACTTTTAACGGTCCAGTTGTTACAGACTTAGACAGAAACAGTAGACGACGAAAGCGGCAACGTCCGTGATGGACGTTGCCGCTTTTCTATTGAGAAAACTACTCGGTTTTCGTTACTAACCACCACAATGGGGACAGGCACCTTTGTGGTGGTTTTGGCCTTAGCCCGTCCCCTGCTGCTAGACCGTGATGACGTTGTCCATTGCCCGGTACTTGGCGGGGACCTCGCCTGCGGTAATAATCGTTGCGTCGCGGAAGTCCGCGAACTTGACGGGCGCCACCATGCCAAATTTGCTGGCGTCCGAGATTACGTAACGTTTGGCCGTATGACGCATCGAGATACGCTTGACCTGCGCCTCCTCGATATCGGGCGCCGTGAAGCCCTGCTCGGTGGCAATGCCGTTAGAGCCCCAAAAGCCGCAGTTGAAGTTATAGCGGTCTAGGGTTGCCAAGGCATCGGGACCGACGAGAGCCTCGGTCTCAGGCTTGAGCTCGCCGCCCAGCACAACGGTGCGCATGCCGCGCACAGCGAGATGCTGAGCATGGAGCACGGAATCAGTCACATAGGTGACATCTTCAAGGTGTGGAAGATGCTCGATGAGCCTGAGCGTCGTCGAACCCGAGTCGATGTATACAAAGCTCTCGGGCTCCACAAGTGCCGCCGCACGGGCGCAGATACGCTCCTTGTCGTCGTTATGGAGGTCGCTGCGCTCATTAAGCGTTAGGTCGCGCGTCACGTGCGCGCGCTCCAGACTTGTCGCGCCTCCGTGCACCTTGGCGATACGGTGTGCTCGGTCGAGCGTCTGCAGGTCGCGCCGAATGGTAGACGCCGTCACGCCCAGGGCTTCGGCAAGCTCCGGCACGGTAACCGAGCCGGTCTGCTGAACCATCGACACGATCGCGTTGAGCCTATCTTCCGCTAGCATCGCTTACTCCTCCTCGGGGTACACGACTCCCCAGTCGGCGCGTAGCTTGGTCATCAGCTCCATAACATCAGAAGCATAGCCCAGCAGCTCACGCTTAGAGTCGTCGCCGGCAACGGCCTTCTCAAGATCGGCCATCTCGTAGCACAGTGCGTAGGCCTCGGTGCCAGCGTGGACCTCCTCGCGGTGACCGTCGGCAGTCCACACGATGGTCGCGTGATCGGCACGCGGATATTCGTTGACCTCGATATAACACTTGTCGAAGCTAATGATCGAGCGCTTGGGCTGCTTGGAGTGGAGCGTAAGGCTCACCACGCCCAGCTGCTGTTCGGCATTACGGCAGACGATGCCGCCCGCAACGTCAACACCGGTCTCACAGGTGTTGCCCAGTGAAACGACCTCAGCGGGCTGGCTTGCCATAAAGAGACGCATGACGGACAGGGCATACACGCCAATGTCGAGCATGGCACCGCCAGCAAGGTTGCGGTTGTAGAAGCGATTGGTCAGATCGCCGTACTCCTTGTAGCTACCAAAGTTGAGCTGGGCGAGGTTCATGCGACCAAACTCGCCGGCATCCATGCGACGGCGCAGCTCTTGATACAAGGGCATATGAAGCACCGTGGTGGCGTCCATGAGGACGACGTTGTGCTCGTCGGCGATGGCACGCGCCTCGTCGAGCTCAGCGGAATTGAGGGTAATGGCTTTCTCGCAGAGCACGTGCTTGCCGGCGGCCAGCGCGTCACGCAGATAGGTGATATGCGTGTTGTGCGGCGTGGTGATATAGACGGCGTCGATGCCCGGATCGGCGTAGAGGTCCTCAACCGATTCATAGACCTTCTCGATGCCATACTGCTCGGCAAAAGCCTGAGCCTTGGACAGCGTACGGTTGGCGACGCCCGCAAGCTTGCGGCCGGCAAGAGCGAGAGACTGGGCCATCTGGTTGGCGATAACGCCGCACCCGATCACAGCCCAACGAAGCTCGGGAGCCGTAAAGATATCATCGGGGAATGGCTTGTCCTGGACCGAAGCGAACGCTGCTTTTGCGGCTGCCGCGGAGTCGAGTGGAGCCTGCTTGGAATCTACCATATGTGCCTCCTGTGTCATAGAACGTCTTGCATTTCGGATAGCTCTATATTCGCACAAACACGCGCGTCTGTGCGTGTTTGTGCGTATCTCACCGCTAAACGGTCATTTTTGTCCCGTAAACGGCGCATCTATACGCATATTCACGCAATCCCACGCACGCAAATACGCACAAATGCGAACCGGTCATTGCTCAGAGACAGGGGCTTATGCTTAGAACTCAAAAGACAGGATGATCCGCTTCGCCTCGTCGCTCATGGCGCGCTGCAGCTCTAAGGACCGTCCCAAACTGCAGACAGAAAAAGAACGTCCCCAGGCGCCGGCATTTCAAGAGCACTCATTTAAGTCTGTCCCCAATGAGTGGGAGCAATCAGAGACTCTTTGCGAGGGAGGCCGGACGTGGCCTTCCTCGTTTTTATTCATGGACTTTAGTCCGTGCCGCGCGGCACGCGCGGCATAGAAAGCCACCCGCTCAGCGGGTGGAGGCCAATTTCCGCTACGCGACAAAAACCTTCCCCCTAGCATGAGGATTGTTCAGGTCATCATACTAGGGGGAAGGTGATTGCTGTGGCCCAGAAAGCCAACAGCCTCGCGCACACGAAATGGCTGTGCAAGCACCGCATCGCACCGAGGTCAAGCTCATCGCCGCCATCGTCGAGAAGCACCCCAAGGTGCGCTTTGCCGCGAGCCGCACCTCGGCCCACGCCGACCTCTACGACCGTATGGAGCAGGCCCTGTGCGAGCGCGTGGCCAACGCGGTGGAGGTCGTCCGCTCCGACATCAGCCCCGCGCTTCTTGTCCACACCGGTCCAAACCTCGTGGGTGTGGCGGTCCAGGGACTCTAGCGGAGGCGGGGCGTCCTGCCCAAAAACAAATGCAAAAGACGAGCACTTCTTGCCGCTCAATTGGCAAGAAGCGCTCGTCTTTTCTTAACGCGTTGTATGGCGGAGAGAGCGCAAGTTACGCGAGCGCCCTTCTTGCCAGCTCGGCCGCGCCGAGGATTCCTTGGTCGCCGCCGCAGCCCGGGGCGCAGATGTAGCTCTCCATGTCCTTAAGCTCGGCGGTCTGGATGTAGCCACCCAGATATTCGAGGGTCTTCTTGCGGACGATGCCGTAGAGCTGCTCCTGGTGCATCACGCCGCCGCCGAGGACGATGCGGCGAGGCGAGTACATGAGCACGAGGTTCGCGCACATCTGCCCCAGATAATCCCCCTCGAGCGCCCACACCTCATCGTTGTCCGCGAGCTCGGCCGCGGGCTTTCCCCAGCGCGCGGCGATGGCGGGGCCGGAGGCGAGCCCCTCGAGACAGCTCGCGTGGCTCGGGCAGACGCAGCGTCCCTCCTCGGTGGGACGGGTCCTTACCAGCATGTGACCGGCCTCGGGGTGCAGCATACCGTGAAGGAGTCTGCCCGCGCACATGACGCCCGCGCCCACGCCGGTGCCGATGGTCACGTAGACGGCGTCCTCGAGCCCCTTGCAGCAGCCGAAGACCACTTCGCCGAGGCAGGCAACGTTAACGTCCGTGTCGTAGGCCACCGGAATCCCGAGGTCGTCGGCGAACGCGGCGCGAAGACCATGGCCTCGCCACGCGAGCTTGGGCGTCTGGAGGATGGAGCCGTAGCGCTCGTCGTTGGGGTCGACGCAGGTCGGGCCGAAGGCGCCGATGCCCAACGCGTCCACATCGCGGGCGGTGAACCACTCGATCATCTGCGGGACGGTCTCGGCGGGCGTAAGCGTCGGGGTCTCCATACGGTCGAGGACCTCGCCGTCGCCGGACACCACGGCACAGACCATCTTGGTCCCGCCGGCTTCGAGGGCGCCGAGCCTCATTTGCTTTTCGCTCATGTGATCCTCCTTACAAAGGGACGCCCGCAGTCATGGTCAACCGCGGGCGCCCATAACGTTGGCTTGTTTCGAGGCGACCCTACCTGGGCACGCGGTCCTGCCTCGCGGCAAACGGGGCGAGCACGGCGTGCGGCTCGCTTTGGTACCAGTAGGCGACGGTGGAGATGTCGTCCTCGCGCTCGTAGAGCTTGATGTCGTCGTTGCCGAGGTCCTGGAACGTCACGCGCAGGTCCTCCTTGAACGAGATCGGGTCGGGAAGGTGCCACCTGTAGAGGCCGTGCCTGGGCAGCGCGTCGTCGTTAGTCGCGAGCATCGGATTCGGGTTCGGCTTGCCCGCGCTGAAGCGGTCGCGCGTGGCGTCGCGCGTCGAGCGGTACGGGTAGCCGGCGAACAGCGTGTTGAAGCACTGCGCCTCGGGCAGCGCGTGGGGCGGCCTGTCGAGGAAGGCCCAGGCACCGCCGAAGTAGTCCTCGGCTCCCGTCGAGGTGACCGTGGGGAACTCCTCGTCGCCGTCGAGGAAGAACTTCATCTCGCCCTCGCCCCACCAATAGCGCTCCAGGGCGCACAGGGCCATGTAGGTGCCGACGTAGTAGCCCTTGCCGCGCACGCCGTCGAGCACGGTGTAGTCGACGCCCCTGCGGGTGCTGCGCTCGCGGTTAAAGCGGGCGTGGAAGTACATGGCGTCGTCCGGCACGTCGGTGAGCGCGTAGTTGAACGTGTAGAAGATGTACTTAATGAACCCGGGGTGCTCGCTCGTAAGCGTGACCTTGGCGTGCTTCCTGAAGGGCATCTCGAAGTAGCAGTTCATGCCGCCCGTCGGGTTCACGCAGATGGGCATCGAGTTGACGATGGCGCGCTCACCGAAGCCGTTGCAGAAGAAGTCGCCGACAGGGCACTCGACCGAGGGGGTCTCCTCGTCGTCCCAGTAGAAGCGCAGCACGAGGTCACGCATGACGAAGCTGCCAGCGGCGGTCTTGTCGGGGACGGTCATCCAGATGTGGCGGATGATGCCGGGGCCCTCGATGTCCGCGAGCGTGATGGTCTCGCCGGACTCAAGGGGCACGCAGCACGAGCCCTTGCGGCCGACGCCGAGGTGGCTGGCCGACATGGCGGCGCGGCCCTTCTCGCCCGTGATGTTCTCGGGGGTGATGGCGCGGCTTTCCTCACCGCCGTGCATCCACACGTCCTTAAGGAACTCTCTCATCGTCGACCTCCTCTATTCGTCGTCGTCGCACTCGGCGGAACTGGCACCGTTCACGTAGATGATCTGCTGGCGCGCCTCGTTGACGAGGGCGTCGAAGTCGAGTTTCTCGTCGGGGCGCGCGAGCGCGACCGTCATGGCGAGCGGGAGGTTGACACCCGCGATCACGTGGATCCGGTCGGAGGCGAAGCGGGAAAAGCGCTGGTTCACGCTGCCGCCGTACGCGTCGGTGAGGACGACGACCTCGTCAGTGCCCGAAAGAGCCGCCTCGACCGCCGCGTCGAGCCCCTCGCCGTTGTCGTTCACGTAGGCGCACACGGCGTTGACGGCGTCGCCCTTACCCGTAAGGAACTCGAGGGTGTCCTTGAAGCCCTGGGCGAGAAGGGAATGGCTCGCCACAACTATCTTTCTCATTGATTCACCAATCTCTTGGGTCGAAGCTAGGCGAGGATGCCGGCAGCGGAGGCGACCATCGCGAGGACGATCACCGCGAGGATGAGGGCCGTCATGCTCGCGTTCTTCTTGGTAAGAAGGTAATACGCGCTTCCCGTGATGGCGGCGGGGATCATGGCAGGCAGGATCTTGTCGAGCAGCGGCTGAATCTCCATCGCGACGTCGCCGAAGCTGAAGCTAATCGGGCAGGTGACGCCGATGACCGAGGCGATGAGGCAGCCGACCACGGTGAGGCCGAGCACGGAGGCGGCGGCAGTGAGGTTGGGAAGCTTCTCGCTGAAGTCGGTGACGAGCTTCACGCCCTGCTTGTAGCCGAACTCGAGGGCGTGCATGCGGACCCAGAAGATGGCCAGGATGAGCGCGAACCAGATGCCGGCTCCCACGGGGTTGCCCTCGATGGCCATGTAGGCGGCGATGGAGCCCATGATGGTCGGGATCATGGTCATGAGCAGGGAGTCGCCAACGCCGGCGAGCGGTCCCATGGTGCCGATCTTCAGGTCTTGGACGGCGTCCGCCGCCGCTAGGCCGTCGCGCTCCTCCATGGCCACGCAGGCGCCAAGGATGATGGCGGCGAGCCAAGGCTGGGTGTTGTAGTAGCGGAAGTGGTTGTTGAGCGCTTGCTTATAGTCCTCGTCGTTCGTGTAGATCTTCCTCAGGACCGGCGAGAGGGCGTAGGCGACTGAGGCGCCCTGCTGGGTCTGGTAGTTGAAGGTGCACACGCTCATGAGCCAGCGCCAGTTCGCGTTGCGCAGGTCCTTCTTGGTGACCTTGTAGCCGGAGGGCTTGCCCTCGGCGACGGCGGTGATGTTCTCGTTTTCCATGGTTACTCATCCTCTCCGATGAAGGCGTCTGCGGAAGCGTGGGCGGCGAGCTCGGTGTCCCTCTCGGCACGCTGGTAGAACGCAATCGCGAGGGCAACGCCGACGATGGCGGCGCCGATGATGGGCACGTTCAGGAAGGCCGAGAGGAAGAAGCCGGCGAGCAGGTACTGGAAGTACTTGGCGGTTGGCATGTAGCGGAGCAGCATGGCGATACCGACGGCCGGGAGCATCTTGCCGGCGAGGGTGAGGCCGGAGAGGAACCACTGGGGCATGACCTCGAGGAGCCAGTTGACGGCGGGCTGGCCGAGCGTCACGGAGACAAAGACGGGCAGGGCGGCGCACAGGCCGAAGAGCGCGGGGCAGACCCACAGGATGGCGTTCATCTGATTGAACTTACCCTCGTTGCAGAACTTCTGGGACTTCTCGACGACAAAGCCGTTGAGGATCTTGGCGACGACGTCGAGCTGGATGCCGAGCATGCCGACCGGCAGGCCGATGGCGAGGCCCGTGTCGGAGCCCAGGGTCACGCCGTAGGCGGTGGCGATGATGGCCATCGTGCCGTAGTCGGGAATGGAGGAGCCGCCGAAGCCCGCGACGCCGAGCTGCATGAGCTGAATGGTGCCGCCGATGACAAGGCCGGTCTTCCAGTCGCCCATGACGACTCCGGTGATGAGGCCCCAGAAAACGGCGTAATTGACGAAGATCATCGGGATGCCGTAGTAGTCCACGTGCTTGATGAAGGCCAGCAGGGTCAAAAGGACGACCTGCAGGATAGTGAAGTTGACCATATTTCCCCCTTAGATGAGGTCTGCGACGGAGACGGGCTTGTCGGCGGGCACGAACTGGGCCGTCACCTTGACGCCACGGGCGATGAGCGCCTTGTAGCTCTGGACGTTCTCGGCGGAGGCGTAGGCGCGCTGGGTGAGCTGGATGCCGTCCTCCTTGACGAGCGAGCCGCCGACGACCAGCGACGGGAGCTCGACGCCCGACTCGACCAGGCGAAGCATCGTCTCGGGCTCCTTGGCGATGACGAAGACCTTCTCGCGGTCGTACTTGCCCGCGGCGAAGTTCTTGAGCGCGGTCTGCTCGGAGATGATCGAAACGGCCATGCCCGCGGGGCGCGCCATCCTCATGGTGGACTTCAGGACCTCGTCGCCGGCGACCTTGTCGTCGATGACCATGACTCGGGTCGCGCCCGACACCGGGGCCCACTGCGTCACGATGATGCCGTGAAGCAGGCGATTGTCGATTCGTGCCATAACAACACTCATGTTTGCTCCTATCAAATGAAGTTTTGCGTTCGGTACTGCCTCGGCGCTATCCGGATTCGCGCCGGGCAAGGGGTTATCGGATTATTGAGGACGCGCGGTCAGCTTGCGGCGGCGTGGGGAAGGTCACTCGTCGAGCAGGAGGTCCGAGGAGCCGAGGCGCTCTTCTCGCGCCGGGGCGGCGCTCACGCTTATGTAGTCGAAGACATATGCGATCTCGCTTACGGGAACCTCTACGCGATAGCGCGTCGAGATGCTCGAGAAGCTCTGCCTGAAGGACTCGATGAAATCGGCGCGTTCCTCCTCGAAGCGGTCCTGGCCAACGTAGGTCTCAATGGGGTTTCTGGTAACAAGGCGCTCGACGAGACAGCAGAGGTGAACGTAGAGCCCAATGATGGCGTTGCTGCCGATCTTCTCGCCTGTCCTGCGCTGAAGCTCGTGCACGGCGCTCTCGATCTCATGGAATAGCCGCTCCGGGTCGAGGATGGTGATGGAGCGGATGACGTTCTGCAGCGTCATGTTCGAGAGCAGCTTCTCGTGGAAAGAAGAGAGCTCGGAAGCGTCAAGCCACCTGCCGAACACGGCATCAACCTTAGAGGCGGACGCCGTCGACATGATGTCCTCGAGGGCGACGAAGGGGACGGAGGCGACCCCGGGGTCTCCCGTGCCGATGACGGCGCAGACGCGGTGCTCGGAGAAAACGGCGTCGTTCGACCCGTTCGCGACGAGCTGCTTGAAGGGCCTCGTGAGCAGGCGCGCGCCTATGGTGCGCGGGAGGCTCTGCGAGACGAGCTGGCGTATCCTCTCCGCGGCGTCGACCCCGGACTCGGAGCAGAAGACGATGGCGTCCTCACGGTTGACGCGCTCGATCACCTTGCAGTGCGTCACGCACGCGGCGGTCGCATCGCCAAGAACCTCGGCGATGGACTTGCCGCCGAGCAGCCCGACCCCGATCTCGAGCGCAAGACCGGTAGAGACGTTGTTCACCACGCCGATAGTGGAGTCGGTAACGTTCTCGAGGGCCTTATAGGCCTCCTCCAAGGAGCCCATGTCGACGAGGAACACGACCCCGGTGCAGTAGGAATGGCGGTCGACGAGGCGCTGGAGCGGACCGACGATGTCCTTCAGCTGCTGGTCGTAGGGCATGTCGACAGCCTCGTACACATGCATGCCGAGCATACGGTTCGCCGCGTCGGCGATGCTCGTCGCCGTTGAGTAGCCGTGGGACAAGATGACGCAGAGCGTCCGAAGGGTCTTCGCATCGCGAGACTCCGATGCGACGCACAGCGTCAGAAGCGTCTTCGTGAAGTGATCGAGCGAGATTCCCAGCGCCCCTTCCACGTCTGCGGCGACCTGATCGGAGACACTCGAGGCAAACGGCAATTCGGAGGTCACGGCACCGAGGAGATGGGAGATTTGCTCCGCACAGGCAGACTTTCGCTTAGCCAGGCCGATACCCGGCCACAACTGCAGGCAAATCTCCTGGGCCAGTAGAAAAGCGACCTTCCTCGAAAGCTCGATGCCATAAGAAGAGCCTGCGTCGGCAAGGACCGCGCCCACGACGCGCTCGAAGGCGCGCGACCTCGAGGAGGCGACGCCGTGGTCGAAGATCAAGTGATCCTCAACGCCGCGCACAGCGGAGACAGCTTGCGAGACAAGCTCGGAGACAGAGAGCTCCCCGGCGCAGAATCGCTCATCGAGGGAGCACAGGGCATCGAGCGCCTGCTCGACCGGCCCTGTGCTCTCGGCGGCATCCAGAGACGCGTCGATCAGAACGCCATCGTCGGGCTGTTGATCGATCTGCGCGGAGGAGAGGAGCCCGCTGGGAAGAAGATACGGGCGAACGACGACGTAGTCGCCCTCGCGATTGAGGAACGCTTTGGCACAGCAGTTCGTCACGCAGGCGCGCAAGCCGGCGATGTTATCGGAAAAGTCCGCGTTCACGAGGCAACGGTATGCGCCGCGGCTGATCTTCACATCAGAACCGATTCGGCACCCCTCGCTGCGCAGGAAGCTCAAGATGAGATCCTCGCGCTCCTCGGGGGTCCGCTCCTTGAGTGAGGGGACGCGGGCACAGATGGGCATTTTGCTGTAGGCCGAGGAAACCTTCAGGTCATCGGCGGAAAGCGTCGTCGAAAGAACGAGGCGAGCGCGCGGCGCATCCTGGGAGGCATCGAGCCCGAGGGCCGTCGCAAGGCAGTGCTCCATCGCAGAGGGAGAGAGTGCCTCGATGCCGTTGACAAAGACCACACCCCCGCGCGCTTTCGCGATCGACTCGTCAAGAAGCCCGTTGAACGAGGCGGCGTCCGGGACCCCGGCGCAGTCGATGCGCACATAGGAGGAGTCGCGGGACAGCAAGCCCTGGTTCTTGCCGTACTCGTACACAAGGCGAGAAAGGAAAGACTTACCGACACCCACGCCGCCGCTCAAGAGGATGGGCAGGCCAAACGGAGGGTACTGAACCGCAGCCTTGCACTGCTCGACAACGGAGCTGAGGCTCATGTCGAAGCCCACGGCACGCGCGAAGTCGCGGTGATCGGCGATTCCCGTCGCCTGGATGAGGTCGGCGAGCGAGGCATACTCGCTTGCAGAGAGCTTTACCTGAAAACGCTTCTGGAACGCGCGGCGATGAAAATAACGGACAGGCCTGCCCGCCACCTTAACCACAAGACCGGCGCGAACAAGGTCGTTGAGGTACTGGCTCGCCAGGCTCCTGGAGATGATGAGCGTCTCGGCGATGTCGGAGGTGGACAGACGGGCAAGGTCGTCGAGCGAGACGGCAGAGGTGAGGGCCTCGAGATGCTCGAGAATCCTGTCCCTCATGTCGACGGGTTTCTTTGCCAAGCTGTCCTGTGTGGTCTTGTCCATGACTTCTTACCTCCTCGTACAAGGAGTATAAGGGGAGAACAGAGAACGGAAGGGGGCGCGTGGGGGAATCAACAGCTCCGAGGAAAAGTCCACCACTTGAGGGGCAGAAAACAACGGCCATTGAACATTCAGGGCCGACGCTCAACACTTCGGCTCGACACTTCGCTTTGGAAAGGGCCCCGGCGCGCCGGGCCTAAAGCTTAACCATGCGCGCGGCGATGCGGGCGCAGTCGCAGGCGGCCTTCTTCTCGAAGGTGTTGTAGTCGACGACCCGGCCCTCGGCGCAGGGCTTGTCGCTGATGGCGCGCACGACGACGAGGGGCACGCCGTTGAGATAGGAGGCCTGCGCGATGGTGCAGCCCTCCATCTCGCAGCACAGGTCGCCGAAGGCCGCGAGGATTCGCTCCTTCTGTTCCGCGGGCGAGACGAACTGGTCGCCGGAGACGACGCGGCCCTTGAGGACCTTAATGTCGGGGGCGACGGCGGCCGCGGCGGCGCACGCCGCCAGCAAGGGCCGGAACGGATCGCGCAAGATCAAGGCGTCGCCCGGGAGGTCGGGCGTTACCGTCAGCCGGCGCCGCGTCTGCCGCATCATGAGGGAGAACGGCCTGGCCGGCGCATACGGCAGGAAGAGGTTCAAGGTGCACCCCGGGGCGGTCAACGAGGCCGACGTGTCGAACGTCGTCGCGCGCGGCTTCGGCGGCAGGGCGCCGTGCACCCATATATGCAGCGACTTGGCCTGCGTGCGCGTCGGGGCGTCGTGGAACTACGTCTGCCTGCTCGTCGACCTCTGCAACGGGGAGATCGTCGGCCACTCCGAAGGACCGAGGAGGGACGCGCGAGCTCCGAGCCAAGCTCTTGGATTACGTGCACTGGTACAACAACTTCAGGATCCACTCGACGCTGGGCTACATGTCGCCGGTCGAGTTCAGGGAGGCGGGGCCGTCCCTCCCGGAATCGTCCAAATAAGTGTTGCCAATCCATAGCCAATCCAGCCATCATCTTCGCGAAGGCGGACGTCAGGAAAAGCTCGGCTTGAGCTCGGTCGGACGCGGTCTGTGGGGCATCATTCAGGCTCAGGGGGTCTCCTTGTCTTCTTCGGTCGCAACCTGAATGATAGGGACGGCCCCTTCTCTCTTTCCCCTTCGTTTTCGACGCGTCACCCTCTCGGCGGGCTTAAGGCCCGCGCTCGCGGGTGCAGGGGCTACGCCCAAACCCCAAAAACGTAACGCCGTGCTCGAAGCGTTTCCGGACGTCAGCGTAATCTCAAATCCCGTTCGTCAACTCATGGGCAAGCCACCTGAGACTACTCATTTCTCCTACTGGCAATGAAGACCTGCGACCTGCAGTTTTGCAAACTGCTTGAAAGCCACCTGCGTTGATTCACTTCCTATTGCAGCTGGCGGCTTGCACGCGAAAAGGCATTTAAGTTTCAAAACGGGCGTTTTCGGCGCTATCGAGCCTCCAAAGGCATCCCGCCGCGCCCTTTGGGACAAAAACAAAAACTCAAAGCCCTGAGTTCGAAAATAGTTTTTGGAGTTGTCCCGACTTTTGTCCCCGAAGCCGACGAAACGCGACAGGGTATCACCTGGCGGCACTCGATTCGAGACGGCACCGAAAACTGGATGCAACCGGAATGACGGGACGGCAGAACCGAAGCCATCGAGTGGGGATAGAAAAAGGCCCGGGTGCCGTGGCATCCGGGCCTTTGCTAGCAACTTGATGTTGCGGGCAGCTTAGAACTTGTGGCCGCACTTCTTGCAGACGCGCAGCTTGTTCTTGCCGTCCTTCTCGTGACCGACGCGGGTAACCTTACCGCACTCGGGGCAGACGAGATTGACGTTGGAGGCATCGATGGGAGCCTCCTGCGAAACGATGCCGCCCTGCTGGTTGGCAGCGTTGGGCTTGACGGCCTTCTTGACGACCGAAACGCCCTCGACAACGACCTTGTTCTCGGCGGGGAGAGCACGCAGGATAACGCCCTGCTTGCCGCGATCCTTACCAGAGAGAACCTGGACCTTATCGCCCTTCTTGATATACATATATCTCCCCTAACTACAGGGTCTCGGGAGCGAGCGAGACGATCTTCATGTACTTCTTGTCACGAAGCTCGCGAGCGACGGGCCCGAAGATACGGGTGCCGACGGGCGAACCATCGTTGTTGATGACAACGCAGGCGTTCTCATCAAAGCGAATGTAGGAGCCATCCTTGCGGCGGATCTCCTTAACGGTGCGAACGACGACGCAACGGACAACGTCCTTCTTCTTGACGTTGGCACCAGGGGTAGCCTCCTGGACAGCACCGATGAACACATCGCCGATGCCTGCATAACGACGCTTGGAACCGCCAAGCACCTTGATGCAGCGAATCTTGCGAGCGCCGGAGTTGTCGGCGACGTTCAGCATGGTTTGCATCTGAATCATGGTAGATGTTCCTCCGAACTAAGAACCGAAGAGAGGTGCGCAGCCTTTATACGGCCGTGGTATGCAAGCCAGGCATACGCACATCTTCGGAAACGTACAAGTCGTAAGAGCGACTGCTTATTTAGCGCGCTCGACGACCTCGATGAGGCGCCAACGCTTCATCTTGGACATAGGACGGGTCTCCATAACGCGGACGGTATCGCCCACGCCAGCCGTGCACTCCTCGTCGTGAGCGTGCAGCTTCTTGGAGCTGGTCATCATCTTGCCGTACTTGGCGTGACGCTTGCGCTCGGTGACGGTGACGACAATGGTCTTGGCACCGGAGACGGAGGTAACGACACCCGTACGGACCTTACGCGAGTTACGCGAATCAGTCATGTTCTCTCCTTAGGTCCTACTCGGCGACAGCGGACTTCTCCGCTGCGATCTCGCGGGCGCGCTGCTCCGTGAGGACGCGAGCGATGTCCTTCTTCACGGTGTTGACGCGAGCGGTGTTGTCCAGCTGGCTGGTGGCCATCTGGAAACGAAGGTTAAAGAGCTCGGCGCGCATTTCCTTCAGCTTCTCAACGAGCTGAGCGTCCGAGAGCTCACGAATCTCTGCGGGCTTCATTAGTTCTCCTCCTTGGCGGCGGCGGCATCCTCAGCAGCCCACTTGGCCTCGAGAGCGGCCTCCTCAGCCATTTCCTTCTCGATGCGCTGCTCAGCGTTCTTGGCAACCACAATCTTGGTCTTGATGGGGAGCTTGTGCTGAGCAAGACGCAGAGCCTCGCGAGCGACCTCCTCGGGCACGCCCTTGACCTCAAACATGATGCGGCCGGGCTTGACGACGGCCACCCACTCCTCGGGGTTACCCTTACCAGAACCCATGCGAGTCTCGGCAGGCTTCTTGGTGATGGGCTTATCGGGGAAGATCGTAATGTAGACACGACCGCCACGCTTCATGTAGCGGGTCATGGCAATACGAGCAGCCTCGATCTGACGGTTGGTAATCCAATGGGCCTCGAGAGCCTGGATACCAAACTCGCCGAAATGCAGCTCGGTATTACCCTTGGCCTGGCCCTTCATGGAGCCACGCTGCACCTTGCGGTGAAGAATACGCTTAGGGGCAAGCACTACTGACCCCTCCTCTCGGAGTTACGACGACGAGGACGGGAAGAGCCCTCGAGTGCAGGGTTGGGAACAGGCTGGCCCGGGAGCTTCTCGCCCAGGTAGATCCAGACCTTCACGCCGCAAGCGCCCATGGTGGTGCTGGCGACAGCCGTGCCGTAGTCGATCTTGGCACGGAGGGTGTGCAGAGGCACGCGACCCTCGCGGTACCACTCACGACGGCCCATCTCGGCACCGCCGAGACGACCTGAGCACTGGATACGGATGCCCTTAGCGCCGGCCTTGCGGGCGGACTGGACAGCCTTGCGCATAGCGCGACGGAAGGCAACGCGGCCCTCGAGCTGCTCGGCGATAGACTGAGCAACGAGGTTGGCGTCGAGCTCGGGGCGCTTGATCTCGACAACGTCGACGGAGAGCTGGCCCTTGGAGACGCCAGCGACCTTCTCGAGCTCGGTGCGGAGAGTATCGATCTCGGCACCCTTCTTACCGATGACAACGCCGGGGCGAGCGGTGAGGATGATGACCTTCACCTTGTCGCCAGCGCGCTCGATCTCGACGCGGGAGACAGCTGCGCGGGAAAGACGCTTCTCGAGGTACTTGCGGATCTCGAGATCGTTACCGAGGGTCTTAGCGTAATCCTTCTCTGCGAACCAGCGGGAGCGCCAGTTCTCGGTGATGCCAAGACGGAAGCCGGTGGGGTAGACTTTCTGACCCATACAGCTTTACGCCTCCTTTCGAGGAGCAACGACGACGGTGATGTGGGCAGTACGCTTCAGAATGCGAGAAGCGGAACCCTTGGCGCGGGGACGGATGCGCTTAAGCGTCGGACCCTCGTCAACATAGGCAGCGGCGACAACCAGGTTGTCGGCACGCAGACCGTTGTTGTTCTCGGCGTTCGCAACGGCGGAACGGAGAACCTTCTCGACATCCACGGCGACAGCGCGGTCGCAGAAGTGGAGGATGTCGAAGGCCTGAGCGACAGGCTTGCGGCGGATCAGATCGACCACCAGGCGGGCCTTGCTGGGGGAAACACGCACGTACTTAGCGACGGCGCGAACCTCGGTGGCCTCAGTTTCAATAGACTTAGTTGCCATTTACGGTTAACCCCCTATTTGGCCTTGTGGCCACGGAACGTACGAGTCGGCGCGAACTCGCCGAGCTTGTGACCAACCATGGACTCGGTAACATACACGGGCACATGCTTGCGGCCGTCGTGGACGGCGATGGTGTGACCAACCATCTCGGGGAAGATGGTGGACGCGCGGGACCAGGTCTTCACGACGTCCTTCTTGCCAGCCTCGTTCATCGCGGTGATACGCGAGAGAAGGCGAGTCTCCACGAACGGGCCCTTTTTGAGACTTCTGCTCATAAGTGCTTTCTCCTAAAACTCGGTATCCGAAATTACTTCTTACGGCGACGAATGATGTGCTGGTTCGAGACCTTCTTCTTCTTGCGCGTACGAAGGCCCTTCGTCGGCTTACCCCAGGGGGTAACAGAGGGACGACCAGAGGTGTGGTTCTTGCCCTCGCCACCGCCGTGCGGGTGGTCGACAGGGTTCATGACGGTACCGCGGACGGTCGGGCGCACGTTCATGTGACGCTTACGGCCGGCCTTGCCGATGACGATGTTGGCGTGATCGGCGTTGCCGACCTCACCGACGGTGGCGCGGCAGGTAACGAGGATGCGGCGCATCTCGGAGGAAGGCATACGGACGATAGCGTACTTGCCCTCCTTACCCATCAGCTGGCAGGAGTTACCGGCGGAACGGGCGATAGCAGCGCCCTTGCCCGGCTGGAACTCGACGGCGTGGATGAGCGTACCGACGGGGATGTCGGCGAGGGGCAGAGCGTTGCCCGGCTTGATGTCGGCGTCAGAACCGGACATGATGGTCTGACCGACCTCGAGGCCCTTGGGGGCCAGGATGTAGCGCTTCTCACCGTCAGCGTAGTGCAGCAGAGCGATGCGAGCGGAACGGTTCGGATCGTACTCGATCGTGGCAACCTTGGCGGGCACGCCGTCCTTGTTGCGCTTGAAGTCGATCACGCGGTAACGACGCTTCACGCCGCCGCCCTGGTGGCGGGTGGTGATGCGGCCGTTGTTGTTACGACCGGCCTTCTTGGGCAGGGGCTCGAGAAGAGACTTCTCGGGCTTGGTGCAGGTGATCTCGGAGAAATCGGAGATCGTCTGCCAACGCCTACCAGCGGAGGTCGGCTTAAGGTGCTTTACAGCCATTACAATCCCTTTCAATAGGAATCCGTTAGCCATCGCAGACAGGGATTCGAGGTTCTGCCTCGGGTGCGATGACACCGGACTTATACACGGTTCCGGGCGTGTCCATTTTATACACCCAAAACCTAGAGCTCTCGCCTCCCCTAGTTGGGAGGCATGAGCTCACTCAACAGCAGCGAGTCTTAGGCCTGGTTGCCAAAGACCTCGATGGTGTCGCCCTCGGCCAGCGTGACGATGGCCTTCTTCCAAGAACGGGTCTTGCCGGCGACATAGCGCACGCGCTTGGTCTTGGGCTTGACCGTCAGGGTGTTCACGCGAACGACCTTGACGCCGAAAATCTCCTCGACAGCGTCCTTGATCTGATACTTGTTAGCATCCTTGGCGACCTCGAACGTGTACTTGTTCTGCTCCATGCCGGAGAAGGAACGCTCGGACACGATCGGACGGATGATGATCTCGTGGGCGGTCATTTATGCAAGCACCTCCCCGAAGTGAGCGGCGATGTCGGCGGGCATCAGCACGGCGTTGTTGTTGACGAGATCGTAGGTGTTGGCCTCGTCGGCAGTGATGATGAACGTCTTGGGAATGTTGCGGAACGACAGGTAGGCATTCACGTCATCATCGCGAACGATGATGGTCAGACGCTTGCCCTCAAGGCCAAGAGCCTTGAGCATGGCGACGGCAGCCTTGGTGGAAGGCTTCTCGAAGCCGTAGTCGTCGACGAGCACGAGCTCGCCATCGGCCAGCTTGGCGGACAGCGCGGAGCGCATAGCCAGCTTGACCTCCTTGTTGTTCATACGCTTAGCGTAGGAACGGGGCTTGGGGGCGAAGACAACGCCACCGTGACGCCACTGAGCAGCACGGATGGAACCCTGGCGGGCACGACCGGTGCCCTTCTGACGCCAAGGCTTCTTGCCGCCACCGGAAACCTCAGAGCGACCCTTAGCAGACTGGGTGCCCTGACGCCAAGAGGCCATCTGGCACTTGACGATGTGGTGCATAACGTGGATGTTCGGCTCGATGCCGTACACCTCAGCGGCGAGCTCGGCCTCGGCGACCTTCTTGCCCTCGCTGTTCTTTACTTCAAACTTTGCCATTTAAGTGTTCTCCTTGGTATGACGCTGGGCTAAATGGGCTGGGCCCTTAGGCCATACGGATGGCGACGAGACCATTCTTGGCACCCGGGACAGCGCCCTTGACCAAGATGAGGTTCTGCTCGGCATCGATGCGGACAACGGAAAGGTTCTTGACGGTAACGCGCTCGTTACCCATGTGACCGGCCATCTTGACGCCCTTGAGGACGCGCGCAGGATAGGCGCACTGACCGATAGAACCGGGGTGACGCTGGAAGTGAGAACCATGCGTCATAGGACCGCGGCGCTGACCCCAGCGCTTGATGCGACCCTGGAAGCCCTTACCCTTGGAGGTACCGATGACGTCGACCTTCTCGACATCAGCGAAATCAGCGACGGTGACGACCTCGCCGACCTTGTGCTCCTCGCCGTTCTCGACGCGGACCTCACGAAGGAAGCGGACAGGCTCGACGCCGGCCTTGGCGAAGTGACCAGCCATGGGCTTGTTCACGTTCTTGGCCTTGATGTCGCCGAAACCGATCTGGACGGCGTCATAGCCGTCGGTTGCCTGAGTTTTAACCTGCGAGACAGCGCAGGGGCCAGCCTGGATGACCGTGACGGGAACGACGTTGTCGTCCTCGTCCCAAACCTGGGTCATGCCAATCTTGCGGCCGAGAATCATGCTGATCAAGATATGATCCCAACTCTCGCGTGGTCTTGGGACAATGCGTACGCCACCGAGCGTACGCCCCTAGAGGACCACTACTTACACGACATGCTCCCCAGCCTTGTATTGCGTCCGGACTACCTGACAACCCTATTAAGCAGGCATTTTGTCCAGCCAGAATACTCCCCTGGTTTCACACAGCTGTTTAGTATACACGGCTGCGGGCGTATCCATCGAGATTCATATTTCACTCACATTGTTTACGCAGGTAAAGTGCGCGGAGTCGCCTGGGGCCGGCAGAGCGGCGGCGAAATATATTAAGGTTGCTGCTCTGCCGGGCTTGGGAGACGACACGTTGACGCCTGCTTAACTCTGCTCGCTCAGGCTAAAGACTTTGTTGGGGATCCACTATTTGTTGGAGGGTGAATTTGCTTTGAAGCGGTTTGCCTTCCGCCTGTGGCTTTTTTGAATTGGCGGCTGACGCTGCCGCGACTTATTGCCAAGAGGACTTCAACACCATCGGCGCTCATGAGACGAGCGGGACACGGCGACCTCCTCAAGGCAGAAGAGGAAGGCCCGCGCTCCAGCTCCATTATCGCGGCATCCCGTTTCGGGGCGAAGAACTAGAGCACCGAGAACCGGATGAAATTGTACGTGCAGATCACGATGATGAGCACGAGGGCGAACACGTAGAGCTTATCGACCGCCGCCGAGTCCATCCGGCGCAGCAGGCGGCGCCCCACGACCGACCCAAGCACCGCCATCGCCGCCATGCCCAGCAGGACCACGGGGAGGAACGCGGGCACGCTGCCCGTGGCCAGCGTGTAGATGAGGCTCGCCGTCTGCGAGAACGCGATGATGAACAGCGACGCCTGCGCGGCGGGCTTGCTCTCCATGGCGAAGAAGAAGACGAGGATGGCCAGGTTGAAGGGGCCGCCGCCGATGCCGAGGAAGGACCGGCACGCCCCGGCGCAGAACCCTATGAGCGCCTGCGCCCACGCATTCTCGAGCTTGAGGCCCTTGATGCGCGCCTTGTTGAGCGTGTAGGCCAGCACGAGGACGGCGAGCACGATGAGCACGGCGGCCTGGACCGCGCCGACGAGCTCGGCGTCGGGGAACACGGACCCCAGCCGGTTGAACAACATCTTGCCGATCACGCCGCCCACCGCGGAGCTGACGGCGATGGGCGACATCGCCCGCGCGTCGATATCAGACTGCCCGCTCGCCGCGTTCTGCGCGAGCGTGGAGAGCGACATGATGAGCACCGACATGCTCGAGAGGAAGCTCACCGTGCTCACGCTCATGACGTTCATCGCGTCGACCACGGGCTTGATGATCACGCCGCCGCCGATGCCACAGAGCGGCCCCAGAAGCGACGCCAGGAAGCATACCGCGAAGACCAAGATGTATTGAGGACCCATCCGAACAAGCTCCTATCGATCGAGCAACACCCTATGCAACGAATTGCAAGCGTTCGTATCATTCAAAACCGCAGCGTATGGTTGTGGACTTTTACATATCTCGAACGCTGCTGCGCGATATGTCCCTATTTACGCCGCTCATGCGGAGCACCGTTGCGCCAAGGGCTAGGCGTCCCCGCCAATCTGCCTGCCGAGTCCATCAATGGCCCGCGCACCGTCTCGACACGCCGCTAGTAGTTAGCGAAGTAATCCTGGTTGAAGATGCACGCGTAGACGACGTCGAGCAGCAGCGCGGTGGAAACGCTCATGGCGAAGTGCCCGATGTTGTCCTCGCGGTGCATCCGGACAGGAAGTTGATGGTCGCCACGTCGGCGACACCCACGGCGTCCATCACGGGCTTAATGATGATGCCCCGCCGACACCGCAGATGGCACTGATGGTAGAGGCGAAAAACGCAATGGCGAATACGATTGCTAGCATATGAAGCGCCTAGACTCTTCCCTACTTGTCAGGCATGGCTGCTGCGAGCGTCCGCTCAGCGCGCTCGCAATAGGACGCGGCGCGCCCCTCGTCACCCTTGTTCTCGTACTGAACCGAGAGCATCTGGCAGAGCAGGGCCTCTTCCATGCCAGCCGCCTCCGACAACGCGCGCTCCATCTCGTCGATATAGGCATACGAGCCCTTGAGGAAGACGTCATAGGTGCGACGGTCGGCACGCGCAGCCTCGCGATCACCGTGCTCCTCGAGGTAGGAGAGCACCTCGCGTGCGTGGGGCTCATCCCCGATCTCCACGTAGAAGGAGAACGCCTTTGCCGCCAGCGCGAGTGTCTGCTCCTCGCTCATCTTGAGCGAACCCATCTCGCGGATGATGCGCTCGGATGCCTCGACGTCATCCATGGCAAGAGCTGCGTTCAAGCGCATGAAAAGCACGTTGTACTTGGGGTACAGCACGCTAGTGAGCGGGCGGTTCAGGACCTTGAGGTAGTTGTTGAGGTCGCCCTCGCGCAGGTACGCCTCGAGCTTGGCGAAGGTTGTGCGCTTTTGGACCTCCATGTAAATGGTGAACCCGACCGCAACCACTACGACCACAATGCCGATCGTCTTCATATCCATGGATAGGCCTTTCTCTTAACGTTGGAGGCGCGAGGGCCGGGGGCGCTCAAGCATAACGGCGGGCGCACGTCCCGCCACCAACTCGCCGTCACGAACATATCCCTCTTCGCGACCAGCGAGCTCCTCAATCAGGCAGGCACGGAGCACGGCGATGCGCGCGGCGCGCTCCGGAGCGTCGATGAGGTCGTGCTCCTCACGCGGATCGGCGTCCAGGTCGAAATACTGCTCCATCCCGGTCCGTGTGAACCAGATGTACTTGTCATGCGGGGTCACGATCCACTGGTTGGACTGCTCGCGGCTGCCGCTGTGCTCGCCGTGCAGGTATGCACGGTTCAGCGGCGCGGCGCCGGTAAGCTCGCCCATGAGCGAGGCGCCCTCCACGCCCTCGGGCACGGGCAGGTCGCACGCCTCGAGGATGGTGGGCATAAGGTCCATGAGTTCCACCGTGCTCTCGCTCACGCCGCGAACGCGCTCGCCGCCCGGCACATCGACGTTTTTGCCCACGTGCACGATGAAGGGGATGCGCGCGGAGCCCTCGTAGGGCAACACCTTGCGAAAGAGACTGTGGTCAAAGAGCATCTCGCCGTGGTCGGAGCAGAACACGATCACGGTGTCGTGGTAGGTCTCGTCGTTCTCGAGCGCCGTGATGAGCCGGCCGATCTGGTGGTCCATATGTGTGATGCAGGCATAATAGCCCGCCATGGCCTCGCGGCGCAGCTCGGCGTCGCGGCAGCCGTGCACGCTGTCCAAGATCATGCCATCGCGCTCGGTGGCATCGGCGTCATCCCAATCGCCAGCGGCAGGCGCGCGCAGCTCCATGTCGCGGTACAGATCGAAGTAGGTCTGCGGCGCGTCGAAGGGCGGGTGGGGCCGCACGAAGCTCGTCATGAGGAAGAACGGGCGCGTGCGATCGCGGGTCTCCAAAAAGCGGATGGACTCGTCCACCACCCAGTTGGTGGGGTGCAGGCGCTCCTCGTAGGCCCAGGGATGGGTGATCCAGGAGTTGTTCTCAACGCCCGAACCGTTCACGTCGGCGAATTCGCCCAGTTCATTTTTGAGGAAGCGCATGTAGTCGTCGGAGACGTTCTGGTGCATCCAGTACGGCAGGTTCGCCTTGCGGTAGTGGCCGATGTAGCCGTCATGCAGGCGCATGTGCTCGAAGCCGCAGCCCAAACGCGGCGGATGCACGTGCATCTTGCCTACCACGGCGGTCTGGTAGCCGCCGTCGCGCATCTCCTGCGCGAGCATATGGTCGTACTCCCACGCGATACCGTCCTGGTAACCCACGCGGCCCGTGCCCGCGGGCGTCTTGCCGCAAAAGAGGGCGGCGCGCGCCGGGATGCAACTCGGGCAGGCGGAGTAGGCGTTCTCGAACAGCATGCCGTCGGCGGCGAGCGTGTCCAAGTAGGGCGTCTGCACGTCCGGATGGCCGTCGATACCCAGGCAGTCGCCGCGCATCTGGTCGCACATGATAAGGAGAACGTTGGGTTGCTGGGGCATAGGGAACTCCAAACTCACGGGAACGGGATGAAGATTGAGTGGTCAAGGCGGGAGGGGCGCAGAGCCCCACACAACTACGACGAGGCAAAACCCGGGCAGGATCAGCGCCGCGTGAACATGCGAGCCACGCGCTGCAGGCCGGGATAGGCGTACTCCAAAAACTCACGCAGCCCGCAGTAGCCCGCATCGTAATAGGCGATGTTCAGGCGCTTGCAGTTGCGATGGCAAATGCCCTCAAAGGGGCAATCGGCGCACCGCGCGCAATCGCGACGCGGCTCGTTCAAAAACATGCGCATGGTCTCACAGGTCGCCATTGCCTCAAGGGAATCGACGCGAATATCGCCCACGCGGTACTCATCCAGCGCATAGAAGTCGCACGGATACACCGAACCGTCGCTTTCCACCACGAACTGCGGAGCGCAGCGGCCGAGCATACCGCACTGCGACGGAAACTGCCCGAGCGCCATCTGCATGACGTTCTCGAACAGCCAGATGCTCACATAGCGCCCAGCACCGAGCTCGCGCCACCACAAGTCGAACAAGCGGCGGTAGAACGAGGAGAAGGCACGCGGGTCGAGCGAGAACGTGTCCCGCTCATCGTCGAGGCCCGGCAGGCACGGGATGAACTGGATATGGGTGATCTTCTCCTGCTTGATGAAGGAGAAGACGCGCTGTGGATGCGCCGCCATCTGCGAGGTGAGGACCGAGAGTATGTTGACGTCCACGCCGCGCTCGCGCAGCAGGCGAACGCCGCTCATGACGCGCGCGTACGTAGCGGCACCGTGCGCATCGGGACGCATCGAATCGTGCAGGTCGCGATAAGCGTCAACCGAGACTCCGATGAGGAACCCGTGCTCGCGGAAGAACTCGGCCCATTCCTCTTCGATCAGGTAGCCGTTGGTCTGCAACGCCCAGCTCACCCGCTGGTTCTCACGGCGCTCCTCCACCCGCGCGACGAACGAATGGAAGAAGTCAAGGCCGGCCAGGGTGGGCTCGCCGCCCTGGAAGGCGAAAGAAATGTGCGCATCACTCGCCACGGCGAGTGCACGGTCGATGATGGCACTTGCCACGTCTTCGCCCATGACGCGGGCGCTCCGCTCCTCGCGATGAGCAGCGACATCGCAGTAAAAGCAGTACCTGCACCGCATGTTGCAAGCACTCGATGCCGGTTTTATCAAAAAGCCAATATGCTTCGCGCACATGGCACATACCCCCCTTCGCACAGGCTAGCCCTCACTCATCGGGCCGGAAACCACTTCCTTACCCGAGGCGGCGCATCCGGCCCGCACAATCACCGCATGAATCTTAGGCCAAGCCCAGGCGCTCCTTTTGCTCGGCCGGGGACTCATGCTCCTCCAGGCCGCGCAGCAGCAGGTCAATCATGCGCTGTTCGGCGTGGTCGTCCTTGCCGGCGAGATTATTAACCTGGCCGTAGTCACTCTCAAGGTCGAACAGCATCGTCTGCTCGACCTCGGCGAGCGGCGTGGCTCCCTCGATCTGGGCCGGCTTCTTACAGGGGATCTTGAACAGCGGGTACTTGGTGCGTTTGAAGTAGCGGCCACACTCAATCTCCTCCGGGCAGTCCGAACCCATCTTTTTGCGGATGGTGTGCGGCAGTGCGGTGTACTCGAAGCACGGCTGGTTGCCGGCGACCGGCGCGCGGAAGTAGGTGTAGCGGCCGTCGGTGACGTTGACGGTCATGGCGTGCACGCCGTACAGGGCGTAGCCACGCGTGGGCGCGTCAGCATCCGTCATGAGCGGCACGAGGGAGGTGCCGCACACATCTGCGGGAATCTCGCAGCCGTGGGCTTCAAGCACCGTGGGCATGATGTCGATTGCCTGAGTGAGCTGGCGGGCATGCTCGCCGGCGCGGGCGTTACCCGGGAAGTGCACAATGAACGGCAGATGCGCGAGCTCGTTATACAGGTGCATGTAGTTTTTGCCCATGTAGTCGCGCTCGCCCAGGAAATAGCCGTGGTCGGTGGTGACCATGACCATGGTATCGTCCAGCATCCCGCGCTCCTCGAGCTTGTCGATGAGCCTACCAAACCAGCGGTCGGTCATGGTGACGAGGGCCTTGTAGCGGCGCTGCAGGTAGTCCTCCGCGCCCTTGTTGACGTCGGTGGCGGAGACGCGCTTGTACTCAGGAATCTCGAAGTAGTCGCGGTCGAGCTCGCCAGTGCCGCCGTACATCTCCATGTACTTGTCGGGCACATCGAAGGGCTCGTGCGGGTCGAAGGTCTCAACAATGAGGAAGAAGTCGTCGGCCCCAGCATTGCCGTCGATCCAGTCGCAGGCGGACTGGAAGGTCTTGGGGCTCGGCATGTCCTCTTCGTTGGGCCAGAGCTGACGGTTCTTCTGGTACTGCTCGCGCACGCGCCCGTAGAAGGTCTCGGGCATGTTATTCGGCTCATCGATGCGGCTGACCCACGGGTCGCCCTCCTGGCCGCGGTAGTAATCCCAGGTGTTGAACTCCTGGAGGTAGCCCTCGCCACCGGTGCGTAGGTAGTGGCAGTGGTCGGTGGTGATGTGGCAGAAGTTGCCGTTCGCGCGCAGGCAGGCCGGCAGCGTCACATCGAAGGGCTCGATGGGGCCCCAGGGGCGCTCGAGGAAGTTGTAGCGACCGGTGAGGATGTCGCGGCGGGCAGGCATGCAGGGAGCCGAGCCGATCCAGTGGTTGTCGAACACGCAGGAACGCTCGGCAAAGGCATCGAGATTGGGGGTCTGGACGTCGGTTGCGGGGTTGTAGCACGACAGGACGTCGCGACGCAGAGTATCCATGAGCACGAGGACGGTTCTCATTGGCATCCTTTCGATAGTTGGATTTGCCAGATGGCGATACGCCAAAGGCACATGGGCATAATGGAGCGCACCCCGATCGCGCACGATGGAGAGCACATGAGACAACGAGGCCCGCGCCCGGCATGCGGGGCGCGGGCATCAAACGATTTGCCTTTTGATAAGCTCGCGATTAGGCGAAGATCTTGAACGCCGGGAAGTAGAAACCGATAGCGGCGAACACAAGGGAGAACACAATCAGACCGATGATGATCTGGGCGGAGTTCTTGCCCTGGCCCTTCTTGAGCAGGCGATAGCAGATGAAAGTCAGAACGACAGGCAGCAGGAAGGGCAACACCTTATCGAGCTGGTCCTGGAGCACCAGCGGGTCACCCTCACCGAAGGCGAACTGCACGGCAAGCTTGAGCTTAACGGTCGTGGCGATCAGGCCGCCGGTGACCATGACGCCCAGCACGTTGGCGAGGTTGCCCAGACGGTCGAAGACCTGGACGCCCGCCTTCTCGACGAGCTCCATGCCCATCTCGTAACCCTTGTGCAGGCCGAAGTACTTCAGCGGCCAATACAGCAGGTTGATGAGCAAGAACATCACGAGCGGACCCACAATGGAGCCGTTGTCGACGCACATAGATGCGCCGATGGAGCCGGCGATCGGGAACCAGGTGAGGTTCAGCAGGGAGTCACCAAGGCCGGCGAAGGGACCCATGAGGGAGGTCTTGATGCCGACGACGGTGTCCTTCTGATCCTCATCCGTGGTCTCCTCCAGGGCGGCGGTGATGCCAAGGATGAAGGGGATCGCGAGCGGGTGGGTGTTGAAGTACTCGAGGTGGCGCTTCATGGCGTTAACGCGCTCCTCCTTGGGGGCGTCCTTGTAGAGCTCCTCGAGGACAGGGGCAAAGCAGTAGGTCAGGGACAGCGACTGCATGCGCTCGTAGTTGTGCGCGAATTGGCAACCCTGGGTGCGCAGCAGGACCTTGTTCAGGGTGGAGTTGGAGATCTTACCCATTAGAGATCGTACTCCTCGTCATCATCGGAGCCGGCGGCAGAGGCGGCGGCAGGGGCGGGTTGATTCTTCTGGCCCTCGGTAATGACGTCCCACACGCCGGCGGCGGCGCAAGCGGCGAGCGCGATGCCCACGGTCGGGACGTTGAGGAAGGCGGCCATGATAAAGCCGAGCAGCAGGAAGATCCACATGTTCTTCTTCATCATCATGGTGAGGAGCATGGCCAGACCGACGGCGGGCATCATGCCACCGGCGGTGGAGAAGCCGGTGAGGACCCACGGAACCTGGTTCTGCAGGAAGGCCATGATGTCCTCGATCACGAAGGAGCCGATGCCCGTGGCGATGAAGACGGGAACGGCGCGGGTCAGGAAGAAGCACAGGGCGCCGGTCCAGAAGAACTTGTTGACGGCGTTGAACTTACCGGACTCGATGGCCTTGTCGGCACCGTGGACAAGCGAGACGTTAGTGGTCATGACCAAGATGTTCAGCTGCTGAACCAAGGTGGCGGTGGGGATGCCGATGGCGACTGCCAGGGCGATGGCGCTGGCGGTGTCGGTGGAACCCATGATGCCCAGGGCGGCACCGACGATGGTGCCGGAGATGACATCCGGCGGAACATAAGCGCCGATGTTGTTGACGCCGAGCCACATGAGCTCCATGGTCGCGCCGATCATGATGGCGGTCGTCATGTCACCGAGGATGATGCCGACGCCGACGGATGCCAGCAGGGGCTTGCGGAAGCCCAGGTGGGGACCGAACTGGTCCCAAGTGCACAGACCCGCCCAGATGGCGAGCAGAAGTGCCTGAAGCATAAGCCTCTCCTTCCCTATTCGCCCATCGTTCCCTCCGATGGGCACGCCCCGGGTTCACATGCCCGGAGATGGTTACTTACTTAGTAGTTCTTGAGGAGCTCGGACACGGGCTCCTTGGAATCGCGCGTGGTGGTCTGCATCCAGCAGTCGACGCCGAGGCCAATGAGCTCCTCGAAGGCGGCCTTTTCCTCGGCGGTGACGGACATGTTCTTGTGCAGGCGATGACGCTGCTCGTTGAAGCGCATGCCGGAGACGTTCAGGTAGTCGAACGGCAAGCCGTTCTCGTGCAGCTTGAGGGCGTCGATGGGGTTGGTGAAGAGCACCATCGTGGCCTTCTTGAGCTCGGTCTTCTTGAGGACCTCAATGAACTTCTCGACACCGAAGACGGAGACCTTGATGTCGGGGGCGGCGAGGCCGGCGACGGACTTCTGGACGGGGTCGTTGGCGACCTTATCCGAGACAATGATTGCCGATTCGATGCCGAAGTCGGGAATCCAAGTGGTGGCGACCTGACCGTGGATCAGGCGGTCATCGATGTCGACGAGTTTGAGTGCCATGATGTTCTCCTTTTCGTTTGCACGTTCCTTCAGTACCGTTTACGAATGCTCTGCTCGATCGAGGCGCCCACTCGGGGGATACGGGTGAGCGCCACTCGAATCGACGGGCTAACGAGCCTAGAGGTCCAAATCGTCCTCGTCTGCCTCCACGGCCGGAGCGGGAGCCTTGATCTCCTGCTGGGCCCCGGCGTGAGCGGCAGTGAGCTGGGCACGGACCGCGTCGGCGGAATCGAGGCCATCGCGGGTGAGCAGGAGCTCGACCGCAACGGGCATGGACAGGCCAGTGTAGGCAACCATGTTCATGCCGTTGAGCAGGCAGCGGGTAGTCACGTTGAATGGGGTGCCGCCGTAGATGTCGCATAGGGTGACGACGAGTTCGCACTCGGCGCTGAGGGTCTCGTAAGCCTCGCGCATCTCGGACTCGAAAGACTCCAGGCTCTTCTCGGCGGTGAGACCAAGAGCGACGACATCAGGCTGCTTGCCCGCAATCATCTCGACGGCGCCGAGGGCGGCCTGAGCGAACTCTCCGTGACTTGCAAGGATGACACCGATACGCATCTTCTGTCCTTTCATACTTATTAATTCTCTTCGTTCTGTTCGTTCTGTTCGTTCTGTTCGTTCTGTTCGTCTATATTTGTTTATTGGTCAAGAGATGATTTTTGGAATGAGCTCTATTTACCTCCTATTTGATGGTTTTTTCCGTGAGCGTTATGTTTTGACCGGTGAAAGGTAATGTGCCTTCGTGAACGGTTTGCGTTTATTTATGTTGTTCGTTTACATTGAAATAAGAACAAACGCTCGATGAGGGAGTCGGCACTCATGAAATCCGAACGCCAGCAGGCCATTCTCGACTTGCTCGATCAACATCATTCGGTATCGGTAAACGAGATATCTAATACCCTATCTGTTTCGGATATGACCATCAGGCGTGACCTGGCCGAGCTTGCCGACAAGGGCCTTCTTGTGCGCGTACACGGAGGGGCTCAGCTTCCACACTCCGCCCACGGAACAGCCCTTTCACGTTTGACCCCGCATGAGGAGAAACGTCGTTTTCAAGTTGATCAGAAACGTGCCGCTGCTATAGCCGCCGCCCAAACCGTCTCAGCCGGCGATACGATCTTTCTCGGTGGAGGCTCCACTCTCGAGCTCATGTGTTCGTATTTGCCCCAGGAGGACATACGCGTCGTCACCAACAGTCTTCCCGTGCTGAACCTGCTAGCCGACAATCCACATATAGATCTATTCTTTGTTGGTGGCATGATGCGTCACGACACGCGAGTTTTCACCATGCCATACAACGGCCGCGGCCCCTACGGTCTATCCGCTCCCAAGGCCTACGTCTCGGCAACCGGTATTTTTGGAAACGAGGTCTTTGGCTCTCGTCCCGATGCAGCCATGGTCCTCTCAGACGCTCTTTCTCGAGCTCAGGAGCGTTATCTTGTTGTAGATGCTGAAAAAGTCGGAAGGCGCGACTTCTGCCTTTTCACCACACTGGAGGATATGACCGCGGCATTCATTAACGAGGACGCAGACCCCCGGACCATCGAGGCCCTCCGCGCCTATACCTCCGTCATTACCGCATAATCCAATTGGCAAGCCATGCTTAAACCCGAACGTCACGAACAATTACTTGAGCTGTGCGCTCAGCGCGGAATGGTCACTGTTGCCCAAGCCGCAACAATCTTTGGTATATCTGAAATGACCGCTCGAAGAGACTTCGATGAGCTCTCGCGACGCGCTGGCGTCATCCGCGAGTACGGTGGCATCCGACTTTCAAGCGGCTCCCCCATTGCCGAAGAGGTCCCGTTTTTTGAAAAGCTCTCAATCCGCTCCCCTGAAAAAGAGCATATCGCACGCACCGCTGTCAACCTCATCAGAGAGCGCGACACCATCTTCCTCGGACCCGGTTCGACTTGCGCTCTCATCGCCCGTGCGCTGCCGCGCATGCAGCTGCGCGTCATCACAAACAGCATCATCGTGCTGAACATGCTCCAGACGCGTAACGATGTGGAGATCTGGGCCCTGGGAGGACAGTATCGCAAACGATCGGGTTCTTTCGTCGGGCCCATCGCCGAAGATGCTCTCGCCCCGCTCGGTATCGACACTTGCTTTATCGGCACCAACGGCGTACTCGCCCAATCCATCTCCTGTTCTAACCTTGAGGAAGGACGCTTACAGGCGCTCGCTTGCGATCGCGCCGCCAAGCGTTACCTTGTCTGCGATTCAAGCAAGATCGGACAGATGGACTTCTTCGGCTTCTTCAATCTCGATCAAATGGACGCACTCATCACCGATGCAAATGTCAACGACAAACAGCGTTCCATGGTTCTCGAATCAACTCGCATCATCGTCGCAGAATAGGCCTGTTTTGATTTAGCTGGACACCACAGCAAAGACCCCGATTCGATAAAGCCGAATCGGGGTCTCATTATTCGCATCAAATCGCAAATAGGTCAGCAGCTACTTCTCAGTGTAGACGCTCTCGCCACCGAGATAGGTCTCGACGAGGGATAGGTCGGGGTTGAGGACGACAACCTCACCCACGTAATCGGAGGTGCCGGCACCGGTGAGCACCACATTGAGGCGACCGTCGCCCATGGCGCGGGCGTCGGCCAGGAACGCCTCGACGGCCTCAAGGTTATCCTTGTAGATGTTCAGCGTGTCAAGCCAAAGCTCGGGAGACGACACGTTGATGCCTGCTTAACTCTGCTCGCTCAGGCTAAAGACTTTGTTGAGGATCGATGATCTGCTGCAAGGTGAACTTACATTGGGACGTGTCGCATTCTTCTTGCGAATCCTCAAAATCAAAGATCATGATGGCGCAGTTGGGGAGTTTTGTTGGGAGCTCGAAGCCGTCTGGAGCTGCAGCCTTGATGAATTGGCGGCTGGCGCTGCCGTGGCTTACTGCTAGGAGGGTTTCGATGCCCTCGGAGCCCATGAGATTGGTGAGGGTGCCTACCATACGTTCTTGCAGCGCGCGGCTTCCTTCTCCTCCGAAGGGGACCAAATCCTCGCCCGGATCCCAGACGTCGGTGGGCAGAGCGTCGTGGGGGCCTTCTTCGAAGGTGCCGTAGCAGCGCTCGATGATGCCTTCGCAGGGCTCGACTGCGGCGTCCGGACCGAGGAGTTCGTATGCGACGAGACTTGCCGTGTTCATGGCTCGGCCTAAGGGTGATGAGACCACTTTGTCGGGGACGACGCCGTGGGCTTTGAGCCATGCGGCTGCCATCCCGGCTTGCTGACGGCCCAAATCGGTGAGCGGTGAATCGCAGCGACCCTGGACGAGCTTTTTGACGTTGAATTCCGTCTGGCCATGGCGGAGCAGATACAGCCTCTTCATGTTCTCCCCTTCTGTATACATTGCCTTGCCGGACAGCCCTACTCGTGGGTACGGCCTACGTAGTCTTCGTCGATCGTAATCTTTGCGACCGACTTGGGATATTCCGATTCGACCCGTTGTGCCAGCGCGTGCTTTAGGTCCTCGGCGCTCATCGCCAAATCCGAGGGACGTACGCAGTCAAAGATCACGTTGGTGTGCGTAGGGCCCGGCACACAGCGCAGATCGTGAATTGAAAGGCGGCTATCGATCTGTTGAGCCATAGCGTTAATGCACAAACGCATGCTCGCCACCTTGGGGTCGTCGGTCACGATGGGGTCGTAATGGAGCGTGACGATCATGCCGTCTTCGACCCTAAACGACTGCTCGATGTTATCGAGCGTGTCGTGACTTTCCAGCGGGCTGGCCTCGGCCGCCATCTCTGCGTGAGCGCTTGCGAACTTCCTGCCCGGGCCGTAGTCGTGAACCATCAGATCGTGAACGCCCAAAACACCGGGATAGCTCATGATCTTATCTCGAATGTGCTTGACCAGCTTAGGATCGGGCGTCTGGCCCAAAAGCGGGCTCACCGTATCCTGGATGAGTTCAAAACCGCTCCAGCCAATATAGGCGCCAACGGCAAGGCCGACCCATGCGTCAAGATTGATGTGCGTCACCTGCGAAACAATTGCGCACGCCAGCACGGCGCCCGTAGCAAGGACATCGTTCTTGGAATCCTGGGCGGTCGCATGCAGCGTCTCGGACTCAATGCGATCGCCGAGCTTTTGGTTGAGGGTCGCCATCCAGAGCTTTACGACCATCGAAAGCACGAGAACTGCCACCAGGGCAAGCGAGAACTCGACAGGTTCGGGGTGGATGACGCGCTCAACTGAGGACTTCACCAGCTCAACGCCAATCAGCAGCACGAGCGCCGCCACGACCAGACCCGAGAGATACTCGTAGCGACCGTGGCCGTAAGGATGCTCGGGGTCGGCCGGCTTGCTCGCCAGCTTAAAGCCAAGGACACTCACGATGTTCGAGCTGGCATCGGATAGGTTGTTCATGGCATCCGCCACAATCGAAACCGATCCCGAAACCACACCAATTGCGCCCTTCGCAGCACAAAGCGCGACATTGGCGACAATACACACCATGCCCGCTAACGTGCCCACACGCGCACGATCGCCCTGCGCACGCTTAACAATCCACTCGACCATCTACATCCGCCCCCACGGTGCTACTTATATATCTATTGTTCAAACGGATTGTAGTGTAGCCACTTTGTCCCCCAGATACAAAAAGGCCGCGACCCACACGGGCCACGGCCTTGGAATGTGGCAAAGGAATCGTCCTTGTGCCGCACAGGTTTACGCGCTTACTTCGGCCGCGCTCTTAGAGGTTTCGGGCAAATCGGCTCCATCCCCCGCCGCCTGCCCCTTCGCCGGAACCACGCCAAAGCAGTAGCTCAGCGCCGCAGACACCGCAAATGCCATACCGCCGGCAGCGCAGCACCACAGCAGGTTCGAGATGCCGCCCGTGGCAAAGCCAATGACCATGAGGACATTCGTCATGCCGATGGTATAGGCCGTAACGTGGCCCACGGCCGCAACAAGGCCTCCGACGGCGCCGCCAATGGCCATGCACGTCAGGCACCTGCCATATTTAAAGCCGCAACCGTACAGCGCCGGCTCGCTTACGCCGCCAAGAACACCCGAGATTGAATAGCCCAGCATGAGAGCCTTCTCGTCCTTATCCGCAACGCGAAGCGACGCGCCAAAGGGCATGCCCCAAACGGCGAACGTTGCCATCGTCGCGGCGATCAAGATGCACGAATCCGTTCCCACACTCATAAACTGCGCATAGGCAAGCGATAGGACAACGTTGCTGACGCCGGCGATCTTTAGGAACTCCCAGCCCGCGGCAAGCCCCATGAGCGTGAGCAGCGACACGATGCCACCGGAATTGCCAAGCATAAACATAAGCTGGCCCAACAGCATGCCCAGATAGCTGCCCGCCGGCGCCGTAATGCACAGGGAAACCGGAACCATGACGAGCATGGTCGCAAACGGAACGAACGAAAACGCCACGGCCTTAGGGATAACGCGCGAAAAGAAACACTCCACTCGCCATAGCACGGGCACCGAGATGAGAACCGGGATAACAGTCGTCGTGTAATCGTTGACCGGCGCGGGAAGCAGACCATACACGGAAGTCATCGATGCCCCCGTCGTCGATGCGGCATCGACGAGCTTAAGCAGATCGGGCGCAATCAATACGCCGCCCAGCATCATGCCCAGCTGCTCCGAGCAACCGAGCTGGCGGGCGGCCGCCCAACCAAGATAGATGGGCAAAAAGTAGTAGCCGGCGTTATAGAGCCAACTGTAGAACAGGCGATAGATTTCGGAATCGGCAGACCACAGGCCCAGCATGCCTTCGCCCATAATGACGGCGACGGTGCGGAACAACGCCGCGCAGACAATAAAGGGCAGCGCCGACATCATGCTTTTGGACAGATATTCCACCACGGCCATGGCGTTTGATGAAACCGTCGTTATAAACGAGGTGTTAGTAACTTGTGACATGGAACGCCTTTCCCAATGTGACATGCGGACTGCCCCTTTGTCACATCGTGCGGTATCGACCGATTGCGCGGTACTTTTCGTAGCGGAGGTTTGTGAGGGTCGCGTCGTCGAGCTGCCCAAGCGTATCGAAGGCATCAAATGCCGAGGACATGACGGCACCGGCGATCCCCTCATGCGACAGGCCCCTATCGTCAACGATGCCGTCGATGATGCCGAGCGCCAACAGATCGGGGGCCGTGAGCTTAAGCGCCTCGGCGGCCTCATTCGCGCGCTCGGTATCCTTCCACAGGATCGACGCACAGGCCTCGGGGCTCACGACCGAATAGGCCGAGCTCGAGAGCATCAGGATGCGGTCGGCCACGGATAGCGCCAGCGCGCCACCAGAGCCGCCCTCGCCTGTCACCACCGAGACAATCGGCGTCTTAAGGCCGCTCATCTCCATGAGATTCTGGGCAATCGCCTCGCCCTGGCCGCGCTCCTCGGCACCGATGCCGCAAAACGCGCCCGAAGTATCGACCAGGCACAGAACCGGTCGACCAAACTTTTCGGCCTGGCGCATAAGGCGACGTGCTTTGCGGTAGCCCTCGGGATGTGCCATACCAAAGTTGCGACGCATGCGCTCTTTGGTCGTGGTACCGCGCTCGATGGCGATGACCGTTACGGGGCGTCCGTCTTTCCAGCCAATGCCAGCCACCACAGCGGCGTCGTCGCCAAAGTAGCGGTCGCCGTGCAGCTCTACGAATCCGTCGAGACCCAACGAGATCATCTCGCCTGCCGTGGCGCGGTTCGCCGAGCGAGTCTGTTTGACGATTTCGAGCGCGCTTTTTGGTGCGGCCGAGCGCTTAAACAAGTGTCCCAGCTTTTTGTCGCGACGACCCGTATGCACGATCTCATGCGGTGCCCCCAGGCCGGGCGCGTGCCCTTCGTGCAGCGCCAGCAGCTCGCCTACCGTGAGCGCAATCTCACCACGCGGAACAACGGCATCGCAAAAGCCGTGCTCCAGCAAAAACTCG
Source organism: uncultured Collinsella sp. (assembly GCA_958439425.1). Taxonomy (GTDB): domain Bacteria; phylum Actinomycetota; class Coriobacteriia; order Coriobacteriales; family Coriobacteriaceae; genus Collinsella. The sequence continues at coordinate 89,846 of CAUBVH010000002.1, forward strand.
GAACGCTGGAATCCCTTGGGCAGACGCTTGTGCATGTTCTGCTCGATCACGCGCGGGCCGGCAAATGCCGTCAGGGCATCGGGCTCGGCCAGGATAATGTCGCCCTCCATGGCAAAGCTCGCGGTTACACCTCCGGTCGTGGGATCGGTGAGCACCGTGATATACAGGCCGCCCGCCTCGCTGTGGCGCCTAACCGCTGCAGAAATCTTGGCCATCTGCATGAGCGAGGTCACGCCCTCCTGCATGCGGGCGCCGCCCGATACGGTAAAGCCAACGACCGGCAGCCCCAACTCGGCCGCGCGCTCAAAGACACGACAGATCTTCTCGCCCACCACGGAGCCCATTGAGCCCATCATAAAGTTGGCATCCATAAAGAAGAGCGCGGTATCGCAGCCGCAGATTTTGCCCCTGCCGCACACAACGGCATCGCGCTCGCCCGAACGCTCGCTCACGCTCTTAAGCTTGTCGGCATAACCGGGAAACGAGAGGAAGTCCTTCGACGCCAGATTGGCATCCCATTCCTCAAAGGTACCCGCGTCGACCGTCATGCGCATGCGCGCGCGACCGCTCACGCGAAAGTGTTTGCCGCAACGAGGGCAGACCTCGAGGTTGTCGTGCAGGCGCGCCTCATCGATCACACGGCGGCACTCCGGGCATTTGACAAACACGTGGCGCGCGGGGAACTCGGCGCACGACTCGGTTATCGGCCCCTCAAGGACATTGACCGTCTTCGCTTTTCTATTCATCAGCATAGAGATGCCCCATCAGATCGGTGTGATACATGCCCGACAAAAACTCGTCGTTTGCCAGCACGTCGAGCTGAAGCTCGCTATTTTCGCTCACGCCCTCAATCACGAGCTCGCCCAGGGCCGAGCGCATCTTGCGAATGGCACCGTCACGCGTGGGCGCGCACACGATGAGCTTGCCGAGCATGGAGTCGTAGTACGGCGGAACGTTCGCTCCGGTAAACATGGCGGAATCCCAGCGCACGCGCGGACCACCCGGCACACGCAACGCGGTGACCGTTCCACATGACGGTAGAAAGTCCGGCGTTTCGGCATTGATGCGGCACTCCATAGCGTGGTTGCGGACCGGTACGTCCTCCTGCTCAAAGGGCAGAGGCTGGCCGGCAGCCACGCGCAGCTGCCACTTAACCAGGTCGGTATCGGTCACAAACTCCGTAACCGGATGCTCCACCTGCAAGCGCGTGTTCATTTCCATAAAGTAGAAATTGCCGTCATCTGAGTACAAAAACTCGATGGTGCCAGCGCCCTCATAGCCAACGGCACGAGCCAGGTCGCGCGCGGCCTTGTGCATGCGCGCGCGAATATCATCGCGTCCGTCGAGGCACGGCGCGGGGCTCTCCTCGATCAGCTTTTGGTTGCGGCGCTGCACCGAGCACTCGCGCTCGCCGAGCGAAAACACATGGCCCTGCTTATCGGCCATAATCTGTACCTCAACGTGATGCGCCGGCGCAACGAACTTCTCCATGTAGCACTCGCCGTCGCCAAAAACGGCCTCACCCTCGGCACGCGCCTCGATGAACGCCTTTGCCGCATCTTCCACGCGCTCGACCTTGCGAATACCGCGACCGCCGCCGCCCGCGCGCGCCTTAATAAGCACGGGGCAGCCGATGCGCTCGGCCTCGGCCGTCGCCTCCTCGGGGCTTTTGAGCAAATCGCAGCCCGGCACGATGGGCACGCCCGCCGCGGCAGCCGTTCTACGTGCGGCATCCTTGTCGCCCATGCTGTCGATGACCTCGGCCGAGGGACCAACAAACGCCAGACCGTACTTGTCGCAGTCGCGCACGAAGCTCGCCTTCTCGGAAAAGAAACCGTAGCCAGGATGGATCGCCTTTGCCCCCGACTTCACGGCACAGGTGAGCACAGCATCGTCGTTGAGGTAGCTCTCGGCAAGACGCGGGCCGCCGATGCAATACGCCTCGTCGGCAAGCTGCACGTGTAGCGCGTCCGCATCGGCCGTGGAATATACGGCGACGGTCTTGATGCCCATATCGCGGCACGCGCGGATAACACGGACCGCGACTTCGCCGCGGTTGGCGATGAGCACTTTGTCGAACATGAAGCCTTCCTTAACTTTCGTGCATGAGTGCAAAAGACATATCGGCGCGGCAGCACACCTCACCGTTGACGCTCGCAGTACCCGTCGCAAAGCGGAACGGCCCGCGCGCACGCGTGATGGAGCACACCAGATCCACCGTGTCGCCCGGGCGCACCGGACGCTTAAAGCGCACCTTGTCCAGACTCGTGTAGAACGGCGTCGCGCCGCGCACCTCCTCATCGCCCATCAGCAGTACGCAGCAGTTCTGGGCGAGCATCTCGCACTGAATCACGCCGGGAACGACCGGGTTTCCCGGAAAATGCCCCTGCAAAAAGTACTCGTCACCCGTAATCGTGATCTTGCCGTGGGCCTCGTCGCCCACCAGCTCGGCTTCGTCGAGCAAAAGCATCGGCTCGCGATGCGGCAACAGCTTCTTGAGCTCCTCTTTGTTCATGGATATCACCTATCCGATCCTCATGAGGCAGCTGCCAAACTCCACGAGGTCGCCGTCGGCCACGCAGATCTCGAGCACCTCGCCGTCTGCCTCGGCCGTCACCTCGTTGAGAACCTTCATGGCCTCGATGATGCAGAGGGTCTCACCGGCCTTGACCTTGGAGCCCACGTGCACAAACGGCTCGTCGCCCGGCGCCGGGGCAGCATAGAAAACGCCGACCATGGGAGCGGTCACCTCGGTGCCCTTGGGCTCCGGTGCGGCGGCAGGCGCCTGCGCGGCGGGCTCCGGTGCGGCGGCAGGCATGGCGACAGGAGCCACCGCCGGAGCAGTCACGGCACCCGGCATAGGCATGGGCACGGCAACCGGCTGCGCGGCGCTCGCGCGCTCGAGTTCGACCGCGGTGCCATCGGGCTCCTCAACGCGTACGCGCGTGAGGCCGCGGTCCTCCATAACATCGGCTATCTCGGCAAGTCTTTTGGAATCCATGCTCTAGCTCCTCGTATATCTACGCAGCGCGATGGCGGCGTTGTGCCCGCCAAAGCCCAGGTTGGTCGAAAGCGCCCAGGTAAGGTCGGCGCGAACCGCGCGATTGGGCGTGTAGTCAAGATCGCAGGCGGGATCGGGTGTGTGGTAGTTAATGGTCGGCGGCACCACGCCCTGCTCGAGCGCCATGGCGCAGGCCATGACCTCGATGGCGCCCGTAGCACCGATCATGTGACCGGTCATCGACTTGGTCGACGAGACATGTGCGGCGCGCGCCGCGTCCTCGCCGAGTGCTCGCTTGATGCCCGCCGTCTCGGACGAATCGTTGAGCTTGGTCGAGGTGCCGTGGGCATTGATGTAGAGACCCTCGGAAGGCTTGACATCGCCCTCGGCCACCGCCAGCGATATCGCGCGGGCAATGCCGGCAGCCTCGGGATCGGGGCTCGTGATGTGATAGGCATCATCGGTGTTGCCGTAGCCCACGACCTCGGCGTAAATGTGCGCACCGCGCGCCTGCGCATGTTCCATGCTCTCGAGCACGAGCACGCAGGCGCCCTCGCCCATCACAAAGCCGTCGCGGTCTGCATCGAACGGACGGCAGGCCGTCGCGGGATCGGGGTTGGTGGTCAATGCGCGGCAGGACGTAAAGCCTGCAACGGCATCGGGGATAATGGCCGCCTCGGCGCCGCCCGCGAGGATCGCGTCGGCATAGCCGTGCTTGATGGCGCGGAACGCCTCACCCACCGCATGGGCAGAAGTCGCGCAGGCAGTCACGACGGGTAGGGTCGGGCCCTTTGCCTTATGGCGAATCGCGATGTTGCCCGAAGCCATGTTGGGAATCATCATCGCGATCATGTAAGGCGATGCGCGACGAGGCCCCCGATCGGCGATCGCGTGGACGTTGTCGACGAGTGTCTGCATGCCGCCCACGCCTGAACCCACGTAGACGCCCAGGCGCTCGCGATCGATGGCATCTTCGACATCAAGGCCCGCATCGTGCACGGCCTCGTCCGACGCCGCCAGTGCAAACTGAACGCAGGGGTCGAGGTGCTTGGCATCGTGCTTACCAAAGTACTCGTTGCCGTCAAAGCCCTTGACCTCGGCCGCCACCTTGACAGCAAACGCATCCGTATCGAAGTGCGTAATCGGGCCGATACCGCACGCGCCGGCGCACATAGCCGCCCAAGTGGCAAGCGCCGTGTTGCCGAGCGGCGATACGGCACCGATGCCGGTGATTGCAACTCTCTGTTCCATCATGGTCTCCTCATCCAAGCCGTTCTTCGGCCCTGGTTTCTACATCGCCATTCCGCCGTCGACGCGTACAACCTCGCCCGTAATGTAGGAAGCCGCATCGCTCGCCAAAAAGCGCGCCACGCCGGCCACTTCCTCGGGGCGCGCCATGCGCTTTAGGGGAATCTGCTCCTCGGTTGCCGCACGCACCTTCTCCGAGAGCTTTGACGTCATATCCGTCTCGACAAACCCGGGGGCGACCGCGTTCACTCGTACGCCGCGGGGCGCAAGCTCGCGCGCCACCGCCTTGGTAAGCCCTATCACGCCCGCCTTGGAGGCAGCGTAGTTGGCCTGTCCGGCGTTGCCCATCAGGCCCACGACCGAGCTCATGTTGACGACGCAACCGCCGCGCTGGCGCATAAAGGTCTTGGTGAGCGCGCGCGTCATATTGAATGTTCCCTTGAGATTGACATCGAGCACGCGATCGAAGGCGTCATCGCCCATGCGCATGAGCAGACCGTCGCGCGTTATGCCGGCGTTGTTGACGAGCGCCCAAATGGAGCCAAAGTCGTTGAAGACCGCTTCCACGCACGCGTTGACGGCAGCGGGGTCGGCCACATCGCATTGATATGCGCGTGCCGTGGCGCCAACCGCCTCACAGGCTTCGCACGTCTTGCGCGCCGCATCGACGCTGCCGGCATAGACGACGGCGATATCAAAGCCGTCCTCCGCCAGACCGACAGCGCAGGCGCGGCCGATACCCCGCGAGCCGCCCGTGACCAGTGCCACACGACGTGAGTCGTTGCGCTCGAGCGCGCCGTTGTTCAAGTTGCCCATGTCATTCCTTTCGGGTTACAGCCCTGTGGACTATGCGAGCTCGTCGGCAATAGCTGCGACCTGCTCGGCCGTTTCGCCCGAATACACGCGAACGTCGCTCAGCGTACGCTTGGCCAGGCCCGACAGCGTTTTGCCAGGGCCGACCTCAATAAACGTGTCGATGCCCTGATTCTGCAGAGCATGCAGCGTGTCGACCCAACGAACGGCATGACTCACCTGATTGGCCAAGACATCCGATGCCGCTCGCGGGTCCGCCGGATAGGGCGCCGCCGTCATGTTTGCCATGACCGGAATCAGCAGCGGTGACGGCGCGTGGCCGGCTTGGATATACGTCGCCAGCCCCTCAGTCGCCTCGGCCATATAGGGGCTATGAAATGCGCCCGACACCGCGACTTTCATAGCGCGGCCGCCAGCCTCTTTTACTAGGACGTCGAGCTCCTGCAGCGCCTCGGGCGCTCCGGCAACAACCGTCTGCTGCGGACTGTTGTAGTTGACCGGCCAGCAGTCCTCGCCGGCCTGTTTTGCCAGGTTCTCGACTTGCGCCGCATCGAGCTTGATGACGGCGCGCATGCCGCCCGGATGGCGCTCGGCAGCCGCGGCCATCAGCGCCGCGCGCTCGCACACGAGCTCAAAGCCCGCTCGCGTATCGAACGCCCCCGCAAAGGTGAGCGCGGCGACCTCGCCAAGCGAAAAACCCGCACAGGCGGCAGGTACCACGCCGCGCTCACGCAGGGCGGCAGCCGCTGCCAGATCGTGAACGAACACGCACGGCTGCGTGTTCTCGGTCTGCGAGAGTTCCTCCTTGGAGGCGCTTCGGCACTGCTCACTGGTCCCCGGGCGCACCTCGTCGGCAATGGCGAACACCTCGGCGGCGACCGGCGATGCCTCGATCAGGTCGACGCCCATCGCGGGGTGCTGGGCGCCCTGGCCGGCAAACAGAAACGCTACGCCACCCATGCGCACGCACCCTTCAGGACGTGCTCGGCGCCATCGACCAGGTCGTCAACGATTTCACGTGCACTTTGGCGCTCGTTGACCATGCCGGCAATCTGTCCACACAAAAACGAGCCCTCTTCGTAATTGCCGTCCTTGGCGGCCTTGCGAAGGGCGCCCGTGCCCATGGCCCCGAGCTCCTCGACGCTTACGCCCGCCGCCTCGCTCTTGGCGTAGGCGTTGGTGAAGGGGCTCTTGAGGGCACGCACCGGGTGTCCCGTCGAGCGGCCGGTCGCACGCGTCGAGGTGTCGTTGGCCTTCAGGACCATCTCCTTGTACTGCTCCGATACGGCGCACTCATCTGCGATCAGAAAGCGCGTACCCACCTGCACGCCGGCGGCGCCCAGCATAAAGGCGGCCGCCACGCCGCGGCCATCGGCGATACCGCCAGCCGCAACCACGGGAATATCGACCGCATCGACAACCTGCGGCACCAGTGCCATCGTCGAGGTCTCGCCAATATGGCCGCCTGATTCGGTACCCTCGGCAACCACGGCAGTGGCTCCACGACGCGCCACGAGGCGCGCCAGCGCCACCGAGGCAACGACCGGGATGACCTTGATGCCCGCCTCGTTCCACGCCTTCATGTACTTGGTGGGATTGCCGGCACCCGTCACGACGACCGGCACCCGCTCGTCAATCACGACCCGCGCGACCTCGTCGGCAAACGGGCTCATGAGCATGACGTTGACGCCAAAGGGCTTATCCGTCCTGGCGCGCAGCTCATGAATCTGGTCGCGCAGCCAGTTGGCGTCGGCGTTCATGGCCGCGATAATCCCTAAGCCGCCCGCCTCGGACACTGCGGACGCCAGCGAGGCGTCGGCGATCCAGGCCATACCGCCCTGGAACACGGGCTTTTCGATGCCGAGCAGATCGCAGAGAGGAGTCTTGAGCATCTCTACTTCTCCAATGCCGCCTCGACCGTATCGGCGAACTCGCCGACCGTCTTGGGGTTCTCCTCGGTATCGAGCTGGATGCCAAACTCGTCCTCAACGGCGACGAGGATCTCGACGGTGCCCAGACTGTCGAGACCAATCTCCTCGAGCGTGGACTCGGGCTTCATCTCGACGTCGTCAAGACCGGCGGTCTCGCGGATAACGTCGCAAACGCGCTCGAAGGTCTTCTGATCTGCCATGGTAGTTCTCCTTTGGTTGTGCCCTAGGGCGTTTTTATTTCCTATGTGCGACTACTTCCAACGAAGCAGATAGCCACCTATATCCAGACCGGCGCCAAATCCAACCAAGGCGATGGTGTCGCCCGCATTCAGTGCGTCGGTGCGTGCCAGTCGGTCAAGCGCAAGAGGAATGCAGGCGCTCGAAATGTTGCCGGTCTCGCGCAGCGTTCGAACCACGCGCTCGTCTGGCACGCCGAGGCGCTTGACCGCCTGACTCAGGATTCGTTCGTTAGCCTGATGGAATACAAAGTGGTCGATGTCTTCGACCGAAATGCCCGCATCGATCGCAAGCTTATGGACCGTGTCGCAGATGGCGTTGACGCCGAACTTGAACACGCGGCGGCCATTCATGGACAGCACGCTCGCGCTATCTGCGGAAGCCTTAAACGGCGAGGTGCCGACCAGACCGGGAACGCGCAACGTCTCGACGTCGGGCGCCGTCGAAAGCTCAACGGCAAGGGGACTGTCTCCCCCAGCCTCAATCACCGCGGCGCCTGCCCCATCGCCAAAGAGCACGCAGGTGGCACGGTCGGTCCAGTCGAGCGCGCGCGTCATCTGCTCGGCAGCAACGACAAGCACGCGCTCGGCGCGACCGCGGGCGATATAGCCCTCGGCGACATCGAGCGCAAACACGAAGCCGGCACAGGCCGCCGAGACATCGAAGGCAGGGCACGTCGCGCCTAGTCGCTCAGCAACGGCACACGCCTCAGCGGGAACAAGGTGATCACCCGTCGTCGTCGAGCAGACGATCAGATCCAGCTGGCTCGCGTCGATTCCGGACACCCGGAGTGCCCGCTCGCTCGCCGCTACGGCAAGGTCGTCAAGTGACTCGGTGGTGCAGACGTGGCGGCTCTTGATACCTGTGCGGGTAAAAATCCACTCATCCGAGGTATCGAGGAACTCAGACAGCTCGTCATTGGAAACACTGCGCTCAGGAAGCGCCGAGCCTGTTCCAAGAATCGTGAAACCCATCACTAACCTCCTTTGCGTTGTTGACGTGTTTACATCGACCAAGAGAGGATAGCGCATTTCAGTCCTTGTTGACGTGTTAACATTAAATTGTCCAAATGCGACAAAGGCTTCACATTGTGTCTATCTCTCGACACCATTGCTCGATTGCCTTATTAACTTAGGAGGTAGCAGCCGTTATGGATGCCAAATTAACGATAGTCGACGTAACTGGATCGACCAACGATGACCTGCTCGAAGCAGGAAAACAGGGAGCGCCGCACGGCACAGGACTTGCCGCCCGGGCTCAGACAGCAGGACGCGGTCGGCGCGGCCACAAGTGGGATTCAACCGCCGGCAACCTATTGCTTTCGATTGTCCTGCGTCCATGCGTTAATCCTGCAAAGTACTCTGGTCTTGCCGCCGTCAGCGGCCTAGCGGTGCTCGAGGCGCTCGGAAAGCAGGGTCTTGCAAACGAGATTGGTCTCAAATGGCCCAACGACCTGGTCGCGCAAGGGCGCAAGCTCGGCGGCATTCTGGTCGAGGCCGCACGCGATAACGAAGGCAGGCCTTTCGCCGTCTGCGGCATTGGCGTCAATGTGAACTATGTGCCCTCGGAGGTTCCCGATGGCGGCCTGCCGGCAATCGGCCTGTCAGTCCTCAATGAGAACGTTCCCACCGTCGATGTACTACTCAAGGATGTCTATCACGCGGTCGTGAACGCTGTGGACGCGTGGGCAGATTTGCTCAACGCCATGAAAGAAGACGCTGGATCACTCGCGCCCGTCCACGATGATTATGTAGCTCACCTCAATTGGATTGGGGAAACCGTTATCGCCCGCTCCCCTGCTGGAGATGAGCTGGCACGTGGAATTTTTCGAACCGTCGATGATTATGGTCGCGCGTGCATCGAAACGGAAGACGACTTGCGATCCTTCCATTTTGAGGAGGCATCGCTGCGTCCCGTGAGCGAATAGGGCGCCGCAGCCACCTACTCGTCAGCATTGTCCGACAGTCCAAACCACCATTCAAAACAAAAGGGCCCCGCTACCGTAATGGCAGCGGGGCTCTGTAAGCTATGAGCGATATCGCTTAGAGCTTGATGTCGATGTCGACGCCAGCGGGGAGGTCGAGACGCATGAGCGAATCAACGGTGCCCGAGGTGGGGTCGAGGATGTCGATGAGGCGCTTGTGGGTGCGCATCTCGAACTGCTCACGGGAGTCCTTGTTCAAGTGCGGCGAGCGGATAACCGTGTACAGGTTGCGCTCGGTGGGCAGGGGGACAGGACCGGAAACGCGAGCGCCGGTCTTCTGAGCGGTCTCGACGATGAGCTTCGCGGACTGATCGACGACCTCGTGATCATAGCCCTTGAGGCGAATGCGGATCTTCTGGGTAGCCAACTTAAACCTCCAAAGAGTGCGAGAGATGCTCTCGCGGATTACGTAACAGGGAGCTCGAACTTAGGCGTTCTTGCTCATGACCTCGTCCACGATGGACTTGGGCGCGGGCTCATAAGAGTCGAACTGCATCGTGTAGGATGCACGGCCCTGGGTCTGGGAGCGAAGGTCGGTAGCGTAACCGAACATCTCGCCCAGCGGCACCTTGGCACGGATGAGCTTGCTGTTCTTGCGATCCTCCATGCCCTCGATCTTGCCGCGGCGACCGGAGAGGTTGCCCATAACGTCGCCCATGTACTGCTCGGGGGTCTCGACCTCGACAGCCATGATCGGCTCGAGCAGCTGCGGGTCGGACTTCTTGAGGGCGTCCTTGATAGCCATGGAACCGGCGATCTTAAAGGCGGCCTCGGAGGAGTCGACCTCGTGGTAAGAACCGTCGAACAGGGTGACCTTAACGTCGAGGACCGGGAAGCCGGCGATAACACCGGTGTTCAGGGCCTCCTGGATGCCCTTGTCGATGGACGGGATGTACTCCTTGGGCACGACGCCGCCGACGATAGCGTTGACGAACTCGTAGCCGAAGCCCTCCTCCATCTTCTCGAGCTTGATGACGGCGTGGCCGTACTGACCGCGACCGCCGGACTGACGGACGAACTTGCCCTCAGCCTTCTCGACGTCGTGACCAGCGGTCTCGCGGTAGGCAACCTGGGGCTTACCAACGTTAGCGTCAACCTTGAACTCGCGGAGCAGACGGTCGACGATGATCTCGAGGTGCAGCTCGCCCATGCCGGCGATGATGGTCTGACCGGTCTCGTGGTTAGTGGACACCTGGAAGGTCGGGTCCTCCTCGGCGAGCTTGGTCAGAGCCAGGGACATCTTGTCCTGCTCGGCCTTGGTCTTGGGCTCGATGGCAACGTCGATAACGGGCTTAGCGAACTCGATCTTCTCGAGGACGATCTCCTTGCCCTCGGCGCACAGGGTGTCACCAGTGGTGGAGTTCTTGAAGCCGACGCAAGCGACGATGTCGCCGGCGGCAGCGTCGTCACGGTCGATACGCTCGGCGGCGTTCATCTCGAGGATGCGGCCGAGGCGCTCGCGCTGACCGTTGGAAGCGTTGACAACGTAGGAGCCAGACTCGGCGCGGCCGGAGTAAACGCGGACGTAGGTGAGCTTACCGACGAACGGGTCGGTCATGATCTTGAAGACCAGGCCGGAGAAGGGCTCGTCGAAGGAAGGATGACGCTGGATCTCCTCGCCGGTGTCCGGATCGGTACCGGTGACGGCCTCGACGTCAAGCGGGCTGGGCAGGTAGTCGACGACAGCGTCGAGCAGCTCCTGAACGCCCTTGTTCTTGTAGGCGGAACCCACGAAGACGAGGTTGAGCTCGTTGGCCAGAACGCCCTTGCGCAGAGCAGCCTTGAGCTCCTCGACGGTGAAGTCCTCCTCCATGAGGATCTTCTCCATGAGCTCGTCGTCAAAGCTGGCAGCAGCGTCGAGGAGCTCCTCGCGCTTGGTGGCAGCGATGTCGGCAAACTCAGCCGGGATCTCGTCCATCGGCTCGGGGTAGGTCATGCCCTTCTCGTCGGCCTTGAAGTCCCATGCAGTCATGGTGACCAGGTCGATGACGCCCCAGAAGTTGTCCTCGGCGCCCATCGGGACCTGAGCGGCCACGGCGTTGGCGTCGAGACGATCCTTCATGGTCTCGATAGCGTTGAAGAAGTCAGCGCCCACGCGGTCATACTTGTTGATGAAGGCGATGCGGGGGACGTTGAAGGTAGAAGCCTGACGCCAAACGGTCTCAGACTGGGGCTGGACGCCGGCAACGGCGTCGAAGACGGCGACAGCGCCATCGAGGACGCGCAGGCAGCGCTCGACCTCGGCGGTGAAGTCAACGTGGCCCGGGGTGTCGATGATCTGGATGCGGTAGTCCTTACCGTCCTTGTTCCAGAAGCAGGTGGTAGCAGCGGAGGTAATGGTTACGCCGCGCTCCTGCTCCTGAACCATCCAGTCCATGGTGGCAGCGCCCTCATGGACCTCACCGATCTTGTGGGTCTTACCGGTGTAGTAAAGAATACGCTCGGTCGTGGTGGTCTTACCGGCATCGATGTGGGCCATGATGCCGATGTTACGGGTATCGGAAAGCTTGTACTTAGGCTTAGCCATGTTAGTTCCTTACCTTAACTTACCAACGATAGTGAGAGAACGCGCGGTTGGCCTCGGCCATCTTGAAGACGTCCTCACGCTTCTTGACGGAAGCGCCCAAGCCGTTGGAGGCGTCGAGGATCTCGTTGGCGAGACGCTCGGCCATGGTCTTCTCCTTGCGAGCGCGGGAGAAGTTGACGATCCAACGGATACCCAGAGCGGTGGAACGACGGGAGTTGACCTCCATCGGGACCTGATAGGTAGCGCCACCGACACGCTTGGGCTTAACCTCGAGCGTGGGCTTGACGTTGTCCATAGCCTTCTTGAAGGTAGCGAGAGCGTCGCCACCCTCGGACTTCTCGGCAACGATCTCGAAAGCGGTGTAAACGATGCGCTCAGCGGTGGCCTTCTTGCCGTCAAGAAGGACCTTGTTGATGAGCTGAGTCACCAGGCGGTTGTTGTAAACGGCGTCAGGCTGAACCTCACGACGATTAGCTGCTGCACGACGCGGCATGTGAAATCTCCTTAAGTGTCTACCGTGCGGCGCTTAGGCGGCACACGGCGAAAGTATCAAAACGTTATCTGGCTTATTTAGCCTTGGGGCGCTTAGCACCGTACTTGGAACGGGCCTGCATACGGTTCTGGACCGGAGCAGCGTCGTAGGCGCCACGGATGACGTGATAACGGACACCAGGGAGGTCACGGACACGACCGCCGCGGACGAGCACGATGGAGTGCTCCTGCAGGTTGTGGCCCTCACCCGGGATGTAAGCAGTAACTTCGATGCCGTTGACGAGGCGAACACGGGCAACCTTACGAAGAGCCGAGTTCGGCTTCTTGGGGCTCGTGGTGAAGACGCGGGTGCACACGCCGCGCTTCTGAGAGTTGTGCTGCAGAGCAGCGTTCTTGGACTTCTTGGGCACGGAACGACGGCCCTGGCGAACCAGCTGGTTAATAGTAGGCAAAGCGTACTCCTTCTCGAATGATTCCAGCTTTCTGTAAAGTGCAACGGCTTGAATCGAGGGGTCAGCATCCCCCTACGAAACACGCAGTTCGATAGGATACGTGGCGTTAGCTGTGCCGTCAACAGACCACGCCGCCGGGCGTATCCCAAAATTGGCACATTTCCGCAAAGCCTACACAAAATGAATCCCCTCCTGTGCGCAAGTGCCCATTCCAGCCGTCCATGTAACACGAAAATGGCCGCTTCCTCTAGCAGGAAGCGGCCTAGACCTTACGAATAGACGATGGTAAAGGGTTCCGACGTTTCGGCGCCCCCTGTTGAAGTGCAGCGTGTGCCCTCAAGCGTTACTGAGACCACTTGGTCGACATCAATCAACTTCGTTGGCACCCAGATGTTCTCTCCGCTATTGCGCGTATAAGAAAAATATAAGTTGAACGCCCCTGCGTCGTCATCTTCGATAATCTGCTCCGATCCATCCTTGTAGGTAACCGTCAACTTCTTCGTGACTGCGTCAATGCCCAGATCATCGATGTGCGTCTGGATGGAAAACGGGCTGATCTCGAGAGGCGAGTCATCGGAGCGGAGTTCCTTAGTATCGACGTACGCTCCAACGCTAAACTCGGGCGTCGATGCCTCGAACGGCTTCGCATCCTCTCCTTCGCCCTCGGTCCACGAGATATTCCAGGTGACCGCATGTTGAAAACCTCGCTCGCGATCCATAGAAGCAAAGTACATCGTGCCATTAATGACAGTATCGCTTGATGTGTCCTTATCAATGGTGCAGCGTGTATCAGCCCATTCCTCGCCGAAGTTCATGCTGGGTGTACCGATGCCTTGTTCTTCTTCACCATAGAGAACAAGTTCGCCTGTCTCTGCTGCCGGCTTGTAGTAGTTAACACCATTTGGATTGGACAGCGTAAACGTCACAGCACCGCAGCCGTTTTGGTCGATAGCCATATCATGAATGTCGAGTGTATAGCCGTTGCCCTCGACGGACAGATTGACCTTCTGTACTGAACCCTCCAAGCTTTGGGGCGCGATACCATCACCAAACTCTCTGGTGTAGGTATATTTAGTCCCCGACGAGCCACCTTGAGTCCAGGTAACGGACTCTCCGTTGCCATGGTTTCCCCAGGCAGAGGCAAAATAACTGGAATTGACAACAGCGTAGGCGACCCCTCCGGTCGCCAGCACTCCGGCAAGACATCCGATTACGGCAACATACAGAGGCTTCGCGTGACCCTTTCGGCGAAGCGGCTCACCAGCAGCGGCATAAAGAACACGGTCAGCAAGATCGCTATCGGCTTGGACGGACTCGAAGGCCTGCTTGATTTGGTTGGATTTCACGGTCGCCCTCCTCTAGGATGAATTTGAGCTTCGATCGACCGCGAGCTAAACGCGTTCGAACGGTCGCGGCTGGCACATGCAGTAACTCGGCAATTTCTGAAGTCGAGAAGCCCAGATAGTAATAGAGCACGATAGGAATACGGAATCGCTCAGGAAGTCGCATAACGTCTGACAGGACCGCCTTGGTCTCCTCCTGCGCCGTCGAAAGCGAATCGGCCAGATTCTCAATATCCTCCACACGCCTCCATGGCTTTCGAAAGAGCGATTTGCATTCATTGATCGTGACCCGGATAAGCCATCGACGAAGATGTTCCCAGCTTTCAAATTGCGTGTCGCTTTTGAGTAACTTCAGAAAGACGTCTTGCGCAACATCGTCGGCATCGGCGCGATCGCGCAGGTACGTCAATGCGATTCGAAACACGACATCCCGGTGATCTTCAACCGCCTGTCTAAATGCTTGTTCTTCCATAATCACCTCCCGGTGACATTGATGGTTCTTGATGGGGCCCTCACCATAGATACGCTTTGACCGAGTGAAATGTTTCAAATCCAAGCAGGGAAAACCTACCAAAAATAAATCCGTCCCTTTTTGACAAGTGATCAACGGAACGCAACAGGTTGAGCATACGCAAGCGAGCGGTCCCCAGAGCGTACAAGGTGGCATGAAAAAGGCAGGGCATTGGCCTTTTGGTCATGCCCTGCCTTTTGAATGACAGATTGTAGCTCTGGGGGCCGCGCAGCGACGGAGGTCGCCGCCGTTCGTTAGAACGGCGGAACTAGTTACTCCTCGTCGTTGTCCTTGGCCTCTTCGGCGTCATCGGTGTCCACGAGCTGGTTGAGCAGCTCGTCGAGGGAAGCCATGTCCTCGTTGATGGCACCGTTGGCGGGAGCCTTCTTGTCGTCGATCGGGGCGCCCAGGAGCTCCTCGTCGGCGTCGGCGTGATGCGTCGGCGTGGCGGAGGTGCCCAGCAGGATGTCGTCCGGACCGTCGGGGCTAAAGACCATCTGCAGCAGCTGCGAGAGGTCTTCCTCGTCGGCAACGTCGTCGTTGTTCTCGAGGATGTAGAGCAGGTCGTGGGCCTCCAGACCGTCACGGAGCTCCTCGATCGCCTTGGCACCGATACCATCGATGCGCAGCAGATCCTCCTCGGACTTGCCGACCAGGTCGCCGACCGTCTCGATGCCGACCTCGCTGAACTTGTTGGTCCAGCGCTGCGACACGCCCAGGTCGTCGAACAGGTACAGGCGAGCCTTCTCGGCGGAGATGGTGTGGCCGTTGCGGGTGAACGAACCGTCAGCACCACCGAACTCGTCGTAGCCGGCCCAGTCGAGCTGCTGCGGGAGCTGCTCGTCCAGGTCCTTGAGCTCCACAGGAGCCCACTCGGGCAGCGACTTGGCGTTGGGCGAAGCCGGGCCGTCGATGTCCACGTAGCCGTCAGCCGTGCGATACGTCAGCTTGGCATTGGCGTACGGCTTGAGGCCGGTACCAGCCGGGATCTTCTTACCGACGATGACGTTGGACTTAAGGTCGAGCAGGTGGTCGACCTTGCCCTCGATGGCAGCCTCGGTAAGGACACCGGCGGTACGGATGAACGAAGCGCTCGACAGCCAGGAGTCGATGTTGGACGCGACCTTGAGCGTACCCAGGATGACGGGCTCGGCCACGGGAGCCTGACCGCCCAGACGGGCAACGCGCTCGACCTCGTCGGCGAACTCGTAGCGGTCGACGTACTGACCAAGCAGGTACTTGGAGTCGCCGGGGTTGGTGATCTGAACGCGACGCAGCATCTGACGTGCGAGCACCTCGATGTGTTTGTCGTTCAGGTCGACGCCCTGGCTGGTGTAGACGTCCTTGACGCTCTCGACGAAGGTGTGCATCGTCGACTCGATGTCGGTCAGCTTGCGCAGGTTGCGGAAGTTGACGAAGCCCTTGGTGATCTGGTCGCCGGCGCGAACCTCGCAGCCGTCCTCGATCTCGGGCATAAAGCGCACCGAAGCGGGGACGCGACGCTCGTCGAGGACACGGGTGTGATCCTCGGAGTCGGTGAGCGTCAGCACGTACTCGGACTTCTCGGGCTTAATCGAGAGGTGACCGGAGTACGGAGCCAGCTCGGCCTCGCGACCCAGAATCTTCTCGTTGACGTTGCCGACGATATCGAACATACGGCTGACCGTAGGCAGACCCTGCGTAATATCGTCGACGCCAGCGACGCCGCCGGAGTGAATGGTACGCATCGTAAGCTGCGTACCGGGCTCGCCGATGGACTGGGCGGCAATAATGCCGACCGCGGTACCGATGGCGACCGGACGACGGGTGGAAAGATCCCAGCCGTAGCACTTCTGGCACACGCCGTACTTGGAGCGGCAGGTGAGCAGCGCGCGGAGCTTAACCTTCTTGAGGCCCGCATCGACCATCTTCTGGATGTCGGCGACCTTCTCGATGTAGCCGTCCTGCTCAAAGAGCACGGTGCCATCGGGAGCCACGACGTCCTCAATGAAGCAACGGCCGACGAGGTCGGTGTTGAGGTCGGTGGTGCCGGGGATGATGAGGTTGTAGGTGACGCCCTCGTGCGTACCGCAGTCCTCCTCGCGGACGATGACGTCCTGGGCCACGTCGACCAGACGACGGGTCAGGTAACCAGAGTCCGAGGTGTGGGATGCGGTATCGACCAGGCCCTTACGGGCGCCGTAGGTCGAAATAAAGTACTCGAGCGGCAGCAGACCCTCGCGGAAGTTCGCCTTAATGGGAAGGTCGATCGTCTCGCCGGACATGTCTGCCATCAGGCCACGCATGCCGCCGAGCTGACGCAGCTGGGTCTTAGAACCACGGGCGCCGGAGTCGGCCATCATGTACAGCGGGTTCTCCTCGTCGAACATGTCGAGCATGAGCGCTGCAACCTTGTCGGTACAAGCGGTCCACTCGTTAACGACTTCGATGTGGCGCTCCGTCTCGTTGATGAAGCCCTCCTCGAAGTACTCGTTGATCTGGTCGACGTTGGCCTGGGCGCGATCGAGCAGCTCTTGCTTCTCGGCAGGGATGAGAGCGTCCCACACCGAGATGGTAAGGCCGGCGCGGGTAGCGTAGTGGAAGCCGGAGTACTTGATGGCGTCGAGGATCGGGCCGACCTTGGCCTCGGGGTAACGATCGCAGCAGTCCGCAACCAGCTTGGCCACGTCGCCCTTGACCATCTTGTAGTTCATGAACTCATAGTCTTCGGGCAGGCACTGGCGGTTGAAGATGATGCGGCCGATAGAGGTCTCGAAGCGCGCGGTCTTGTTGCCGGTGACGTCGTAGTCGACAAACTCGTTCTTGCCGTTCTTGACGCGGAAGATACGGGTGCCATCCTCGTTGATGACGTTGGCGTTCTCGGCGGACACGCGGATCTGAATCTTGGCCTGCATGTCGACCTCGGAGCGGCAGTCATAGGCGTGCAGCGCGTCATCGAAGCTCGAGAACACGTGGTTCTCGCCCGGCAGACCGTCGCGGACCTGGGTCAGGTAGTACACACCGATGATCATGTCCTGCGAAGGGATGTTGACCGGCTTGCCGGATGCCGGCGAGCGCAGGTTGTTCGCAGAGAGCATGAGCACGCGAGCCTCGGCCTGAGCCTGGCTGGACAGCGGCACGTGGACAGACATCTGGTCGCCGTCGAAGTCGGCGTTGAAGGGCGAGCAGACCAGCGGGTGCAGGTGGATAGCCTTGCCCTCGACCAGCACCGGCTCAAAGGCCTGGATGGACAGACGGTGCAGGGTCGGTGCACGGTTGAGCAGCACGACGCGACCGTCGATGACCTCTTCGAGGATGTCCCACACAAAGGTGGCACCGCGGTCGATAGCGCGCTTGGCGCCCTTGATGTTCTCGACCTTGCCGAGCTCGACCAGACGCTTCATGACGAAGGGCTTGAAGAGCTCCAGCGCCATGGTCTTGGGCAGACCGCACTGGTGCAGCAGCAGTTTGGGGTCGGTAACGATTACCGAACGGCCGGAGTAGTCGACACGCTTACCCAGCAGGTTCTGACGGAAACGACCCTGCTTGCCCTTGAGGGCCTCGGCGAGCGACTTGAGCGGGCGACCGCCACGGCCAGAGACCGGGCGACCACGACGGCCGTTGTCGAACAGGGCGTCCACGGACTCCTGGAGCATGCGCTTCTCGTTGTTCACGATGATCGCAGGGGCGTCCAGGTCGAGCAGGCGCTTGAGTCGGTTGTTACGGTTGATCACGCGACGATACAGGTCGTTGAGGTCGGACGCGGCGAAGCGGCCGCCGTCGAGCTGAACCATCGGGCGCAGATCGGGCGGAATGACCGGGATGACGTCCAGGATCATGTTCGCGGGGCTGTTGCCGCCCTTCAGGAAGGCGTCAACGACCTCGAGGCGCTTGACGGCCTTCTCGCGCTTCTGCTTCTGGGAGTCCTCGTCGGCGATGATGGCCTTGAGCTTCTCGGCCTCAGAGGGGAGGTCGATGGCAGCGAGCAGGTCGCGGACGGCCTCGGCACCCATACCACCCTTGAAGTACATGGAGTAGTAACGGGTCATCTCACGGAACAGCGGCTCATCGGAGATGAGGTCGCGCTCGGTGAGCTTCATGAAGGCGTTGAAGGCGTCCGTGCGGAGCTGCTTCTCGTCCTTGCACTCTTCCTCGATGTCGACGATGCCAGAGGCGATCTCCTCGGGGGTCAGCGGCTCCTCGTCGGAGAACTCGTCAAAGTTCTCGGGGTTGCCCTGCTCCTTGAGGGACTCGATCTGGCGGGCGCACTCGGCATCGATCTCTTCCAGATCGGCGGCGAGCTCCTCGCGCAGGTCGTCGGCATCGGCCTCGCGAGCCTCGTAGTCAACCTCGGTGATGATGTAGCTGGCAAAGTACAGGACCTTCTCGAGGTCCTTGGACTTGATGTCGAGCATACGGCTCATCGGGAAGCTCGTGGGGCTCTTGAAGTACCAGATGTGGGACACGGGAGCAGCGAGCTCGATGTGGCCCATGCGGTCGCGACGCACCTTGGCCGAGGTGACCTCGACGCCGCAGCGCTCGCAGACGATGCCCTTAAAGCGGATGCCCTTGTACTTGCCGCAGGAGCACTCCCAGTCCTTGGCGGGACCGAAGATCTTCTCGCAGAACAGGCCGTCCTTCTCGGGCTTGAGGGTACGGTAATTGATGGTCTCCGGCTTCTTGACCTCACCGTGCGACCAGGAACGGATCTGGTCGGCGGAGGCAAGGGAGATCTTTACCGAGTCAAAATCAGTAGCTTCGAAATCTGCCACAGTCAACTACTCCTTATCAGTGGTCGTGGCGGCGACAGCCTCGGGTGCCTCGGCGGTCTCGGCATCTTGGGCCTCGACGTCGGCGTCAACGCCGGCGAGCGCAGCCAGGTCGTCGAGAGCAGAGGTCTCCTCGGCGGTCACAGGGGCGGAGGCGTCCTCGTCGGCATCGTGCATGGGCTCGATGTCCAGCGCGAGGGAACGGATCTCCTTGACGAGAACCTTGAAGGACTCGGGGATACCCGGGACAGGAACGTTCTCGCCCTTGACGATGGACTCGTAGGTCTTGACGCGGCCCACGGTATCGTCGGACTTGACGGTCAGGATCTCCTGCAGGACGTTGGAAGCACCGTAAGCGTACAGTGCCCAAACTTCCATCTCGCCGAAGCGCTGGCCGCCGAACTGAGCCTTGCCGCCCAGAGGCTGCTGGGTAACCAGGCTGTAAGGGCCGGTCGAACGGGCGTGGATCTTGTCGTCGACCATGTGGCCGAGCTTGAGGATGTAGGACGTACCCACGGTAATGGGCTCGCGGAACTCCTCGCCGGTGCGGCCGTCGAACAGACGGGTCTTGCCGCGCTCGTCAAGCTGGGTGACGAACTCGGGGCGCATGTGATCGCCAAAGGCAGCGGTGGCCTTGTTGAGCATGTTCTTGTTGGCACGACGGATGACCTCGGCGATCTCGTCCTCCTTGGCGCCGTCGAAGACGGGCGTGGCGGTGAAGAACGGACCGGGGACGTACTTGTCGGAGTCGGCCTGCTCGGTATCCCAACCGCAGGCAGCAGCCCAGCCAAGGTGGCACTCGAGCAGCTGGCCGACGTTCATACGCGAAGGAACGCCCAGCGGGTTGAGGATAACGTCGATCGGGGTACCGTCAGCCATGTAGGGCATGTCCTCGACCGGCAGAACGTTACAGATAACACCCTTGTTGCCGTGGCGGCCGGCGATCTTATCGCCCTGCTGAATCTTACGACGCTGGGCGACGTAGACGCGCACCTGCTCGTTGACACCGGGGGCCAGGTCGTCGCCGTTCTCGCGGCTAAAGCGAACGACGTCGATAACGCGGCCGTAAGCGCCGTGAGGCATCTTGAGGGAGGTGTCGCGAACATCGTGGGCCTTGGCACCGAAGATGGCGCGCAGCAGGCGCTCCTCGGCGGTCAGAGCGCTCTCGCCCTTAGGCGTGACCTTGCCGACCAGGATGTCGCCAGGGCCGACCTCGGCGCCGATGCGGATGATGCCGTCCTCGTCGAGGTTGGCAAGCATGTCCTCGGAGAGATTCGGGATCTCGCGGGTGATCTCCTCGGGGCCGAGCTTGGTGTCGCGGGCGTCGATCTCGTGACGGGTGATGTTGATGGTCGTCAGCAGGTCCTCGGCCACCAGGCGCTCGGACACGACGATACCGTCCTCGTAGTTGAAGCCTTCCCACGGCATGTAGGCCACGGTGAGGTTCTGGCCCAGTGCGAGCTCGCCGTGATCGGTCGAAGGACCGTCGGCCAGAGGCTCGCCCTGCTCAACGGTGTCACCGACGCGCACGAGCGGACGGTGGTTGATGCAGGTGGACTGGTTGGAGCGCTGGTACTTGGCCAGGTGATACTCGTCCATGCCGCCGGCATGCTTGACGATGATCTTGGCGGCGTCGGCAAAGATGACCTCGCCGGCGTTCTTGGCCAGGGTGACCTCGCCGGAGTCCAGAGCGGCGCGACGCTCCATGCCGGTACCGACATAGGGAGCGGCGGGGTGAACCAGCGGCACGGCCTGACGCTGCATGTTAGCGCCCATGAGCGTACGCTTGGCGTCGTCGTGCTCGAGGAACGGGATCAGCGTGGCTGCGACGGAGAGCATCTGACGCGGCGAGACGTCCATGTAGTCGACGTCCTCGACGGGCACGTCGGCGGGAGCGCCGAAGGAGCCGTCGAAGTCGCGGGTACGGGCGATCACGGTGTGGGGACGGACGATCTTGCCCTCGGCATCGGTCGTGATGAACTCGTTGGTCTTGGGATCGAGCGGCGTGTTGGCCGGCGCGATGACGTGCTTCTCTTCCTCGTCAGCGGTCATCCAGTCGATCTGGTCGGTGGCAACGCCGTTCTCGACGCGACGGAACGGGGCCTCGATGAAGCCATACTCGTTGACGCGGGCGTAGAGGGCGAGCGAGCCGATCAGGCCGATGTTGGGGCCTTCGGGGGTCTCGATCGGGCACATGCGGCTGTAGTGCGAATTGTGAACGTCGCGGACGGCCGTCGGCACGTTGGTGCGGCGGCTGGAGCCGGACTTGTGGCCGGCAAGACCGCCAGGGCCGAGTGCGGACAGACGGCGCTTGTGGGTCAGACCGGTCAGGGGGTTCGCCTGGTCCATGAACTGCGAGAGCTGCGAGGAACCGAAGAACTCCTTGATGGAGGCCACGATCGGACGGATGTTGATGAGCGACTGCGGGGTGATCTCGTCGATGTCCTGGGAGCTCATGCGCTCACGGACGACGCGCTCCATACGGCTCATGCCGATACGGAACTGGTTGGCGACGAGCTCGCCGACGGTGCGGATACGGCGGTTGCCAAAGTGGTCGATGTCGTCGACCTTGAAGCCCTGCTCGCCGGCAGCGAGGGACAGCAGGTAGCGCAGCGTAGCGACGATATCCTCGTCGGTAAGCACCGTGACCTCTTCCTCGGTGGTGAGGTTGAGCTTCTTGTTGACCTTGTAGCGACCGACGCGGGCCAGATCGTAGCGCTGCGGGTTAAAGAGCAGACCCTCGAGCAGGCTGCGGGAAGCATCCACGGTGGGAGGCTCGCCCGGGCGCAGACGACGGTAAATCTCGATGAGGGCATCCTCGCGGGTGAGGGCGGTATCGCGCTCGAGGGTGCGCTTGATCACATCGGAGTTGCCGAGCAGCTCGATGATGTCGTCGTTGGTGACGGCGATGCCAAGGGCGCGCAGGAACATCGTGGCGCTCTGCTTGCGCTTACGGTCGATGGAGACCATGAGCTGGTCGCGCTTGTCGACCTCAAACTCGAGCCAGGCACCGCGGGACGGGATGATCTGGGCCTTGTAGATCTGCTTGCCCGAATCCATCTCGGAGCTGTAGTACACGCCCGGGGAGCGGACGAGCTGCGAGACAACGATACGCTCGGTACCGTTGATGATGAAGGTGCCCTGATCAGTCATCATGGGGAAGTCGCCCATGAAGACGAGCTGCTCCTTGATCTCGCCGGTCTCCTTGTTGGTGAGACGGACGTCGGTCAGAAGCGGAGCCTGATAGGTCATGTCCTTCTCGCGGCACTCCTCGACGGTATGCGCGGGATCGCCAAACTGATGCTCGCCGAAGGTAACCTCGAGAACATGGTTCTGGCTCTGGATGGGGCTGGATTCCTTGAACGCCTCACGAAGGCCCTCGTCCTTAAAACGCTCAAAGGATTCCCTTTGAACAGAGATAAGGTTGGGGAGCTCCATGGCCTCCGGGATTTTCCCGAAGCTGACGCGCTTGCGCTCAGTGGCAGTGTATGCGTAGGTCACCAGGTTTTTCCTCCTTCACGGAAATGCTCGGTGGGTTGGCGAGGCATAGCTTCGCCAGTTATCGCAACCTAATAGTTTATCAGGTACCGACCGTTGGGCAAGAAAAGCCTTGACGCGATTGAGTTTTTGGAGTAGCAAAGTTTTTCGACAGAAAACACGCAGGTAGATGTATGTGTAACGAACATCTGTTCATATATTTTCTGTGAACAGAGCTGCTGATGCGCGCCGCTGAACGGCGAAATGACGGCGAGGGTTGGTCAGGCGGAAAGTGCGTCCCGTTTTGAGGCCTCAAACTGGGTCGCAGTTTCCGGTTGAGCACTGTTTGGGAAAGCATATCCCGTTCTGAGCCGAAATTCCGGGTCGCAGTTTCCGCTAGGGGTTCCAACCGGAAAGCGCGTCCCAGAATTCGACCAAATTGTGGGTCGCACTTTCCGGAGCCAAGCTGTAGCTCGAATAAAAAAACGGGTGCAGACCGAAGTCCGCACCCGTAAATGTCGATGCCCGAAGGCTTACTTGCGCATCAATCCGCCGCGCTCGTCGATGGCGTCCCAGAAGGCATCGGCAAAGCGGGGGTCGTTTGCAGCCATGAGGGCGTTAGTGGCCATCCAACCAGAGGGAGTGCCAGTGTCGTAGCCCGACAGCGGGTCGATGACGACGGCGTACATGGCCTCGCGGTCGAGCGAACGGGCCATGGCGTCGGTGAGCTGGATCTCGCCGCCCTTGCCGGCCTGCTGATCTGCCAGCAAGTCCATGACCAGCGGGCTCAGCAGGTAGCGACCGACGATGTACAGGTTGGACGGAGCAGCCTCGGGAGCGGGCTTCTCAACCAGACCGCCGATACGCCAGACAGCGCCCGGCTCGGCATCGGCAACGTCCTCGGCGCCCTCGAGCGAACCGACGCGCTCGCCGGCGATAACGCCGTAGCGGCTGACCTCCTCGGGAGCGCACGCGGCAACGGCGATAACCGAAGCGCCACCGTGCTCCTTGGAAACAGCGAGCATCTTGTCGCAGATGTCGCGGTTGGGCACAACGTAGTCGCCCAGAAGAACCAGGAAGTTCTCCCCTGCCACGGCGTCGGCAGCAGAGCGAATGGCGTGACCGAGGCCCTTGGGCTCGTACTGATAACGGAAGTCGACCGACATACCGCCCGCATGGGCGACAGCGTCGGCGTAGGCGTCCTTACCGCGCTCGCGCAGCAGGTTCTCGAGCGAACGGTCGGGCTGGAAGTAGTTCAGCAGCTCCGGCTTGCCGGGCGAGGTAACGATGATGGCGTCGTCGACCTCCTCGGGGTCGAGCGCCTCCTCAACGACATACTGGATGACCGGCTTATCGAGAACCGGCAGCATCTCTTTTGGCGTGCACTTGGTGCCAGGCAGAAAACGCGTACCAAGACCGGCGGCGGGGATGATTGCCTTCATATTATTCAAGGATCCTTTCGCAGGCGCAGGATGCGCCCTGTGCGTGCGGCACGGCGGCCGCAGACCAAATTGCGATACCGAAGTATCTTACCGCCGGGACCAGGCGCTACCGCTAGGCAAACGCCATTCTTCAGCAGGTCAACGCAAATTATTGCTCGAACGGTGCAATTTTATCGCCCAACGGTAGTGACCCCAAAGCACTGCAAACGGCAGTAATTTGCATGCCGAGCCAGCAAAAAAGAGGGGTCATAACAAAAAAGACGGGGCTCGCAATGCGAACCCCGTCTGCAAAGAAATCTGGCGAGAAAGCCTGATTACTTGAGGGTGACAGCAGCGCCAGCAGCCTCGAGCTTCTCCTTGGCAGCCTCGGCGTCCTCCTTCTTGGCACCCTCGAGAACAGCCTTGGGAGCGCCCTCGACGACCTCCTTGGCCTCCTTCAGGCCAAGGTTGGTGAGCTCACGGACGGCCTTGATGACCTGGATCTTGTTGTCGCCGAAGCCCTCGAGCACGACGTCAAACTCGGTCTTCTCCTCGGCCTCAGCAGCGCCAGCAGCGGGAGCGGCGACAACAGCGGCAGGAGCAGCGGCGGAAACGCCGAAGGTGTCCTCGATAGCCTTGACGAGCTCGGAAGCCTCGAGAAGGGTCATTTCCTTAAGAGCATCGATGATCTCATCGGTGGTAAGCTTAGCCATTTCTAAGTCCTTTCGGTTTCCGTGTCTGTGCACGGAGATCAGTTAAAACACGGCGCGAATGCGCCAGGGGTGCGGCGTTGCCGCCGCGGGTGAAAACAGCGACTAGGCTGCCTTCTGCTCGGAGACCTGCTGGATCGAACGAGCGAGACCAGAGGAAACGCCGTTGACGCAGACAGCGATGTCGCGAGCGAAACCGGAGATGAGACCGGCGATCTGACCGAGAAGCTGATCCTTGGTGGGCAGCTCGGCGATAGCCTTAACATCATCAGCGGAAACGGCCTTGCCGTCGGAGATACCGCCCTTGATCTCAAGGACGCCCTTGGACTTAGCGGAGAAGTCCTTAAGGGCCTTAGCGGCCTCGACCGGCTCGGTCTCGTAGAACACATAAGCGACGGGGCCGGCGAGGATCTCGTCGAGCTCGGGCTGCTCCTGGTTCTTGAGAGCGATCTTGACCAGGTTGTTCTTGTAGACCTTCATCTCGGCGCCGCACTCGCGAAGCTGATGACGCAGCTCCTGAGCCTGCTTAACCGTCAGACCGTTGTAGTTGACGACGAACAGACCGGCGTTCTCGGCGATACGGGACTCGATCTCTGCAACCTTGTCGATTTTGTACTGCTGGGGCATGAATTACACCTCCTCGAATTCTTTCCGGGCACGGTCCGCCACAAGAACGTGACGGGGGCATGTCCAAAAAGAAAGCCCCCGCGCTGCATGAGCGACGGGGGCGAGAAGACATATCTACTCGACCACCTCGGCTGGCGGGATATCCCATTAAGCTCGCGGGCAATGCCCGTTTGCACCGGCTGTCTCTGGCAGCGGATTCGTGCGTGAACCGAAAGTATTATGGCGGGGACCCCGGCGTCGGTCAACGGGAAACCGGGCTGCACACAATTCCACCATCCGGCCGCGCCGCCGAAGGCCAGGCGCAAGGTTTTCGCTCGGTCAGGTCCTGGGCTCGCACGAAGAGCACATTAAGTGCTCTTCGGCTCGTGCGGAATCTACGAAAACCTTGCGCCTGGCCTTCGGCGGCGCGGCCTGCGGTGACTTTGGGGCAGCCCGGTTTCCCGTTGGCCGGCGCCCCCACTCATAAGCCTTAAGTCGGTGGGCTGATATGTTGCGTCCCTGATGGCTACAAGGTTGAAAGGAAGGTGGACAGGCGGCGGAGGCCTTCGTCCAGGTCTTTATCGGAAACGCAATAGCTGAGGCGGACGTGGCCTTCGGTGCCGAAGCAGTCGCCCGGGACTAGGGCTACGTTGGCCTCTTTGATGGCTTTGATGCAGAAATCTTCGCTGGTTAGGCCAAATTGTTTGATGCTGGGGAAGGCGTAGAAGGCGCCGGCTGGTTCCACTACGTCGAGGCCCATGGCGCCTAAGGCTGCGAGCACGCTTTTGCGGCGGGCTCGGTAGACTTTGAGCATGGGGGTGGGGTCGACGGTGAGGGCTCGAGCTGCGGCGTCCATTTCGAAGGAGACGGCACTCGATACTAGGTATTGGTGAGCCTTGGCGATCTCGGCGATGACGGGGGCTGCGGCGGCGAGCCAACCCAGGCGCCAGCCGGTCATGGCCCAGGGTTTGGAAAAGCTCTCGATGACCACCGTCTGATCGCGCAGCTCCGGGTGTCGCTGGGCAAAGCGTTCATAGCCATCCACATAGACGAGGCGGTTGTACACGTCGTCGCAGACCACGTAAATGCCCGCCTGCTCTGCCACGCGCGCTACGGCATCGAGCGACGCCGCATTGAGAATGCAGCCCGTGGGGTTGTTGGGCGAGCAGATGACTATAGCCTTCGTCGCCGGCGTCACGCAGGCGCGAAGCGCGTCCTCGTCAATCTGAAATTGTGCGGGCCCCGTATCTAAAAAGACCGCCTTGGCGTGGTTGGCCACGACGATGCTCTCGTACAGGCCAAAGGCCGGCGTGGGGATAATGACCTCGTCGCCGGGGTTGAGCATAGCCATGAATGTTGCCGACAGAGCCTCGGTCGCGCCGTCGGTCAGGATGACCTCGTCGGCCGAAAACGCCAGACCCGCGTCCTCCATGTAGGCAGACAGCGCCTCGCGCAGGGCGGGGCGACCGTTGTTGGGCGGATAGTGCGTGTCGCCGCGGTCCAGCGAGGCAGTCACTTCGGCGCTAATCACATCGGGCGTGGGAAAATCGGGCTCGCCGAGCGCGAGCGCAATGCATCCTGGGTGCTGGGCAGCGAGCGCGTTAATCCGACGGATGCCGGAGGGCTTAAGCGTGGCAAGCGAGGTATTCATGGGCAGGCGCATGGCGTTCCTTTCGTAAGGGTTGCACTAGGATAGCGCGGCAAGGCGCCGCCGAACGGTGTAACCTAAACGGAAACCAACCGGAAAGGAGGCGGCATGGAGGCGACCGCACGCGGCGATGTGCCAAAAACGTTGCGAACCATTGCGTATATCAGCATTCCCGATAGCGCCGATCTTGAGTTTTTGCTCTGGGACCTGCAGGATGCCATCGCCGCCTATGCACAGCTTTCTGGCACCGCGCTCCCCCGTCCGGTTGACTTGGAGGCGAATGATGCCGGCAGCGTTGCCGATGGCATCGTGCTGGCCATTGAAGATGTGGCTGACGATGAGACGTTGACTGCTATCGAGCAGGCGCTTGAGCGCTTTGGCGGTACGGGAACGCGCGTCTATGCCGCGATTCGAGCCGCACAAGAGGGCACTGAGCAGGCGCGTGGGACCGCCGTTCGCCTGCACAAGGCATGTGAGCGCCATGACCAATTGTGGTGTGGCGGCGTTGCCATCTGCGCCGGCAGCGGCATCGCAGCGCTTCGCCATTCCCCGCGCATGGGACTCTTGCGGCGACCGTTTTCGGAGGCCATGGACAAGCTCGTGGGCGCCGTGCGCATGGGCTGCTCCGTCGAGCATGCACAGCGACTTGGCGGCGGCAATGCCGCCAACGTCGACGCCGACGGCATGGTTTGCGCCGAGCCAGCCGTGCCCGCGCCGATCTGGCGAGGCGTTCTGAAACGTCTGGGCGCCCACGCTCAAACAAAAATCTAAATTAAATAACAGCCCAGTCAACGGCTTCGTGCCAACGCTCGACAAGACGCTCCAGTCGCCAGGCGGCATTGGCAGGACTTGTCGAGGGCAGGACGACGGCGGGCAACCCCGTCCGATCTTGCAAGTAGCGTTTGTAGAGTCGCCCTGCCGTACCGCCGTTACAGACAACGACCTCGATCGGCGCGGCATCGGTAATGCGCTCGATATGTGCCGGCACAACGTTGCGAATGCTCGCGTCGCTCGAGCCCTTAATGTCGCAGCCCTCGATTGCATCCCACAGGGCCACGCCGCCGTTCAGCAGCATGGCCCGCTTGGCGGCAATGGAGGCATCGAGCGTCGCGGGCTCACCGCTTGCCAAAGGATCGCCCTCGTTGGGCGGCACAGGCACACCGAGGCACGCAGCCATCACACGCCAAAAGCGATTCTGAGGGTTGCCGTAATAAAAGGCATTTGCACGCGAGAGCACCGAGGGAAACGACCCCAGCACCAAAACGCGCGAGCGCTGGTCGAACACAGGCTCAAACCCATGCTCAATATGTTGATAGTCCTCGTCAGACACGGCCATGGGTTAGGCTCTCAACAGATAGCGCACCTCGTAGGGTGCAAGCTCAAGGGCACCCGTCAGCTCGACCGTGGGCGCATCGTCGGCAAGCAGGTCGACAAAGGACCCGTTGAGCTCGCCGGCGCCAAAGGCGTAAGGCTCGCCCACGGCGTTCACCGCCACGAGCACCGTCGCGTCATCACAGGCGCGCTCGAACAGCAGCTGCTTGTTCTGGATCACCACGTTGCGATAGGCACCATAGTTGAGGGCACGGGCCGCCGCGTCGTCTGCCGAGCGCAGGTGCGCGAGCTGCTTGATGAAGGCCGTCAGCTCGTTGGGCGCAGGCTCATCGAGCGCAGGTCGCAGCGCCCAGTCGCCATCGGGGCCACCCTTTTCGCCAGGAATCCCCCACTCGCTGCCATAGTAGACGCACGGAATGCCCGGCATGCCAAAGAGCATGCCATAAGCGGGGCGCAGACAGGACTTGTCGGTAAGGATGCTCGCCAGGCGCGGCACATCGTGGTTGTCGACAAACGACAGCAGATGCTTGCCGCGATAAATGCACCACGGGTCACCGCCAAACTGGCGATGCAGCGAGTGGGCGATCTCGAACATGTTGACCGAGTTAAAGCTGGAGTACAGGCCCTTGTAGCACTCGTAGTTGGTGCAGGAGTCAAGCATCTCGTCATTGACGATCTGGTTGTAGTCGCCGTGGAGCGTCTCACCAATCAGCACAAAATCGGGCTTGAGCTCACGGGTAAAAGTATGCAGGCGGCGCATAAAATCGCGATCGAGCATATAGGCGACGTCCAAGCGCAGGCCGTCGATGCCAAAGCCCTCGGCCCAGCGACGCACGGACTCAAGCAGGTAATCGACCACGGCGGGGTTTTGCAAGTTGAGCTTCACAAGCTCAAAATGGCCTTCCCAGCCCTCGTACCAAAAGCCGTCGCCATAGCAGGAGTCGCCGTCAAAGCTAATGTGAAACCAGTCCTTGTAGGGCGAGTCCCACTTGCGCTCCTGAACATCGCGGAAGGCCCAAAAACCGCGACCGACATGGTTGAAGACGGCATCAAGCACCACACGGATGCCATGGGCATGCAGTGTCTCGCACACGGCGGCAAAGTCGGCATCCCCACCCAGGCGACGGTCGATATGGCGCAGGCTGCGCGTGTCGTAACCGTGACTGTCGGATTCGAGCGGCGGGTTAATGAGCACAGCACCGATGCCGAGCTCTTGCAGGTAGTCGGCCCATTGGGCAATCTTCATTATGGGCGCATCGGGGTTGGGCGCAGCGTTGGCAGCCTGGGCGAGTTCATCCTCGGCAACAGGGGCGGCGTTTTCGCGCGGAGCTCCGCAAAAGCCCAGCGGATAGATCTGATAGAACGTCGTCTCGTATGCCCACATAGCAACCTCCCGGCAATCTTTCACGCAACGCCATCCATTGTATGCCCAGCAGGGTAGCTAATTTGGGACGGGGCTGTTTTAGCTACCCCGACCCTCTCCTAGGTTGTGATTAGGCGAAGGGCTGGGCGCGACGGATGGCTGGGAGCATTACGGCGATGGCGAGGATCTTGCCAAATAAATGGTACTGCCGAGATGCCGCTGAGCGAATAGAGAGGTGTCCGCACGGGCGGCTATCCTATGATTAAGGCATCATATTCCCACACCTGACCTACAAAGGTAGTTGAACGATGGCAGACATTAAAATCAAGATCGTCAGCAATCCATATCAAGAAATTGTTCGGTTCTTCCGATGGGATAACGGCTGGCAAGAAATAACGACATCTACAAATCCCAATAGCGCGCTCCATAGCACGAAGATCGTTAATGGTTTCTTCCCCTTTAAGGCCGAAGAGATCATCGACATCCTCGCCAAAGAGTTCGGCGGTGGCGACAAAATTGAATTGCATTTTGAAGGAGCAGATGACGAATGGCAGGAGTTGCTCGCCATCTGTACCGAAGGGCCACGTGCCAACACATACGAGGTCATACGAGACGAGCGCTATCTATCAAACGCCCGTGACGTCTTGCCAGAAATTGTCGAAGTCTTCAGAGAAATCCAGGGGCTTGTAGACGAAGCAGTCTCCGAGCGAACAAAAGTCTCTGAGCAAATTAGGAAGTTCACCGATGTCTCGAGCGACATCATCCCGCTGTGTGTGCTCGGCAGCTATAGCGCAGGCAAATCGACGCTCATTAACGCCCTCATTGGCATGGAGATCCTTCCCAGCGGCGACGAGCCTGTAACGGCCCGCATATTTCAAATCAAACGTTCAAAAGACCGAGACCGCGCAATGGTTCAATTCTCCTGTGGCAACAGGCGATTCTTGCTACGCTTTGATCTTGATGGCCTCATGGAAAACAAAGAGCTCATGGGGGAGCCCCTATACGACAAGATCGCGGCCAAAGTCGCCGACTCCATGCCCGGCATGGCCTCCCATATGAACAGCGCCCTCAAGGTTCTTAACTCATATCATGCCGATGAAGACGACCGGACTATCTCCGATCTGATCAGAATCGAAGTGCCCTTTAGCGATACCGATCCATGGCCTCACGACAGGGAGTTTGTCATCTTTGACACCCCGGGCTCAAACTCCGACTCCAACGCCGATCACGCTCGAGTGCTCAAACAGGCAATGGAGGGCTTCTCGAATGGCCTTCCTATTTTCGTTGCGGAATACCACTCGCTCGATACGAAGGACAACAAGAACCTCTCCAACGAAATAGAGCAGATTCCCGCAATCGATGAACGCTTTGCCATGATCGTAGTCAACAAAGCAGATTCCGCCGACCTTCCCAAAGGAGGATTCGACGATGAAGCTGTCTCGCAAATCATGCGTTGGTCCATTCCGGCCAGCCTTTACGGGCAAGGTATCTACTTTGTTTCTTCCATCCTCGGCCTAGGCTCAAAGAACTCCGGCGAGTTTATGAGCGACAACTATGCCGAAAAATTCGAAGACCAGCAGCGTAAATACACCGATCCGACAAGCCGCTTCTACAAAACGCTCTACCGCTACGATATCCTTCCGGGACAGATCTCGCGCAGAACCAACCGCGAATCCGAGGCTTGCAAAGACCTCCTTCTCGCCAACAGCGGACTCTTTTGTATCGAAAACGAGATACGCCTGTTTGCCGAGCGGTACTCTGCCTACAACAAATGCAGCAGGTCGGAATCGCTTCTACAAGACATCGTCAGCATAACCGAAGAAGAGATTGCCAATAGGAAAACCGACCTCGAACAAAAGAAAGCACAGCGAGAAGCCGAGCTCGAAGAGGATAAGCGCAATCTCATCAACCAGCTCGAAGACTGCAGAGAGCATGCAAGGCTGGACTCCTCGGCCAGCTATGCCGGCGCTATCGACAGGAACGTTTCCGCCGAGCAGTGGAAAACCAACCTTGACACGCTTCAGGCGCGTCAAGGCGCCATTACCGAAGACAATCGAGAGCGCCTCGAATATTCAAAACGGTCGAATGCAGTCGCGCGAGCGTTTGACTCAATCGCCCCTAACTTCTTCAATAGACTCGGCGAATCGATAAAAGGAAGCCCAGCCAACACGCAAAAGGACGTCGACTCCCAGCCAACATTTGGGCTAGCGGAGGTTGGCAAAGGCCTTTGTGATGACATCACCGATGCGCTCCAAAAAAGATCCGACGCAAAGGCTGCCGAAAGAACAGCCGACAAAGATGCCGCCGACCAACTCTTTAACGAGGTCATCAATCACTATGACGAATGTACCGAGCAAATAGCTCAGACCATCGATGAGTTGTCGCAAAGCTATTGGAAGGATTGTGCGGAGCATAGCCGCGATGCCCTCTATCGCATCGCTACCAGCAGCGACAATCCTCTTTCCGAAGAGAAGCGTCAAGAGGTCGGCGATATCATTCTTAAATATCGTGGACTCGCACTCGATAAGACAAAGGGCCCCATTTTTAGCAAGGCAGACTTTACCGAACTGAAGCTCATGGACCGTGTCATCTTTAAATCTGACAAGCTTTTGCTTAGGAAAGTCGAAGACAAATTCAATCGCGAAATCTCACGCTGTTTCTGCGAAGCACGCGCCGAAACAGAGCGCGAGCATACCTACGGCTTTACCGAATGGCTCAACGAGCTGCTCGGCCAGATTACGAGCAATATCACCGACTACAACCCGGTGCTCCATGGCCATGTCGAAGACATCAACAGGCAAACCGCGGAGATCAACGCTCTCGAGGCAAAACTCGAGACGCTCAATAATCGAAAAGAGTACATTGCGCGCGTCATTAATTGGAAGGAATAGGCTGATCGCATGGGCATCAAAAACGCGATTATGCGCGCTGCCGATAAAGCCGGCAACGCGGTCGCAACCGTCTCGGTACTCAGCAGCTCCCAACTCGATGAGGTCGACAAAAAGCGAACAGCATACTTGTCAGAAAAGCCGAATCCGGCAGACGAGCAAGCTGTCGAGCTCACCAATCGGCTCTTGGCAACTGCCGCCGTTGAGCTTCACAACGCCTATCTGCCGCAGCTGCGAAATGTATACGCGCCGATTGACCCCTCTATCGAATACCCCACGGGCTTTAACGCCGACAACAACATCCGCTTCATGAATATAACGAAGTGGATCGTCGACCCCAACGAGGACAGTCTCGAGAAGCTTGTAAATGTGTACGACGTTCTTTCTGACGAAGAATGCAACATTGCGCTGGTTTTTAATCGAACCAGCGCAAGCACCGAGGCATTCCTTGCAGCCGTCAATAGTGGCAATGCTCGTGACAACATCGACGCCGATAATTTTTCCCGGCGCATGTCGGATGCCCTGAGGGGCAACTTCCCCGGTTCCGAAGTGGGGCCCGCCAACCGCGGCCCCATTCCGTGCCTAAACAATCGACGCTCGTCTTCGGTTGCCGCCGTTTCGAATATTCCAGCCGAAAAGAGCGAGAAGTTCGTCACGCAAACCATTGAGAAAGTTCTTGACGGCATTGTGCCTGGCAGGCCGAGCGAAGACTACACTATCGTGCTGCTCGCAACCCCGATTCACGATATCGAATCGCGTAAACTCCGCCTCGCCGAGCTCCACACACTGCTGACGCCCTATGCCTCATGGACGACCAACTACACATATCACCAGAACGACTCCATCGGATCGTCCGCGACGATTGGCATCAATGCAGGTGTGAGCGCCGGTAGACAGGTGGGGAGCAATCAGGCTGTTGCTCAAAACTACAACGAAACGGACTCGACAAACGAGTCGGTCTCGGAATCGAGCAACGAGAGCGTAACCGACTCGTCCACATCGACCGAAAGCATCACGGATACGGTCGCTGACGGCAGGAATGAGTCCTCGAGCGGGAGCATAAGCCTAGGTGTAGGCGCAGGAAAAGGCCCAGGTGAATCCGCAGGCGTATACGGTGGCGGCAATCTCGGCGTATCCGCAAGCCACACCGAGGGCTCGTCACACTCCACGTCCACGGCAAAAGGCACAAGTTCATCTACCGGCAAAGCCATATCCAACTCGCTCGGCAAAGCCGTTACCAGCGGTGTTGGCAAGGCCGTCTCTAAGGGAGCCTCCGTGACTTCCGGTGTTTCGCAAGCCGTAAATCTCGGCGCCAACTTTGGCGGATCGTTCGCACGCTCAAGCACGGTCACCGCTACCATCGGCGCCGACGAAGGCATCACGCAGACGTTCAAGAATTACTCCATCCAACACGCGCTCGAAATACTCGAGTTGCAAATGAAGCGCTACGACCTTGCCTCGGCACTCGGAATGTGGGACTTTTGCGCCTACGTGCTATCAGAAGACCACAACGTCGCGAACAACGTTGCCCACACCTACCTCGCCCTCACCCAGGGCAAAGAGTCCTATATGTCTCAGGCCGCGGTAAATCTCTGGCGTGGAGACCTCGGAGAGCAAAGCGCCGACGCTGCGGCAATCTGTTCCTACCTTCGCGACCTGCGCCATCCTGTTTTTGCCCTCTCCCCCACCCTGCTCGATCAACATCCGAGCTTTTCGGTCTATCCGGCAACAGTCGATGCAACCGCTGCCCTATCGGGCAAGGAGCTGGCTTATTCGCTCAATTTCCCCAAGAAATCCGTCCCAGGGCTGCCCGTTATCGAGTGTGCGTCTTTTGGACGCAATGTCTCAACGTTCGATGGCACGCAGCCTCAGCAGGGCCTTTGCATAGGCAAGGTTTTCCATATGCATCGCGAGGAACGCATCAAAACGTTCCTGTCAAAAGACTCGCTCGCCTCGCACACCTTTGTTACGGGCAGCACCGGCGCAGGAAAGACCAATACAGTCTGCCGCATCCTCGATCAGGCGCTCGATCAGCAGGTCAGCTTCCTTGTCATTGAACCTGCCAAGGGCGAATACAAGGACGTGTACGGGGGCCGCGAAGACGTAAACGTCTTTGGAACCAATCCAGAATTCACGCCGCTCCTGCGCATCGATCCTTTTAGCTTCCCGTCCGGCATCCATGTGCTGGAGCACCTCGACCGACTCGTTGAGATCTTTAATGTTTGCTGGCCCATGTACGCCGCCATGCCCGCCGTCCTTAAAGACGCTGTCGCCAGGTCATACGAAGACTGCGGATGGGATCTTGCCGCTTCTGATAACCCGTATGGAGCCGATCTCTTTCCCTGCTTTGCAGATGTTGCCCGCAACGTCCGCGAGATTCTCGACTCCAGCGAGTACGATGCCGAAAATAAGGGCGCCTACAAGGGGTCGCTGCTCACGCGTCTCAACTCGCTCACCAACGGGCTCAACGGCATGATGCTTTCGTCGAACGAAGTCGATGCTAGCGTGCTTTTTGATGCCAACACAGTCATCGATCTATCGCGCATTGGCTCCGCCGAAACAAAATCCCTACTCATAGGTCTTCTTGTACTCAAACTTCAAGAACATCGCATGGCCGAGAAAAAGGGCATGAACCAGCCGCTTCGCCATCTGACCGTGCTTGAAGAGGCGCACAACCTGCTTAAGCGATCGTCGAACAGCCAAGGCTCGGAAAGCGGCGACCTGACAGGCAAGAGCGTCGAGATGATCTCAAATGCCATCGCCGAGATGCGTACATACGGCGAAGGCTTCATCATCGCCGACCAGGCGCCCGGACTTCTCGATATGGCAGCCATTCGCAACACAAATACCAAGATCATCCATCGCCTGCCCGATCTTTCGGACCGCGAGCTCGCCGGTCGCGCTGCCAACCTCAACGACCAACAGATCGTCGAACTGGCACGCTTGCCTAAGGGCGTTGCGGTCATTTACCAAAATGATTGGGTTGAGCCGGTGCTCTGCAAGATCGCCAAAGCAGAGGATGGCGAGCACTTTACCTACAGCCGCCCCATCGACGATGCCGCAAGCAACCAGAGCGATGATGCCCTTGCCGTAGCACGCATGCTGGCCTACGGAATCAGCATCGGAACCAAGGCGGAGCTGCATAGCGTTCGAGAGCGGCTCGATCGCCTCCATATCGATGCATCTGCAAAGGTCAAGATCTTGCACACCGTCCAAAACCCACCCGCCGAACCGCGCATGACCAAGCTGGGACCCATAATGAGCACACTGTTTCCCAACGTTGTCAAAGCGGTCGAGGACGAACGCGAGTGCAGCGATGAAGCCGAACAATGGACAATGGCGGCGGACGCGGCACTCAGGTCCTCCATCGACCGCGATATCGACAGCCGCACCAGGCAGGCCATCATCCAGGGCATCATGACCGATGTCCTGTATCTGCAAATGCAAGATACCCAAGCATATTCCGATTGGCACAGCTGGAACGAGAATAGCGAGGTGAGCTAATGGAGTTCAAGCAAATAAAAGACGGCGTGGCCGAGCCAGGCGATAAACTTGGGTTCAATCCCGATAAACTCATTGGCCCCGAATCAAAGGAAACCAAGGCAGAGGTTAAAAATGCCGGCCGCAGCGAATCCATCGATCCCGACAAATTGATTAGACCCTCGGTGGAATCGTGCGATTATCCTTCGAGCTATAAGGAGAGGCTGGGCCGTACACCGAGCATCGAGAATCCAAACGGAAAATGGTCGGGTGACCGAGGGGAATCGATGTTTATTCCCACGGCCGATAGGGTCCGCGAAATTCTTAAAAGTAAGGGTGTTGAGGGCATCAATTACAAAGATGCTATTCCCGATTTCGGCCCCATCGCCGAAGCAAAGGTAATCATACAAGGCATGAGCCAACATAGGCATTCGCTGATAGGCGAAAGTGGCGAGCGCATTATCGGCAACTATGAAAAGGCAGACATTGAATGCGCAAAAGCTTGGAACCTTGAGCAACGCGATGGCAAAGATGATTGGACGCACCAGGATGTCAAGAAATGGCGCGAGGCAAATGAGTACACCTGGCATGAGCACAATGATATGAAGATGTGCTCTCTTGTTCCGACCGAAGTTCACAAGGCGTGCAGCCATCTCGGCGGCGTAAGCGAAATCAAAAACATACTGAATCAGATTGGCGGCTTCGATGACTAACGGCATGAATCTGTGGGGCAGGGATTTCTCGCTCCCCGTCTATTACGAGTGCGACTCGGATCAAGACGTCCTCGAGATTCAAAAGGAAGCAAAGGACGCCCTGCTTGCAAGCTGGGATACCGTTGAGGACAGCAAGGAAGCGATCGAAGATTATTGCCTCGAAAGAGACGGCGATCAGATCGAGAGTCCCATTACGAACATTTTTAGATACGTTATTCCGACCAGCATTGTGGCACTTCGAAGCGACGATGCTCGCAAAGCGGCGCTCATGTGCAACTATCGCTTTGACCCCGAACATGGGCTTGCTGCGATATTTGAAAACGAAAAACTTACGGCCGTCGTCCCCCAAGACGAGCTCTAGGTCGATCATACGCAGACAGAAAAACGAAAACCGAGGCCGCTCCAGCACACACCGGAGCGGCCTCGGCCTCTTTTACGTATGCTCAGCGAGATAGCTAAAATAGCCCCGTCCCAAATTAGCTACCCCAGCCCCTTTCTAAGTTACGGTGAAATGCGGACTGTTTGCCGGGTTTATTGGGCTCAGCAGTCCGTATTCCACCGCAACTGATGAGGGAACGTGATTAGGCGACAGGCTTTGCGCGGCGTATGGCCGGGAACAGCACCGTGATGGCGAGGATGACGCCCACAACGGTAATCGTCCCGCCCGCAAAGCCGATCCAAGCGATACCGGGACCCGAAACCACGGCGCCGCCGATTGCGGTGCCCGTGCCGATACCGAGGTTAAACAGGCCCGAGAAGATCGACATGGCGACGGCCGACGAATCCGCCGGCGTGTACTTGATGAGCTCGGCCTGGAACGCCACGTTAAAGGCTGTGGAGCAGCAGCCCCATAGCGCGCAGACGGCAAGCACTGCTACGAGCGACGATGCGACCGGACCCATGAGCAGCAGAGCCACCGGCACGCCGGAGAGCGTGATAGCCAAGAACGGGAAGCGATGCCCATCGAACAGGCGGCCAAACAGCCAGCTTCCGAGCAGACCGGAGCAGCCAAACGCCGTCAGCGTCATGGTAATAGCGCTTGCGTCGACGTGCGCGACCTGCGCCAGGAACGGCTCGATATAGCTGTAACCCGCATAATAGCCGGTTGCCATGAACACCGTGACCGCATAAAGCGCGATGAGGAACGGATTCTTGAGCAGCTCGGGCAGCTGCTTAACGGTAAAGCGCTCGCCCACCGGCATGGCCGGGAACACCGCGGCCTGGTAGACGACCGCGGCAGCTGAGAGGGCCCCGACCACGGCGAATGTCATGCGCCAGCCCACGGCCAGCCCGATGGCGCGGCCGATCGGCAGGCCAAAGATCTGCGCGATGGACGAGCCCGTGGCGATCATGCTAATGGCGAGCGCCCCGTGGCGACTGTCAACCAGGCGCGAGGCCATGATCGAGGCGACCGACCAGAACACGGCATGCGCGCAGGCGACCACCAGACGCGCGCAAACCAAAATAGGATAGGTAGGCGCCACGGCGGACAGGAACTGACCCAGAGAAAACACGGCGAGCACGCCGAGCAGCATACGCTTGAACTCAAAGCGCGAGGCAAACACCATGAGCGGCAGCGACAGCAGCATGACGCCCCAAGCATAGACCGAGATCATGATGCCTGCCTGGGCCTCGGTGAGCGAGAACGACGCGGCGATATCAGTCAGAAGGCCGATGGGCATGAACTCCGACGTGTTGAACACGAACGCACAGCAGGCGAGCCCGATAAGCGGGAGCCACTGCTTGAGCGAGATGCCATCTTGTCTTGCCTGAGTCATGTAGGAACCCTCTCCGATTGTCTTGAGCGATGGGCGATTATATAGCAACGGCCCCGCATCCGTCAGCAACAGATGCGGGGCCGAAAACAATTCGATACACAGAGGTTGCGCCGTCAATACATAACTAAGCCAACCTCAGCAATATGCCCGCCGAATGCACGACAAACGCCACGATCCAGGCGACTGCCACCTGAAACGCGAACACGGCAACGGCGTAGCGCGCGCCCAGCTCGCTCTTGACGGCGCCGATGGCAGCCACGCAGGGCGGATACAGCAGCGTAAAGACCAGAAACACATAGGCAGTAAACGGCGAAAACATGGTCGACAGTGCCGCGGGCGAGGTCGCGCCCAAAAGCACCGTGAGCGTCGATATGACGCTCTCCTTGGCGATAAGTCCGGTGACGAGCGCCGTGGACGCACGCCAGTCGCCAAACCCAAGCGGCGCCAGCGCCGGCGCGATGATGCTGCCGAGGCCCGCAAGCAGGCTTTGCGACTGATCGGCGACCACATTAAAGCGAATGTCGAACGTCTGAAGGAACCAGATGACCACGGTAGCGGCAAAGATAATGGTAAAGGCCTTGGTAATAAAGTCCTTGGCCTTATCCCATGCCAGCATCACTGTCGTCTTGACGCTCGGCAGGCGGTAGTTGGGAAGCTCCATGATAAACGGCACCGGGTCGCCCTTAAATGCCGTGCGGTTGAGCACCAAAGCCGCGATGCAACCGACCGCAATGCCAATCAGATAGAGCGAGACCATGGCGGGAACCGTCGCCTGCGGGAAAAACGCCCCGCACAGCAGGCCGTAGACCGGCAACTTGGCCGAGCAGCTCATGAACGGCGTGAGCATGACCGTCATCTTGCGGTCGTGCTCGGATGGGAGCGTACGGGTCGACATGATAGCCGGCACGGTGCAGCCAAAACCGACGAGCATGGGCACAAAGCTGCGGCCCGACAGGCCAAAACGACGCAGCACCTTATCCATGACAAAGGCCACGCGCGCCATGTAGCCCGAGTCTTCCAGAATGGAGAGGAACAAGAAGAGCACGACGATAATCGGTAGGAAGGTCAGCACGCTGCCCACACCCGTAAGCACGCCGTCGACAGCCAGCGAGCGCACCACGTCGTTGGTGCCGAACGCCTTGAGGCCCGCATCGGCCGAGGCGATGACGGCAGCGATGCCGTCCTCCATGAGTCCCTGCAACGCCGCGCCGATCACGCCAAACGTCAGCCAAAAGACGAGGCCCATGATCACCAGGAACGCCGGAATGGCTGTGTAACGACCTGTCAGGATGCGGTCGATCTTGACGGAGCGCACGTGCTCGCGGCTCTCGTGCGGCTTGACGACGCAGCGCCCGCACACGTCGCCGATAAAGCTAAAGCGCATGTCCGCCAGCGCGGACAGGCGGTCGGTACCGGCCTCGCCCTCCATCTGGGTAATGATGTGCTCGATGGCGTCAAGCTCGTTACGGTCCAGATGAAGCGCCTCGGTCACCAGCTCGTCGCCCTCAACCAGCTTGGTCGCCGCAAAACGCACCGGGATATGCGCCGTCGCGGCATGGTCCTCGATAAGGTTGGCAATGCCGTGAATGCAGCGATGCAGCGCGCCGCCGTCCGGACCATCGGGCGCGCAGAAGTCCAGGCGGCCGGGACGCTCGCGGAAACGCGCCACATGCAGGGCATGGTCCACCAACTCGCCAATACCCTCGTTGCGGGCAGCGCTAATGGGGACGACCGGCACGCCCAACAGACTCTCGAGCAGGTTGACATCGATGGCGCCGCCGTTGGTCGTCACCTCGTCCATCATGTTGAGCGCGATGACCATGGGGCGGTCGAGCTCCATAAGCTGCAGCGTCAGGTACAGATTGCGCTCAATGTTGGTGGCGTCGATGATGTCGATGATGGCGTCCGGGCGCTCGTCGAGGATGAACTGACGGCTCACGACCTCTTCGCCTGTGTACGGCGACAGGGAGTAAATACCGGGCAGGTCGGTAACGCTCGCCTCAGGGTGGTTACGGATGGTGCCGTCCTTGCGGTCGACCGTCACGCCGGGAAAGTTGCCGACGTGCTGGTTGGAGCCCGTAAGCTGGTTGAACAGGGTGGTCTTGCCGCAGTTTTGGTTGCCGGCGAGGGCAAAATGCAGGGGCGCGCCCTCGGGCACGGCCGTCTTTGCCGCACGGGGCGAATACGTCCCCTCGCCGAGTGCTGGGTGCTCCGTCGTGCCGATTGCGGCGTTAGCGCGCGGGCCCGTATCTGTGTCGTGAACATCTACGAGCTCAATGCGAGCAGCATCGTCCTTGCGCAGCGTCAACTCGTAGCCGCGTAGGCGAATCTCGAGCGGGTCGCCCATGGGGGCGTACTTCATCATGGTGACTTCGGTGCCCGGTGTGAGTCCCATGTCCAAAATATGCTGTCGGAGCGCCTGATCGTCGGATGTCACCGATGCGACAACGGCGTCCTTTCCAATCTCGAGTGTATCGAGCTTCACGCGCTCATCCTTTCGTTAGACGCGGTTAACCGTTTACCGGGGCTAACCAACTCGTAACGACAAATGATAGCGCTCTGGACTTTTTTATAAAGTCAAATACCGATGTTTACCTGCGCAAACTTTATTCGGTGCGCCCCGAAAGCTCTTTGCGCATACCGCTCAGCGAGATCGAAATGGAACCCGACCGCGCGGTAGCAGTGAGTCGATCACCCTCAACCGACCCCGTGCATGTAAAGGGCGCCTTGCCCATCAAGACGTGGGAGATAGTGCCCGAGAACTCAAAGAAATCGCCCTCAGCGCGGGCACTC
Source organism: uncultured Collinsella sp. (assembly GCA_958439425.1). Lineage (GTDB taxonomy): Bacteria > Actinomycetota > Coriobacteriia > Coriobacteriales > Coriobacteriaceae > Collinsella. The sequence goes on from CAUBVH010000002.1 coordinate 131,342, forward strand.
GAGAGAGCGATATTGAGACCCCTGACGTTTAGTACTGCCCTGAGCGCGCCGTTCACCCCATGTGAAAACGTCACCTCGCCGCGTTTGCTCCCCACCGGCGTCTGGGCCAAAACCACATACGTACCCTCAAGCATGGCTCCTCCTCTAAGCAGACTTTTTGAAACGGGCAAGTAGTCTACTTTTACATATGGCGCTCCAGGAAGCGGAAGGCCAGGCGGATCCAAGGACGGACTGCCACTTGCTTGTCCTCGTTGTCGACCGCGGTATTGGCGTTGCCGAGCGAAAGGCCGTGGCCACCCTGGTCAAAGACGTGCATCTCGCATGCGACCCCTTCCTCGGCCATGCGCTGCGCAAACGGATAGACCTGCGCAATCGGCGCCGTCTTGTCGTCCGAAACGCCCCACACAAAGGTCGGGGGCATCTGGCGCGAAACGTGCGTGGTAGGGCAAATGTCGGCCAGGTGCTCATCGGTCGCCTCGCCGCCCGTCACCATCGACAGATAGTCGTTGAGCAAATCGCGCCCCGTCTTGCCACCCGTCTTGGGCACGCGCAGGTCGATGCGCGGGTCGCGCGTCTGCATATCGCGCACATAGGCAAGGTCGAGCAACGGATAGCCCAGCACCACGGCGTCGGGACGAATATCCTCCGGACGAGCCCCGGCAAGGCCCGCGAAAGGTCCGGTCTTCCACTGCGTTGCCAACGAGGCGCAGATCATGCCGCCCGCCGAGAAACCCACGATGCACACGCGCTTGGGATCGACATGCCACTCGTCGGCGTTGGCGCGCACGGTAGCGACCATCTTGGCGAGGTCCGCCTGCGGGTGCGGAAAGCTAACGTCGCCCGTGGCGCTCGTCACATAGTTGAGCACAAAGGCCTGGTAGCCGCGGTCCAAAAACGCAAACGCCACCGGGTCCTGCTCGTGCGGAGCGATATGCGTAAACCCGCCTCCGCCGCAGATGATCACCGCGGGGCGGCGGCCATTGGGCTTGTCGGGCAGCGGCTCGGCACCCAGATACGTAAACGTCGCCGGATAATCCTCGGTCGGCTCCTCGCCCCACAGCGCATGGTTCTCAATAATCATAGGTGCTCCCTCCGTGCGATTCGTGCGCACTCGTTTTTCGCACCTTAGCGTACCCCACTTGAGCCCGCGGCGCAGAAACACCCCCGCAATAAGTTGGCCTTCAACTGATATATCACAAAATCGCTGTTCAGAGGTATCGTTGGACAGCGTAAAATAGGAGCGCTGACCGTGCTGGGAAACACGTACGAAACGTTTCCGGCAAACCACACGCGTGCAACATGCGCGCCTGATACGTTGGAGGCATCTATGGGTCTGCTCGATTCGCTCAAGTCCACGTTCACTTCGTCGGGCGAGGCGTCCGTTCCGCCCGCAGCAAGCTTCGCCACCCGCGAAGGCGTCATCTACGCTCCTGTCAACGGCGTGCTCGTCAATCTGAGTGAGGTTCCCGACGAGACCATCGCCTCGGGCATGCTCGGCCAGGGCTACGGCATCGAGCCCATTACCGGCACCATTTACGCCCCCGCTAACGGCCGTATCGGCGCCACCACCGTCACCAACCACTCCATCGGCATGATCACCGAGGACGGTCTTCGCGTGTTCATCCATGTTGGCCTGGGCACCGTGGAAATGAACGGCAAGGGTTTTGCCCGCTTTGTCGAGATGGGTGACACGGTCAAGGCCGGCCAGCCGCTCATCAGCTTCGATCGCGAGGCCATCAAGGCCGCCGGCCACGAGGACATCGTGACCGTCATCATCTCCGAGCTCGATCGTCTTAAGAGCATCGACCATGTCGGCGAGTCCGGAACGCTTATCGGCGGCAACCCGCTCGTCAAGCTGGGCGACCCGCTGCTGGTAGCCAAGACCAAGTAGCCAGGCCCCGCGCCACACAGCCAAAAGGCAACACGAAAAGCGCCCACGAGCATTTGCCGTGGGCGCTTTTCGTTTGAAAAACCATCCCGCCAATGCCTTATCTGTATAGCCCAAATGAGCCGAGCTGCTAGAATATCGAACTGTATGGATAACTATCATTCAACCGTTATGGGAGGATACGTGAACCGCACCAAAATCGCGCAGCTTTACGCCGATGCCGAGTCGCTTGGCGGCCAGACCGTCACCGTCGCCGGCTGGGTCAAGTCCATCCGCGACATGAAGAACTTTGGCTTTGTTACGCTCAACGACGGCAGCTGCTTCCGCGACCTGCAGGTCGTCATGAACCGCGAGGCACTCGACAACTACGACGAGATCGCCCATCAAAACGTCTCGGCCGCACTCATTTGCACCGGCACCGTCAAGCTGACCCCCGATGCGCCCCAGCCCTTCGAGCTTTCTGCCACCTCCATCGAGGTCGAGGGCGTCAGCGCCCCGGATTACCCGCTGCAGAAGAAGCGCGCAACCGTCGAGTTCCTGCGCACCCAGCAGCACCTGCGCCCGCGCACCAACCTGTTCCGCGCCGTGTTCCGCATCCGTTCTGTCGCGGCTGCCGCCATCCACCGCTTCTTCCAGGAGCAGGGCTTTGTCTACGTCAACACCCCCATCATCACCACGAGTGACTGCGAGGGCGCCGGCGAGATGTTCCGCGTGACCACGCTCGACCCCAAAAATCCGCCCCTCACCGAGTCCGGCGAGGTCGACTGGAGCCAGGACTTCTTTGGCAAGCACGCGAGCCTTACCGTGTCCGGCCAGCTCAATGCCGAGAACTTTGCCATGGCCTTTGGCGACGTGTACACCTTTGGCCCCACCTTCCGCGCCGAAAACTCCAACACCACGCGCCACGCCGCCGAGTTTTGGATGATCGAGCCCGAGATGGCCTTTGCCGACCTGAACGACTACATGGATAACGCCGAGGCCATGCTCAAGTACGTCCTTAAGGACGTTATGGCCACCTGCCCCGACGAGCTCAATATGCTCAACAAGTTTGTGGACAAGGGCCTGATCGAGCGCCTGGACCATGTGGCAAACTCCGACTTTGCCCGCGTTACCTACACCGAGGCTGTCGAAATCCTGGAGCAGGCAGTCGCTGCTGGCCACCAGTTTGATTACCCCGTCAGCTGGGGCATCGACCTGCAGACCGAGCACGAGCGTTTCCTGACCGAGGAGCACTTTAAGCGACCGACCTTCGTAACCGACTACCCGGCCGAGATCAAGGCGTTCTACATGCGCATGAACGAGGACGGCAAGACCGTCGCCGCCGCCGACTGCCTGGTTCCCGGTATCGGCGAGATTATCGGCGGCTCCCAGCGCGAGGAGCGCCTGGATCTGCTCGAGGCCCGTATCAAGGACCTGGGCATGAATCCCGAGCAGTACAAGTACTACCTTGACCTGCGCCGCTACGGTTCCTGCAAGCACGCCGGCTACGGTCTGGGCTTCGAGCGCTTGGTCATGTATCTGACCGGCGTGGGCAACATCCGCGACGTCCTGCCGCACCCGCGCACCGTGGGCAACGCCGACTTCTAATCGCCACAGCGCCACCAAACGCGTTCCAGCGCATCACGCCAGCGCCTCTCGGCAAGCCGAGGGGCGCTTTTTTCAACAGCATCCGTCAAGCTTTTGGCAAGTTTTTGGTCAGTTGGGCAGGGCTGTTGAAAACTCGACCCGCCGCTTGCCGACGGCTACCGACCGCCCAGGGCGTCCTGCACCCCTGGGAAAGCCCCGCGTCCTAGGCTCCATACCGTCGCCACCCAAAACGGAAAGGACGTGGGCGCCATGACCGAAACCGCTGTTGAAACTTACGAGACCACGATGAGGGGCGCCGCCTCGATGGCAGCCTATCGCGCCGTTCGCATCCTGCAACTATTAAGCGAAAACACCGGTGAGGACAAGGCCATGCTTTCCGATGAGTTGATCCGGCGCCTCGCCCATCCCGGCGACCCCGCCCGCATGCCCATCTCGGCGGCGCGGCGCAGCATCTACACCGCCATCTCCGCACTTCGCCATGCCGGATACGAAATTGAGTACAAGCGCGGCGTGGGGTATCGGCTCTTGACCCGTCCGCTCACCGACGAAGAGATCATCCGACTCCACGGCATGGTCATGCGCAACCGCTCTACGCCCATCGCCATTCGAAAAAGCATGGCGCAGCACCTGGTCGCCATGGCGAGTGCCGACGTTCGCGGCTACCTCGATGCACCCGAGCCTGCTCCAAGCGCAGGCGGCAAATCCACCAAGGCCCCGCGCACGCCCGTCAAGCGCATCGATGCCTGCGAGCTCATCGAGCAGGCCATCGACCACGGAACCACGGTGAGTTTTGATATTTCGAGTGTCACGGCACGCGGAGAGGTCGAAGTAGCACGGATGACACTCCGTCCCTTTGCCATCAAGCAACGAGACGGCATCTCGTATTTGCTGGGAACGGTCTATGACGCGCGAGGCGCCGATGACACGTTGCGTACCGTAGAGATCGGCCGAATGAGAAACGTCACCACACGTCTCCTCGACGGCAAGAAGCTCTTCGCCGCCCTGGACGAGGACGATGCCTCCTCCGCCGCATAAGACCCTCCGCCGCCCATTCGACTACCCGTACCGCCCATCCGATTCTGTATTAAAAAACCCGCCAGGCTGTTGTAAAAATGGACATCAGCGCTACTATAGTTCCACTTGCACTTTGTCCCAGTGCAGTGTTTCCAGCCATTTTTATACTGGGGGTAATGATATGAAGGACATCACCATCAGCCGCAGGAGCCTTCTGGTCTCCGCCGGTCTGCTCGCGCTCGCCCCGCTCGCCGGATGCGGCGGCAACTCTGGTTCCGGCTCTGCTGCCGCCGGTTCCGACTACACCATCGGCGTTCTGCAACTCACCGAGCACTCCGCACTCGATGCCGCCAACGACGGCTTTGTCAAGGCCATCAAGGAGAGCGGCCTTAAGGTCAAGATCGACCAGAAGAACGCCCAGAACGACCAGTCCACGTGTAAGTCCATCGCCGACAAGTTCGTGGGCGACAACGTCGACCTGATCTATGCCATCGCCACGCCCGCCGCACAGGCAGCTGCCGGCGCCACGGCCGATATCCCCATCGTGGGCTGCGCCATCACCGACTACGCCGCCTCCGGCCTGGTTCAGGACAACGATAAGCCCGGCACCAACGTCACGGGCGCTTCCGACCTCACCCCAGTCGCCGAGCAGCTCGAGATGATGCAGAAGGTCCTGCCCGACGTTAAAAAGGTCGGCCTGCTCTACTGCACCGCCGAGTCCAACTCCGACGTCCAGATCAAAGCCGCCAAGAAGGAGCTCAACAAGCTGGGCCTCGAGTACACCGATTTCACCGTCTCGAGCTCCAACGAGATTCAGTCCGTCGTCGAGTCCTCCGTGGGCAAGGTCGACGCGCTGTACTCCCCCACTGACAACACCATCGCCGCGGGCGCTTCGCAGGTCGGCCAGATCTGCAAGGAGAATAAGCTCCCCTTCGTGACCGGCGAGGAGGGTATGTGCATGGCCGGCGGCCTGTTCACCCTCTCCATCAACTATAAGGACCTGGGCTACGCCGCGGGCGAGATGGCCGTTAAGATCCTGAAGGGCGAGGCCAAGCCCGAGGATATGCCGATCAAGCACCTCTCGAGCAAGGACCTGGTCGTCGTCAAGAACGACGAGATGGCCGAGGCTCTGGGTATCGACCTTTCCGCTCTGGACGAGTAGCGCCATGCGCGGTAACGCGTCTAGGGCCCGCACGCGCGCCACAGCCGCGTTATTCAATATCTGAGTCCTTGGGGCGAACGCTAAAGACCGGCGTTCGCCCTGCTTGTTTCGGATGAGACAAAACATCCGTCCGCAGCTCTTTTATGCATTGGTACCGCTATTATGGAAAATCACGTGTCCACCCTATCCTAGGAGGTATGAAGCATGCTCATTGCATTGCAGGGCGCCGTTTCGCAGGGCGTCCTCTGGGGCATTATGGTGCTTGGCGTGTTTATCACGTTCCGCCTGCTCGACATCCCCGATATGACCTGCGACGGCAGCTTTGCCCTCGGCGGCTGTGTCTGCGCCGTACTCATCGTCAACAATAACATCGACCCCTTGCTCGCCGTGCTGGCCGGCATGTGCGCCGGCGCCATCGCGGGCGCCGTCACGGGCATCTTGACCACCGTCTTTGAGATTCCCGCAATCCTCGCCGGAATCCTTACGCAGATCAGTCTGTGGTCCATCAACCTGCGCATCATGGGCAAGTCCAACACGCCCATCCTTGCCAAGGGCACTATCTTCTCATCCGTCAGCAACATGACGGGCCTGCCGCAGTCCACTGTTGCCATTATCCTAGGCATTGTGCTGGCCGTGGCCATCGTCGCCATCCTGTACTGGTTCTTTGGCACCGAGATCGGCTCGGCGCTGCGTGCCACCGGCAACAACGAGTACATGATCCGCGCCCTAGGCGTCAACACCAACTCCACCAAAATGATCGCCCTCGTGCTCTCCAACGCCCTCATTGGCCTTTCGGGTGCGCTCATCTGCCAGAGCCAGAAGTATGCCGACATTGGCATGGGTACCGGCGCCATCGTTATCGGTCTTGCCGCCATCGTCATCGGCGAGGTGCTCGGCCGCCTGCTGCCCGGCGGTCTCACGCAGTTCTCCGTCCGTCTGGCCTCCGCCGTCTTTGGCTCCGTGGTGTACTTCCTCATCCGCGCCATCGTGCTGCAACTGGGCATGGACGCCAACGACATGAAGCTGCTCTCCGCCGTGATCGTCGCCGTGGCCCTGTGCGTTCCCGTGGTTTGGGAGCGCTATAAGCTCCGCAGCTCCTACACGAAGGGAGATGAGGCAGATGCTTAAGCTCTCGCACGTCAAGAAGACCTTTAACAAGGGCACCGTCACCGAGAAGCGCGCGCTCACCGGCGTCGACCTTACCCTCAACGACGGCGACTTTGTAACCGTGATTGGCGGCAACGGCGCTGGCAAGTCCACGCTGCTCAACATGATCGCCGGCGTATATCCGCTCGATTCGGGCGTTATCGAGCTCGACAGCACCGACATCTCGCGTCTGAGTGAGTCGCAGCGCGCCAAGTACCTGGGCCGTGTGTTCCAGGACCCCATGCGCGGCACCGCAGCCGACATGCAAATTGCCGAGAACCTGGCCCTCGCCAAGCGCCGCGGCCAGCGCCGCGGTCTTTCGTGGGGCGTCACCAAGGCCGAGAAGGACGAGTACGTTAAGCTGCTCAAGCGCTTGGACCTCGGCCTGGACACGCGCCTCAACGCCAAGGTCGGCCTGCTCTCGGGCGGTCAGCGCCAAGCACTCACCCTGCTGATGGCCACGCTCACCAAGCCGCGCCTGCTGCTGCTCGACGAGCACACGGCGGCCCTCGACCCCAAGACGGCATCGAAGGTGCTCAACCTGACCGAGGAGATCGTCGACGAGAACCACCTGACCACGCTCATGGTCACGCATAACATGAACGACGCCATCCGTCTGGGTAACCGTCTGATCATGATGCACGAGGGCCATGTGATTTACGATGTGGCCGGCGACGAGAAAAAGTCGCTCACCGTCGCCGACCTGCTCCAAAAGTTCGAGGAGGTCTCGGGCGGCGAGCTCGCCAACGACCGCATGCTGCTGAGCTAACGACCTAGAAAACCACCACAAAGGGGACAGGCACCTTTGTGGTGGTTTTCGTTAACCCTTATATCGAGCGCAGAAGCCCGTCCAATGTGATCGGACGGGCTTTTTGGTGGGTATCATGGTTGGACGATCATTAGGAGGTTTCCCTACATGGAATTGTTTGAGCCGATTCTTCATTTCTTTGCACAACGATGGGTCCACAACATCATCTGGGCAGGTATCTTGGCCATCGGCACCGCCGTTGCCGCCAAGGTCGCGTCCAAGACCCTGCGCCACCTGCTTAACCGCGACGATAACCCACTCCCTTCATCAAGCATCTTCATCAACATCGCGCGCGCCGTCATTTGGACGATCGGCGGCAGCTTTATCCTCGACAACTGCTTTGGCATTAACGCAAACGCCCTCGTCGCCGCTCTTGGCGTCGGCGGCATCGCCATCTCGCTCGGCTTTCAGGACACGCTGTCAAACCTCATCGGCGGCATGCAGGTGACGTTTATGGGCATTATCAAACCCGGCGACAATATCGAGGTCGGCGGCGTGTCGGGCGTGGTCCAAGATATCACCTGGCGCCATACGACCATCGAGGACGCCTGCGGGCAGACCATCATCGTCCCCAATTCAAACATCTCCAAGAACACGCTCGTGCACTTGATGCCCTTTGGGCGCGTTACCGTGCCCGTTGCCGTAAAGGACACGTCCAAGTGGGCCTCGCTGGATGCGCTGGCAGATGAGCTTACCGACGCCACCAAGGCCGCGGTGCTTCCCATCTCTGGCTTTGACAAGGAGCCGTACGTGCTCTTTAGTGAGATCGGCGACTTTGGCGTCAAGGGCAAAATCATCTTTATCGTCAGCGACGATAGCACCACCTTCACGGCAGCCGACGCCTGCATCCGCGCCATCGCCCCCATCATCGCCTAAAACCATCACAAAGGGGACAGGCACCTTTGTGGTGGTTTCGCATCGTGGTACCATGGTTCATATCGTTGTTTAAACGACTAAGGGAGTAGACACCATGGAAGAGGCCTATCGTCAAGCACGCAAGCGCGGCGAGCAGGGACGCCGTCACGCCATCAGCCAAAGCGAGCACCCGTACCTTACGGACCTCGATAGCCTCGTTGCCCAGCTCCCCTTAGGTCAGCGAGAGAGCGTCGGCCTAAGGGACATTCCGCTCGAAATGGTCGTCGGCACGGTTACCAAGGGTCGTCAGTCTGCCTTTTCGTGCAACTTTATGCCCCTGTTGCCATTTAACACCGAGTTCGCCCGCAAGTGGTCCAACCTCTACGACATCCAGGTGACCGAGGGCTATCGCGACCCCATCATCGTCACCGAGTTCATGCATCGGTTTTACGTCCAGGAGGGCAACAAGCGCGTCAGCGTCCTCAAATTCCTGGACGCCCCGACGGTTTCGGCCAAGGTCACCCGTCTCTACCCCAGCAAATGGGATTCCGTCGAAAGTCGCCTGTACGGCGAGTTCTGCGCGTTTTGGCGCGTCTGCCCCCTATACGAGATCGAGTTCTCGCGCGAGGGAAGCTACGAGACGCTCGCCAAGATGCTCGGCCAGGACCTTGTCGAAAAGTGGCCACAGAAAAAGGTCGACTACCTGCGCCACACCTTCCTACTCTTTAAACGCGCCTACCTGCGCGCCGGCGGCGACCATCTGGACATTACGCCCGCCGACGCCATGCTCGCCTACCTCAACGTGTACAACCAGGACCGCCTGCTGGATACGCCGACGGACATCGTCGTAAACCGCCTGTGCAAGATTTGGCGCGAGCTGATCATTGCCGGCAAAAATGACGAGGACAAGGTCGATCTTGTCGAGACATCGAGCGTCGATGAGGAAGAGACACCCGCCAAGTCCACCTCCGGCGTGCTCAACTTCTTTATGGGCAAGACCGTCTACTCGGCTGCCAACCCCCTGCGCATCGCCTTTATCCATGAATTCCCCTGCGTTACGTCGAGCTGGGACAGCCTGCACGACCAGGGGCGCCAGTATCTCGACGAGCACTTTGGCGGCATCGTGCGCACCGAGGCATTCGAGGACTGCCACGATCCGGACATGTTCTACGCCGCCGTGGAAACGGCTGTCAAACATGGAGACAACGTCATCTTCTCGACCTCGCACCGTCTGATGGAATACACGCTCAGGGCAGCCGTTGAGTATCCCCAGTTGCGGTTTCTCAACTGCTCTATCGGCCTTCCCCACCAAAGCGTCCGTTCGTACTTTGGCAAGATGTACGAGGCCAAGTTCCTCCTGGGCGCCCTTGCCGCCAGTATGGCGGACAACCATCGCATTGGTTACCACGCGTCCGTCTTTGCGTCGGGCGCGCTTAGCGAGATCAACGCCTTTGCGATTGGCGCCTCGCTGCTCGACCCCCGCGCGCAAATTATCCTGACCTGGGGCGATGTGCCCGCCGGCGGTCTTGCCGAGGCCATGTGCCGCGAAGGCGTGAGCGTTATGACCGGCGCTGACATGTCCAAGTCGCTCGAAGACCCTACGGCCTACGGACTCCACCGCCTGGTCGATGGCAAGGTCGTCGGCATCGCCATGCCGGTATGGAACTGGGGCCGATACTACGAGCTTATCGTGCGAAGCCTGCTGCACGGCACCTGGGATGAGACCAGTGACGACAGCCAGGTTCGTGCCGTCAACTACTGGTATGGTATGAGCTCGGGCATCATCGACATTCGCTACGCTCCGGGCCTGCCCTATCAGACGCGCAAGCTTGTTCAGCTGCTCCGCAATGGCATCGTCGAGGGCTCCATCAATCCATTTGGCGGCGAGCTCCATAGCCAAGACGGCGTGGTGCAGATCGAGGGCTTTCCCCCACTGCCGAGCACGCAAATCGTCGAGATGGACTGGCTGGCCGACAACGTGGTGGGCACCATTCCACAACTCGACGATGAGCCGAAAGTCCGCGCCCTATGAAGATCCTTGCCATAGCCGATACCGAAGAGCGATGCCTATGGGAGTGCTTTCGCAAGGAGCGCTTTGAGGGTATCGATTTGATTTTATCCGCAGGAGATCTGGACCCGGACTATCTTGAGTTTTTGGTCACAGTCATCAACAAACCGCTCATCTACGTGCGCGGCAACCACGATGACCGCTACGCACGTCATGCACCGGGTGGCTGCATCTGTGTCGAAGACACCGTGTACGTGTATCGCGGCGTCCGCATTGCGGGTCTTGGCGGCTCCATGCGCTATCGAGACGGTGCCAACATGTACACCGAGCGCGAGATGGCCAAGCGTGTGCGCAAGCTATCACACAAAGTGAGGATGATCGGCGGCTGCGATATCTTGCTCACCCATGCGCCCGCTGCCGGCATGGGCGATCTGGATGATCTACCGCATCGAGGATTCGAATGCTTTAACACAGCGCTCGAGTCCTGGAATCCCGACTACATGGTGCACGGGCATGTGCACCAAAGCTACGGCCCCAACTTTCAACGCGAGCGCCAACACCCATGCGGAACGAAGATTGTCAACGCCTGCGGCTATACGCAGTTTGAGCTGGACGAAGCGCGCTACCCCATCCGTGGCTGGCAGGCAGCCTGGCTCAACTCGCAAACCATGCGCCGCGAGCTCAAGCGCCACGAGGCCATCGAGTCCTCAACCGCCAGAACCCCCTGGTAACCACCACAAAGGGGACAGGCACCTTTGCGGTGGTTTTGGCCCGAGATGGCAAAAACCCGGTCCTGCACGAGGCAGAACCGGGTCTCTTTAGCAATGCTTGCTTTGCTCAGGCAGTAACTGTTAGTTACTCAGCCAGGAAGTCGCGCTGGATAGCGGGATCGACCTTGACGCCAGGGCCCATGGTGGAAGACACGGAGATGGACTTGACGTACTTGCCCTTAGCAGAAGAGGGCTTGACGCGCAGGATCTCGGTGTACAGGGCAGCGTAGTTCTCGACGAGCTGCTGCTCGGTGAAGGACTTCTTGCCCAGGGGCACGTGGCAGATGCCGTAGCGGTCGGCGCGGTACTCAACGCGGCCAGCCTTGAGCTCGGAGACCATCTTGGCGACGTCCATGGTCACGGTGCCGAGCTTGGGGTTCGGCATGAGGCCACGGGGACCAAGGATCTTACCGATGCGGCCAACCTTGGCCATCATGTTCGGCGTGGCGATAGCGGCGTCGAAATTGATCTCGCCCTTCTGGATCTGGGCGACGAGCTCGTCGGAACCGATGATGTCGGCGCCGGCAGCCTCGGCCTCGCGGGCCTTCTCGCCCTCGGCGAAGACGGCAACACGAACGGTCTTGCCGGTGCCGTGGGGCAGGGAGATGGAACCACGGATGTTCTGGTCAGCCTTACGAGTATCGATGCCCAGACGGAAGTGGGCCTCGACGGTCTCGTCGAACTTGGCGGTATCAAGCTCCTTGATGAGCTTGGCAGCCTGAAGGGGGGTGTAGAGCGTGGCGCGGTCGATCTTCTCGGCAGCGGCGTTATAGCTCTTACCATGCTTAGCCATGTGCATTACCTCCTGTGGTTAAACGGGCGTGAGCCCTCCCACATCGTATCGTGTGCCCTATTGCACACATATAACGGGCGCCCCGGTCGGAGCACCCGTCATTACCTAAAGAAATCGCTACTCAGCGATGGTGACGCCCATGGAGCGGGCGGTACCGGCGATGATCTTCTTGGCGGCGTCAATGTCGTTGGCATTGAGGTCCGGCATCTTGATCTCGGCGATCTTGGTGAGCTGCTCCTGGGAGAGCTGACCAACCTTGTCGGCCTGGGGCTTAGCGGAACCAGACTTAAGGTTCAGCTCCTTCTTGATGAGGTGAGCCGCCGGCGGGGTCTTGGTGATGAAGGAGAAGGACTTATCCTCGTAGACAGAGATCTCAACGGGGATGATGTCGCCCTTCTTGTCCTGCGTCTCGGCGTTAAAGGCCTGGCAGAACTGCATGATGTTCACGCCAGCAGCGCCCAGGGCGGGGCCGACGGGAGGAGCGGGGTTAGCTGCACCAGCAGGAATCTGGAGCTTAATGACGTTGGCAACCTTCTTCTCAGCCATGGTCATTCCTTTCGAATCACGAGTGTGAAGTACTTGCTATATCGTAAGCACGCACGTGTTAGAAGCACTCCTGAGATGAGCAGTCACAGAAGAAGCACGCTCGCGCGAACGGACGAAAACTTAAGCGATGACAGCGACCTGGTTAAAGTCGAGCTCGACCGGCGTCTCGCGGCCAAAGATCATCAGCGTGACCTTGAGCTTGCCTGCCTCGGTGTTAACCTCGGAGACCTTGCCATCAAAGTCGGTAAGCGGACCATCGGTAACGCGGACGGACATACCGACCTCAATATCAACCGACGTACGCTTGGGCGAATCGCCCTTACCGGGACGACGAGTCATCTTATTGTACTCGTCGCGGGAAAGCGGAGCGGGCTTGCCATTGCCGCCCAGGAAACCGGTGACGCCGGGCGTGTTGCGAACACACGTCCAAGCATCGTCATCCATCTCCATGCGAACCAGGACATAACCCGGGAAAATCTTGGAATCCTTGGTCTCGCGCTTGCCACCCTCTTTGATCTCGGTGACGCGCTCCATAGGAATCTCGATATCAAAGATACGGTCCTGCATGCCCATGGTCTCGATGCGATGCTCGAGATCGGACTTAACGCGGTTCTCGTATCCAGAGTAAGTGTGAACGACGTACCAACGCTTAGACATGGTTTAGCCCCTCAATCCAGAGAACAGAGCAAGAGCCTCGCCAAAGCCAGCATCGAGCAGAGCGATGACGACGCCGACGACGATCAGAGAAGCGCAAACGACGACCGAGTAGTTCACGAGCTCCTTCTTATCGGGCCACGTGACACGCTTCATCTCGGACTTCACCGAAGCGAAATACTTCTTGGTACGGGCGAAGAAACCAGGCTTCTCGTTCTTCTTGGACTTCGCAGCCTTCTCGTTCTTCTTGGCAACGGCCTTCTTGGCCTCAACCTTGGAGTTGGCGGCAGCGTTGTTGGCGGGTGCCGGCTGCTGAGCCTTCTTCTTGTTCTTCTTGTTGGCCATTTGGGTTACCTCCGCGCAATGCGCTTATACATGAGTAAACCGTAAGCCCCCAATTGGGAGCTTACGGAATAATGACTGGCACGCCAGGAAGGACTCGAACCCTCAACACTCGGTTTTGGAGACCGATGCTCTACCAATTGAACTACTGGCGTATGTGACTAGAGACTAGCGAGTCTCTTTGTGCAGCGTGTGGTGACGGCACCAGGGGCAATACTTCTTGATCTCCATACGATCAGGCATGTTCGACTTGTTCTTGGTGGTCGTATAGTTGCGGCGCTTGCACTCAGTGCACGCAAGAGTAACTAGAGTACGCATTTATCCTGAACCTTTCATTTCCGCCCCGTACGGGCACGAGTTGGTACTTTATCAGCTCTACGTAAGTGCTGTCAATGAAAACCTCGAGTCAATTGGTTCTCGGTGGATCCATTCATATTTGGAACACATCAATGGAGCCAGCGAAATCTAATCGATCCTCCGCGCCTTACGCATAGACCGCCCAAACACTTTGAGTGGCTTAAAGTCCCGCGTAAAAAGAACCCGGCACCCATATAAGTGCCGGGTTCTCTAAGTCAGCTATATCAAAGAGCTAATTTACTCAATGATCGTGGAGACGATGCCCGAACCGACGGTGTGGCCACCCTCGCGGATAGCGAAGCGCAGGCCCTCCTCCATAGCGATCGGGTGAATGAGGTCGCCCTCGATGGTGATGTGGTCACCAGGCATAGCCATCTCGGTGCCCTCGGGGAGCTTGACCGTACCGGTAACGTCGGTGGTACGGAAGTAGAACTGAGGACGATAACCATCGAAGAACGGGGTGTGACGGCCGCCCTCCTCCTTGGTCAGAACGTAGATCTCGCCGGTGAACTTGGTGTGCGGGGTAACCGAACCGGGCTTGCAGAGAACCTGGCCACGCTCGATGTCCTCGCGCTTGATGCCGCGGAGCAGCAGACCGACGTTGTCGCCAGCCTCGCAGAAGTCCATGGACTTACGGAACATCTCGATACCGGTAACGACGGTGTTCTGGGTATCCTTGATGCCGACGATCTCGACGGGCTCGTTGAGCTTGAGCTCACCGCGCTCGACACGGCCGGTAGCAACGGTACCACGGCCGGAGATGGTCATAACGTCCTCAACGGCCATCAGGAACGGGAGGTCGTTGTTACGAGCAGGCGTCGGGATGTACTCGTCGACGGCCTTCATGAGCTCGCGAATGGCGTCCATCCACTTGGCGTCGCCCTCGAGAGCGCCCAGAGCGGAACCGCGGATGACGGGGATGTCGTCGCCGGGGAAATCGTACTCGGAGAGGAGCTCACGGGTCTCCATCTCGACGAGGTCGATGAGCTCGTCATCGTCGACCATGTCGCACTTGTTCAGGAAGACGACGATGTAGGGAACGCCGACCTGACGGGCGAGCAGGATGTGCTCGCGAGTCTGAGCCATGGGGCCGTCGGTAGCGGCGATGACCAGGATAGCGCCGTCCATCTGAGCAGCACCGGAGATCATGTTCTTGACGTAGTCAGCGTGGCCCGGGCAGTCAACGTGAGCGTAGTGACGGGCAGCAGTCTCGTACTCGACATGGGAGACGGAGATCGTAATGCCGCGCTCGCGCTCCTCGGGAGCCTTGTCGATGTTCTCGAACGCAGTGAAGTCAGCCTTGCAGCCCTCGGTCTCAGAGAGAACCTTGGTGATGGCGGCGGTCAGCGTGGTCTTGCCGTGGTCGACGTGACCAATGGTGCCGATGTTAACATGCGGCTTAGTGCGCTCAAACTTCTCTTTGGCCATAAAGCCCTCCTCTAAACAGGTCGTCCCCGGACGGGACTTTGCCTTTATACCATAGTGGCCTCTCAACATACTATTGAGAAGCCACCGTGTTACCTATGGTAGCGGTGACTGGATTCGAACCAGTGACGCCACGGGTATGAACCGTGTGCTCTAACCAACTGAGCTACACCGCCGGATGGAGCCTGCAACCAGACTTGAACTGGTGACCTCTTCGTTACCAACGAAGTGCTCTACCGACTGAGCTATACAGGCACTTGACGGGTGGGAGCTATAGGATTCGAACCTATGTAGGCAGAGCCAACGGGTTTACAGCCCGTCCCCATTAACCACTCGGGCAAACTCCCAATCGTTCAAGTATCCGCAGGTTCTTTGGTCTTTTGGACCGCCGCACCCGCGAACGAAAAAGATAATACGATGCAACCTTGGGGGCTGTCAACGAAAACCTCTAGATACACGGTGCCGGGCGTATCTATATACCTTTGACCTGCGATTTTGTTGAGTTTGGATATGAAGGACGGTGGATTTGGCTGCGCTGGCAACATTTCCCGAGGGAACACTTTGTCACGGTGGAGTACATCTGCAGCATCGACCTTCGATAACGACCCTCTCGCACTATTACATAGGTCACGATCGGGCTTCCACGACACGATCGAGCGTGGATAATCTCCCACTTTTAGCGCGGCCCTAAGGCCAAAGCGGCAGATTATCCACGCTCATTCTCCAGGCGGGAGAACTAAAGAGCCGCAACTACTCGGGCCAGGCCAAAGTAGACCCATAGAGCGGCTCCCCCTTGGTGCAGGGGTAGCGACTCAAGTAACACGACGATAGCAAGTCGAAGAAATAAGTCATGGCGTATTTCGAATAAACGCCGAGTCGGTCAATTCCGTTTCCTGCATTACCAAGACGATATACACGGTCAAAAGACCTCGATTTGTCATCGTTGCTAAACGCAGTAATTAGAATCTTCCTGCCCGAACGGCACTCAAGATACTCACGCGCCTGTGACACAAATAGCCCGGAGACCGATACGAGAATTATCAATGACTGCGAAGCGTCTCCCATGTTTTTCAATTCCGCGATGTTAGCCCCAGCAACTATGCGAACTATCTTGCCCGCATAAATCATTTCCTGCTGAAATCGTACGAGATTGGCGCTCACATTATTGGTGCACCAGATTTCAACGTTTTTATGGCCATCAATTTCGTCGGCAAGGTGCTTAATAGCGATATCGGACACGCCGCTTTCGACCTCAGCGAACATCTCGATCATGCGAACGTCGAGCTCTGCCCTGTACTCCTCGTAGCCAAATTCCTCCTCTCGATGGCTTAAGTCGCTTGGAAAGACTGATTGAGTAAATGATTCTTTCAAATCGCTAAGAGACTGGTAGCCCAATCGATTGCAGAAACGACGAACAGCGGAACGGGTCACGAATGCATCGCGGGTTATTGCGGCAACATTGATTTCGCTCGAACGCCTAATGTGAGCGATGAGATATCGAGCGATGGCGGCATCGTTTGACCCAAACTCGCTGTTGATGATGGAGCTAATGCGATTGAGCACATCGAAGTCATTGATATTCACGTGATCCCTCTTTCCGCTCTCCTCGATATTATGGTTCATTTATTGAATCAAACAGCTTTGGTCGTTCTCCTATGATTCAAATCAGTTGACGTCATCTTAATCGTAATTCCGTCACACGTATCCACCGTGTTGAATGATGGAAAGGGGATTCATGGGCAACGTGAACAACATGCCGTTTCTCTGGGGTTCCGCCACGGCGTCTTATCAGTGCGAGGGTGCCTGGAACGAAGACGGCAAAGGCCTCGGCGAGTGGGATTTCTTTAACCACACAAGCAATAAGAACATCAACCATGTTGACGGTGATGTATCTTGCGACTTCTACCATCGCTATGAAGAAGATATCCGCATGATGAAAGAAGGCGGACAAAACACCTATCGCTTCTCTCTTTCATGGAGTCGAATCATCCCCACGGGTATCGGCGAAGTGAATGAAGAGGGTATCGATTTTTATAATCGAGTCATTGATTGCTGCCTCGAAAATGGCATAGAGCCCAACGTTACGCTGTTCCATTACGATCTGCCATTCACGCTTGCTTGCAAAGGCGGATGGCTGAACAACGACATGGCAGAGTGGTTCTGCAAATACGCCAAGATTTGCTTTGAGCGCTTTGGAGACCGCGTCAAAATCTGGGCTACCGTTAACGAGCCGCATTTCTACAGCTACTGCGTAAACATGTTGGGCAACTATCCCCCCAATCGATCGCTCGACGTTCAGTCGTACATGCAGTTTCAATACAACCTGATGCGCGCAAGCGCACTCGCAGTCCGAGCATATCGTCAAATGGACTACGACGGCATCATCGGCGCCGTCCACGATGGCGGCGTTGTCGAACTCGACCCGGCAACCGAGCACCCTGATGACGTATTTCGATACGCAGACTTTTTCGCCAATCGCATGATTCTGGCACCAGCGCTTCAGGGTCAACTGCCGCCAGAAATGGACGAAATCCTTGAAAAACTTGGCGTCTCGCTCTATCGATCCCCAAATGACGTAGAAGAATTCAGAGACGGTAAAGTCGATTTTATTGGACTCAACGTGTATTGCCGAGAGTATGTAACCGACTGGCACGGTGGAGAGCTTGCCGTTTCGGCGAACAATAAGGGCGGTTCGAGCAAAAAAGTCGAAGGAAAATGCATTGCGCCCTTGTTTGAAAGCGCCCGCGACAGCAATGTTCCCCGCAATAAATGGGGCCGCGAAATACTCCCAAGTTGCATGTATTCAACCATCATGGATGTCCACGAGCGCTATGACGCGCCCCGCATCTTTATTACGGAAAACGGACATGGCGCCTATGAGCAACCAGACGCAGACGGAATGATCCACGATGATGACCGCATCGAGCTTCTGGGCCAGTTCATCGAGCACATGATGAGGGCTAAGCGCGACGGCGCGCGCGTTGAGGGCTACTACCTCTGGTCGACGATGGATCTGTATAGCTGGATCAACGGCTACGAAAAACGATACGGACTTGTCCATATCGACTTCGAGAACAATCTGGAGCGCACCCCCAAAAAGAGCTGGTATTGGTACCGAGACCTTATCTCGAAGCATCAGGAGCAGGAAGGTTAGGAGAAAGAGATGAAATATCAGGCAATGTCCGAAACAGTCCTAAAGGCTGTTGGCGGCAAAGAGAACATTACATCGGTAACTCATTGTGCGACGCGCCTTCGCATCGACGCACGAGACACCTCGATCATCGATCTCCAGCTCGCCAAATCGGCCGATCAGGCGCTCGGGGCAGTAGTCAGCGGTGGCCAGCTTCAGGTGATCATCGGCCCCAACGTCACCGAGGCTTACAACGACTTCCTCGACTTCGCGGGAATCGAAGTCGGCGGCGGCGCGGTTGCCGACGATGCCCAAACCGCCAAGGATCTTGCAGAGGGTATCAAAAGCGGCAACACTGCCATGAGTCTGGTTGAGAAATTCGGAAATGTCTCCGCACAGGTATTCATGCCCATCGTCCCGGCGCTCATCGTAGGCGGACTCATTCTTTCGATTAAGAATCTCCTGGTCAATTATTGTGGATTGAGCACCGATAGCGGAACTGCCCAGGTTCTGCTGGCGATCTTCAGTGCCTCATTTAGCTTCCTGCCCGTTTACCTAGGCTACCAGCTCGCCGCCGTCATGAAGATGCAGCCTATCATGGGCGCGCTGCTGGGCGCAATCATGATTAGCTCGTCTATTAGCGGTGCTGAGGGTCTCGACTTTCTTGGCATCCCCATCCCGACGAATGACTACTCGAGCACGGTGGTGCCAATCGTACTGGGCGTTGTGTTCATGTACTTTGTTGATCGCGGTCTTCAGAAAATCATCCCGGACGTTACCAAACTGTTCTTGAAGCCGCTACTCACCATGTTCATCGTCGTGCCTGTTGAGCTGATTATCCTCGGCCCCGCCGGCAGCATGATGGGCTACGCGCTGAGTGATGCCGTCACGTGGCTCATGGATAACGTGGCAGTTATCGCTACTCCAATCCTTGCAGCCCTTAACCCCTATTTTGTCATGCTCGGTCTTGATAAGGCCTACATCGCAATCGAAGTTACGAGCTTGGCGCAGCTCGGTTGGGCACCCATTATCTTTGGATTCATCTCGAACCTCTGCATTGGTGGCACGAGCCTCGCCCTGGCAACTGCCATGAAGGGAAACAAAGAGAAGAGGGGTATGGTCACCACGGTTGCCGTCACCGCACTCTGTGGCGTAACCGAGCCCGCGTTCTACGGTTGCCTCATCGAGCGTCCCCGCCTGCTTGTCGGCACGGCAATCGGCGCGCTCTGCGCTGGACTCCCTGCAGGCATCTTTGTTCTGAAAGAGTATGTTGCGGGAGCATGCCCCGGCCTTCTTTCGGCACTCATCTTTATCGCTCCCGATGGGTCCATGGGCAACTTCGTGCTGGCATGCGTTGTCGCCATCATCGCCATCGTCGTCTCCTTCATCGCTGCACGCGTGATCATCAAGAAGAACCCCAGCTATATTGAGTAGATGCCCGCTGTTTGCATTGGAGACATCCTCGGCAGACCATTAGCAAGAACCCAAGAAGGTCCTTAGGAGCTCGATTAATCCATTCGGATTCCTGAGGCACAAACGACTCCGATTCCACAATGGAATCGGGGTCGTCGTTTCTAAAGCCGTCGATAGACAATCGGTGTTTACCTTAGCTCCCTATCCAAGTTAATTATCCACGCTCGTTCTCCGGTCGGGAGATTTTTTCTCTCGCGCGTCCAGAAATCCACGCTCGAGCAGGACATCCAGGTCCGTACCCGCCCTTGTCTCGATCTGTAACGGCAAGAGGCCTATTCCGCTTCTACATGTTACAGATCAAGATATTCCTAAAACACCCTAAGTTTCATCTCAATCTGTAACAGTTAGATGCCAAATATCGGTCTTGGTGTTACAGATTTAGACAAACTGGAGGACGAGACAAACCAAAAACGGGATGGGCGCTAACCCGATGGCGCACCACCTAAATAGAAACGGGCCCTGTCCCACAAGGAACAAAGCCCGAAACTCTCATGGAGCCAGTGACAGGAATCGAACCTGCAACCCACTGATTACAAATCAGTTGCGCTACCGTTGCGCCACACTGGCACACTTGGCGCTTTCGCGCGAAGCCAATTAAGAATAAAGGAATTACGGACGGGGCGCAACAGACCCTTCGACCGACCACATCTCAAAACTATTCGCCAGAACGAATAGTTTAATCTGTTCGCCAGAACCAAAAACTATTCGTTTTGGCGAGGCCGACCTGCAACCCACTGATTACAAACCAGTTGTTGGTCAATCGAGAAAGCAGCCCCCATAGAAGGTCTACCTACCTCCCGCGCAACGCCTTGAGCTTGGCCAGTGCATCGGGACTTAGGCGACTGCCCAGAGTCATCTTGATTTGCGGGGCTTCCTCTGCCTCGTGAACGTCGTTATCGATCTGCTTGATCTCGTCCACCAGCATGCGGCTCGAGATGCGCGTGACGCCCTTGCCCATGACAACGGCCTGGATCGTGCCGTCACTCGATACCACGGAGCACGCGCGGCCTTCCTCGCGTGCCTCGATGCAGAGCTTCTGCACCACGGTATCGGCAGAGACGCCCGTCGGCGAAAACTCGATGCGCACGCCGCGGGCCGGCAGGTTGGGGCGCTCGTTGGAGATATTGCCCGCGCCGTCGAACACGATCACAGCCTCGTAGCGGCCCTGGGCAAACGCCGCAACATCGTTGATGAGCGCGGTGCGCGCCATATCGTGGACGTCGCTGGAATACGGATCGTCGGAATGGTCGTAGACGAGCTTTTCGTAGCGCGGCGTGCAGTGAATCACGTTGTAGCCGTCGACCACCAGCAGCTCGGGCTTATTGGAGTGCACCGTCGAGACCGGATCGGCGATGGCCTGCGCAAACGCATTGCCGCCCACGCCATAGGTCGCGGCCGAAACAATCGGCTTGGCCGAGCCCTCGCCAAAGCGCTTGGCCTTGGACTTGGCGCGGTTTTTCTTGGACATGCGCTACTCCTCCCCCATGAGCTCGCCGGCATTGCGGCGCAGCCACTCAAAGCACAGCGCCGTGGTCGCCTGGGCCACATTGAGGCTCTCGGTCATGCCGCGCTGGGGAAGCTTGGTCAAAAAGTCGCATTTCTCGAGCACCAGGCGCGAGATGCCGTCGCCCTCGGAGCCCATGACGAGCGCCACGCGGCCCTCGAAGGGAGCATCCCAGCAGCTGCCCTCGGCGTGCTCGGAAGCACCGCCCACCCAAAAGCCAGCGGCCTTGAGGCCATCGAGCGCACGGGCGATATTGGAAACCTGTGCGATGGGCAGATGCATGACGGCGCCGGCAGAAGTCTTGTAGCTGCCCACGGTCACGCCGGCGGCGCGCTTGTTGGCAATGATGACGCCGGCCGCGCCCACGACCTCGGCGGAGCGCACGATGGCGCCAAAGTTGCCGTCGTCGGTCACATGGTCGAGCACGACGACAAGCGCCGGTCCGTCACCCGCGCGATTGAGGATATCGGCAACATCGGCATAGGGGAAATTACCCACCTCGAGCGCAATGCCCTGGTGAGCGCCATGGCTCGACAGCGCATCGAGCTGCGCGCGCGGCACATACTTAATGCGGACGCCTGCGGCGTTGAGGTCATCGACCAGGCGCGACAAGGCGGCATCGCGCTCCCCGCCCTCGGCAACAAGCGCGCATTTGATGGGAAAACCAGTGCGTAGCGCCTCGGCGGCAGCACGACGGCCTTCGATAAACTCGCCCTTGGGAACCTGGACGTTATCGCGGCTACGCTCGCGCTGCGGACGAGCAGCCTGTGAGCGCTCGCGCTGGCCCTTGGGAGCGGCAGCGCGGTCGTTGCGGCGAATCGGACGCGAACCAGAAACAGCCTGCTTGCCTCCACGAAGCGCACGCTTGCGATTGTCGGCCATAATGCGACCTCCTAAATACAACTATCAAACGAAACAAATAGACCGACCGCCCGAGGTGCGGCAGATTGCCTTGAAAGAGGAGGGCATAGACCTTGAGGTCATGCCCGACGATTGAAAGGCAAGGTGCCGTGGCTCGGGCGGTCGGGTGCTTGGGAAACCCGCGGGGATTAGATGGATTTAATACGGGTGCCGGCGGCGGTATCCTCAATGGTGAGGCCCAGGTCCTTGAGCTGGTCGCGGATGGCGTCGGCCAGATCCCAGTTCTTGGCGGCGCGGGCCTCGGCGCGGGCCTCGAGAATCTTGGCAGCGGCCTCGTCCACGTCGTCACCCGTGTAGGCGACCAGGCCGGCGGCAACGCCCAAAAGACCCAGCGGCAACTCGACCTTGGGCTCGGGGAGCTCAACGCCAAACGTATCGAGCAGCTCGGCCAGCGTATCGGCGGCAGCAAGCGCGGCGGCCTTGTCGGCAGCGTCGCCCGCCTGTTCCAGGTACTGGTTGCACTCGGTCACAAAGCCAAAGACGGCACCCATGGCACCGGCGGTGTTAAAGTCGTCGTCCATGCACTCCTTAAAGGTGGCACGGGTCTCGGCGGCCTTGGCGGCAAACGCCTCGGATGCTGCCTCATCGGCATCGGCCGTCGCATGGTTCGCGGCCCAGCGCAGGTTCTCGACCGTACCGGCAATACGCGTGAGCGAGTTCTCGGCACCCTCCAGGCGCTCCCAAGAAAAGTCGAGCGGCGAGCGATAGCTCGTCTGCAGCATCAGCAGGCGCAGGGCGGCAGCGGAGTGCTGCTCGAGGACCTCGGCCAGCGTAAAGAAGTTGCCGAGCGACTTGGACATTTTCTCGCCGTCTACCAGCAGCATGCCCGTGTGCATCCAGGTGTTGGAGAAGCCCTGGTGCCAGGCGCAGGTGGCCTGGGCGCACTCGTTCTCGTGATGCGGGAAGGCAAGGTCGGAGCCGCCGCCGTGGATGTCGATCGGGGTGCCCAGGTAGCGATGCACCATGGCGGCGCACTCGGTGTGCCAACCGGGACGGCCCTCGCCCCAGGGGCTCGGCCAGCTGGGCTCGCCGGGCTTGGCGGCCTTCCACAGGGCAAAGTCGAGCGGGTCGTTCTTGTCCTCGTTCTCCTCGATGCGCGCGCCAACCATAAGGTCGTCGATGTTGCGGCCCGAGACCTGACCATAGTTGGAATCGCTGCGCACGGCAAAGTACACGTCACCGTTATCGGCGGCGTAGGCGTGGCCCTGCTCGATGAGCGTCTTGATCATGGCGATCATGGGGCCGATCTCTTTGGTGGCGCGGGGGCGCACATCGGGATCGAGCACGTTGGCGGCACGCATGACGCCGATGAACTTGTCGGAGAACTCCGTCGCGACCTCGGCGGCCGTGCGGCCCTGCTCGTTGGCGCGCTTGATGATCTTGTCGTCGACATCGGTGAGGTTCTGGGCGAACGTGACCTCGTAGCCGCTCGCGATGAGCCAGCGACGAATCACGTCAAAGCTGATGAACGTGCGGGCATTGCCGATGTGGATGTTGTCGTAGACCGTGGGGCCGCACACGTACATGCGGACCTTGCCGGACTCGATGGGCTGGAACTCTTCCTTTTTATGGGTAGCGCTGTTGTAGATACGCATTCGTTACTCCTTAACGGTTTTCTGTAGCAGGCAGACGGCCCAGGCGCCGATTCCCTCGCCCTGGCCTTCCCAACCGAGCTTTTCGGTCGTAGTGGCGGCGACGCCCACGTTTTCGACGTCGACGCCCAGGGCATGGGCAAGGTTGGCGCGCATGGCATCGCGGTGCGGGGTGATCTTGGGTTGCTGGCAGGCAATGGTGCAATCGGCATCAACAAACTCAAAGCCCAGCTCGCGCGCATAGTCCATCACGCGAGCGAGCAGCACCATCGAATCGGCACCCTCGTAGGCGGGATCGGTGTCGGGGAATAGCTTGCCGATGTCTCCCCCGCGGCAGGCGCCCAGAATGGCGTCGGCCAAGGCATGCGCGAGCACATCGGCATCCGAGTGGCCCAGCAGGCCGCGCTCGTAGGGAATGTCAACCCCGCCGATGATACATCGACGCCCCTCCACCAAACGATGGACGTCGTAGCCGTGGCCAATGCGCAGGTTACTGAACATGGGGAAGGTCCTCTCCCTCGGCCATGCGGCCAAGCAGAATCGCGGTTACGGGACGCAGGTCCTCGGGCACCGTCACCTTAAGGTTATCGCGCGGGCTCTGGACACAGCGGACACGCCCGCCCATGCGCTCGACCAGCGAAGAATCGTCGGTCCCGATAAAGCCCTCGGCGATAGCTGCGGTGTGGGCGCGCTTCATGGCGTCGACGCTAAAGATCTGCGGTGTCTGCGCGGCCCAGTAGAGCTCACGCGGCGGCGTCTCGACGATATTGTCGCCGTCGACGATCTTGAGCGTGTCGATCGCGGGCTGACCGCATACGACACCGTCGAGCGAGCGGTCGCCCACAAGCACGTCGATCGCATGATCGACGGCCTCGGTCGTGATGAGCGGACGGGCGCCGTCGTGGATGGCGACATATTCGAAACCCGCCGGAACCGCATGCACGCCGGCACGGGTGGAATCCTGACGGGTATCGCCGGCATCGGCGAAGCTGATGGGCGTGTCATAGTCAAACGGGTCGATGGCCAGGCGGCGCATCTCGGCACGGCGCTCGGCAGGACACACCACCACGATGTGGCCGACCTTGTCGCTACGATCGAACGCGCGGATGGACCAGCTCATGAGCGGACGGCCCGCCACGTTAACGAGCTGCTTGCCGCCGGGATTTCCAAAGCGCTGGCCGCTACCGCCGGCAACGACCACGGCGCATACGGGCGCCATTATGCGTTCCCCTGTTTGGTGCCCTTCATGCGGTACAGCGAGTCCGCAAGAATGGCAGGATTGTTGACGCCAAAGTCGCCCAAGCGCTCCGGATCCTCGCTGATGTCATCCATGAGCTCCTGCAGCGAGCCGTACTCGTCGACGATCTTCTCGGCCACGCCGTCGCGCACGACGGACACGCGCGAAAGCGTACGCAGGCCCAGCGGCGTCATGACGGAGTCCTCGTCCAGGTCGTCGTAACCCAGAACCGCCGCCACATGCTGTGGGTCGGACAGGTCCTTAGGTGTCATACGGCTTAGGTTGGCGCGAATCTTCTCGGCATTAGCCTCGGAAGAATCACTTGCGTAGTCGCGGATCATCAGGTCATACTCGGTATCCATGCTGGAGCCCGCGAGCTGCTCGAGCTGCATCTGCACGAGCTTGCCCTGGTTGCCCAACTTGACGATGCAATCCTTAAGCTCAGTCTTTGCCTGCTGCATGATCTCGAAGCTCGAGAAAATACCGGTAATGTCGGCGAGCGTAACGTAGTCGTCGAGCTCGAGGGCCGTCAGGCGCAGCAAGGAGCGGTCGAGCGACTGACGGGTAGTCTGGAGCGTGGCGACGAGCTGGTTGACCGAGCTCATGATGGTGGTGACGGGCTGGATCTCGTAGCTCTTGCCGTGAACGTACACGTTGACGACGGCACGACGGGCCGAGACCGAGATCACAATGGCATCGGTGAGCACCGACATGCGAGCGGCGGTGCGATGACGCATGCCCGTCTCGCTCGTGGCAAGCGAGGGATCGGGATTGAGATGGAAGTTGGCGCGCAGGATCTGGGTGAGGTCGCCGTCGATGACGATGGCGCCGTCCATCTTGGAGAGCTCGAACAGACGGTTCGAGGTGAACGAAATGTTGAGCGGGAAGCCGTCGTTACCGGCAGCGAGCACGTTTTCGGTGTCGCCAACGCAGATAAGGGCGCCCAGGTGACCGGCGATGATCATGTCGAGGGCAGTGCGGATCGGCTGACCAGGTGCCGTCAGACGGATGGCCTGTTCCATACGCTTTTGCAGCTCGTTCTTATCCAAGGCATCGCTCCCATCGTATACGCTCCATAAACGCTAAATAGTTTCTCACGGTTTGTCCCCGCGGCGCTCGCGAAATCCGATGCTTACAGAATGAGCGAACACCGCTAAGATAGCTAATTTGGGACGGGCTCTTTTGACTACCCACTCAACCATTTGCCAAGGATAGTCTTTATGTTGCTCCCCCAAGAGGTACACGCGGGCCCGCCCGCAGAGAGGGAGCCAGACTATGGGACTCGCAGAGCTCGTGCTGCTCGCCGTTGGCCTTTCGATGGACGCCTTTGCCGTATCCATCTGCAAGGGCCTTGGCATGAAGAAGATCAACCTTAAGGTCGCCGTAGTGCTCGGCCTGTTCTTTGGCGGCTTCCAGGCCGGCATGCCCGTGATCGGATGGGCGCTTGGCAGCCAGTTTATGGGCATCATCGGCCCCATCGACCACTGGATCGCCTTTATCCTGCTCGCCTTCATTGGCGGCAAAATGCTGTGGGAGGCCTCTACCGAGGACGAGGATGAAGGCGACGGCGAGGATGCCGAAAAGATTGACCTGGGCGAGTACCTGATCCTCGCCATCGCCACCTCAATCGACGCCCTAGCCGTAGGCATCTCATTTGCCGCGCTCTCGGTCGACATCATGCCCGCCGTGTCGCTCATCGGCATCACGACCTTTATCTTCTCCGTCGCCGGCGTAGCGATCGGCCACACCTTTGGCGCGCGCTACGAAAAACCCGCCACCATCGTGGGCGGCGTCGTGCTCATCCTTATCGGGCTTAAGATCTTACTTGAGCATCTGGGGATTCTCGCGATATAAAAAACGCCTCTCATAAGCCAACGTCAATGTAGGGATCTCATGCAGAGTTTTGCATAATGCCTTTTCGTGCAGACTTTTGCATGTCATACTAATATGCAAAAGTCTGCACGTTAGGAGATCGCCGTGGGCACCTTTCCCATCACCACACCGCGCCAAGCTGGCATCTACGTGCGCCAGGCACGCGAGGCTCAGGGTCTCACCCGTGCCGCCCTCGCCAAAAAGGCCGGTGTTTCGGAGCGCCTGCTCGCATCGCTCGAGCTGGGCGACGCCACGGGTATTCGGCTCGAAAAGTTGCTGACCGTTTTTAACGCACTCGGCATAGGTCTCTTTGCGCAAAGCGATAACGACTCCATCGCATCGCCCTCCGAACATCCGACGACGATAGCGGACCTCCCTATCGTGAACTCGAATGCCCTGCTAAAGCCGAGCGTAGGCAGACGACCCGCCCGACAAGGAACGCCATCTTCCTATGGTGCCCTGCTGGCCCAAATCGCAGTCGAGCAAGGCCTTTCCGGCACTTCAGACCTCTCCTTTGGCTGTAAGGTTGTGAAATAAATGGCAGAGATGGAGCTTGCGACCCTCATTTGTGGCGAAATCGCCGGCACTCTCCGGCAAGACAAGCATGGACTCTGCAGCTTTGTATACGCCCCAACCTATCGCGGAGCACCGCTATCGCTAACAATGCCGCTTTCCAATCGCACGTATGGCCATAACATCGTCCGCCCGTTCCTATTTGGCCTTTTGCCCGACAGTCAAGAACAGCGTCGCGCTATTGCCGCCGAGCATGACGTTGCATCCAACAACCCCGTCGCCCTCTTGTGCCATATCGGTCTTGACTGCGCGGGGGCCGTTCAGTTTTGTCGAGCCGATCAATTAGACGCCGCCCGCGGCAGGGTCTCGGCATACCGCCCGCTTACCAATTCTCAAATCGCTCACAAGCTCAAATCAATTCGCGATGACGAAAGAGAGACATGGATGGGCTCCAACGAAAGCTGGTCTCTGGGCGGCAACCAAGGCAAATTTGCACTAGCTTGGCATGACGGCCAATGGTGCGAATGTCTAGGGTCATCCCCCACTACCCATATCTTCAAAAATGGTGTCGTTGGGTTCAAACATCAGGCCTTAAACGAATTCGTCTGCATGAAAACAGCTCGGCGTGCTGGCATTCCAACTGCCAACGTCTCCTATTGCACATTTGAAGACGAAGCCGCGCTCGTCGTTGAACGGTACGACAGAATGGTCAATAGCAGCGGAAATATCGAAAGGCTGCATCAGGAGGACTTTTGCCAGGCGCTCGGTGTATTGCCAAGCCAGAAATACACCGCCGACGGAGGACCAACTACACGAGACATCCAAGAACGACTGATTAAAACAGTCCCCCACCACATGAATCTTGTGCTTTTTACCTATATGTTGTTCTATAACGCCATTATCGGAGCGCCTGACGCACACGCTAAAAACTACTCGCTCATCCTTGGCAAAGGCACAAACGCGGCGCTCGCCCCCATGTACGATGTCGCTTCGGGCTTGGCGTACGAGCGTATGCGCCGCCGGGCGCGCCTTGCCATGAGCGTTGGCGGCGAAAATCGTGTGGGGCGCATCGGTCCAGGCGCTATCCGCCGATACCACGGTATGGGCGACCCCGCGCTGGAGGCGACGCTCACCGATGCCGGGCTATCCGAGAAGTTTTGCTTTGCGACCATGATGGACCTCGCCTACGAGGTACCCATTTGCATGGAAGAGGTCATGGACGAATACGCCGACCTGCCCGGCATGGCGGACCTGCGCGAGCATATGCTCGGCCCCGTCCGCGAAAACTGCCAGCGCACCCTCGACCTCATCAAGGCGGATATGGGCTAGGTGGCCGCAATTTCACATTTCCCAAAAGAAGAGAGGGGGCACCCGTCGCAAAAGCTCGGGTGCCCCCTCTCATAATGTCATCTGCAATCCGCTAGCACGTGGCTCGGACTGCTGCTAGCGCAACCTTTACGCAGCGAGGCGCTTGAGGACGTCGATGAGCAGCTCGTAGAAGCGCTCGGCAGAAGCGAGCTCCATGCTCTCGTCCGGGGTGTGGACATCGGAGAGCGTCGGGCCCACGGCGATAGCGTCCAGGCCGTGCAGGGCCTCGGCAAACAGGCCGCACTCAAGGCCGGCGTGAATGGACTCGATGCGCAGCTCGGAGCCAAAGAGCTCGCGATAGCTCTCGACAAAGACGTCGCGGACCGGCGAATGCTCGGCATAGCTCCAGCCGGGATACTCGAACTCGAACTTGGCGTCGAAGCCCAGGACATCGGCCAGCGTCTGCAGACGATCCTTGAACTCGTTCTGCAGCGAGGTGATCGAAGAGCGCGGGGACAGCATGATCTTGACCTCGTCGTCAGAAGTGGCAACCACACCGATATTGGAGGAAACCTCGACGGAGCCGTCGGTGGCGACGTTGCGGCGAATCACGCCGTTAGGGGCAAGACGCAGGGCGCGGATGAGGGCAAGCGCGGACTTCTGGTCCATGGCCTCGACCTCGGCGTCGTCGGCAATCTCGACGGTGCAGGTAAAGCCGGGGTCGAAGACCTCGAGCTCGGCAGTGACGTCGGCGATGATGCCCTTTGCGATCTGGGCCGCGGCCTCGGCGGCAGCGTGGTCGGCGTAGACCAGAACAGCCTTGCACTCACGGTTGATGGCGTTGTCCTTGGTGCCGCCGTTAAAGCTAACGATGGCAGGCTCGCCGGCAACCATCAGGCGGTCGATGATGCGGGCCATGATGAGGTTGCCATTGCCGCGCTCCAGATTGATATCGCTGCCGGAGTGACCACCCAGCAGGCCGGAGATGTCGAGCGTGAGGGTGCTACCGGTCTTGTGCTCACGCGCGATCGGGCAGGTGTAGGTAACGACGACGCCGCCGGCGCAGCTGACGGTGGCAACGCCCTCTTCCTCGGAGTCAAGGTTGATCATAGTGCGGGCGCTAATCTGGGACTTGTCGAGCGTCTCGGCGCCGACCAGGCCAGTCTCCTCGTCGGTGGTGAATACGCACTCGAGGGCCGGATGGGCAATCGAATCGTCGTTGAGCACGGTAAGCATAAGCGCGACGGCGATACCGTTGTCGGCGCCCAGAGTGGTGCCGTTAGCGGTGAGGACGCCGTCCTTGACGACCAGGTCGATACCGTCGGTCGTAAAGTCGTGCTCAACAGAGCCCAACTTGTCGCACACCATATCGATGTGGCCCTGCAGCATCACGGTCGGAGCATTCTCGGCGCCGGCAGAAGCGGGCTTGCGAATGATGACGTTGTAGACCTCGTCCTGGTACACATCGAGGCCGCGCTCCTTGGCAAACGCAACCAGGAAATCGCTGATGCCCTTCTCGTTGCCAGACCCACGGGGGATCGCGCTGACCTCCTCAAAGAAATGGAACAGCTGAGCGGGCTCGTAGCCAGTAATCTTGTAGTCCATGGTGCCTCCTTGGCGCAACTGGTTAGACAGTAAGACATGCGACTTGTATATTCCCAGACTTTGCGTGCATAAACCAGTCGAAAACGCCGAGCGCCCCCGCATCATCGGCTAACGGCGGGGTACCGCCACTTTATCAAGATAAAGCAGGTTAGACGGGCCGCGCAGAGGGAACGTTGGACCCCCCAACCAACCTCAACGCCTGTTGAACATTAATGCATACACCATTGGTATGTTTAATAAGATTCTTGTCCTCCGTCACGACGTAATCGGCATCAATGCGATTGGCGACGCCCAGCATCAGGTCGTCCTCAAAGTCATTGTGGTGGTACTTGAACACAAAGGAGTCGAAGACCTCGTCTGCACCGACCGGGGCGATGAGGGCTAGCTCGCGCATCTGTCGAACGCATGCCCAGGCCGTTTCGTCTGCCGCCGCAATGGCGTTATCGCTCAGTGAGCCAGTCTTTCTTCGGCACTCCTGCTTGATTGCCGCCGAGACAAGATATGAAACGTCTTTGACCGAAAGCGACGAGGCAAACAGGGCAATCCGCTCCGAGGCGTCGGCAATCTCGATCAGATGGACGACATTTGCCGTACGGTCGGACCTGCCAGAAAAATAATCCATCCATACGTTGGTATCGATTAACAGCTTGAGGACGCCTTCTGTGCTCATAGTTCCACCCACTCGGGATAGCGCTCCGCCATGGCCTCCTCATAGAGGTCGTCATAGTCTCCCGAGAACTCAGGGATGGGGATGCCGTATTTGAGGCACGAATCGCGAACGATATGGCTGCCTTGCGCAGCCCTTGACTCCATGCGCCGGGGCTCCACTCCGTCAGAAACCGGAGCCGCCGCGTCTCCCTTCGAGGGCATGCGTCCGTTAACGACCAGATACTCCCAAAGTGTCCGAACGGCTTGTGACGGCGTCATGCCAATATGAGTCAGGACGGCGTCTCCCGCCTCTTTGAGCTGGCGATCTATGCGCACGTTCATCTGCACTGGCCGCGTGTCGAGTATTGATGTAGACATATCAGCTCCTTTGCTATACTTAGTTTCAATTATAGTATAGCACGGCAGATTGAAGCGCATTTCAATAGAAATGGGGGCGCTTCCTTATCGGAACGCCCCCGTTATACAAGGTATGTTAATCCCTACAGCGCGCCGGAACCGGCTTGCATCATGCCGCCGGGGCCCGAGCTCACGCCACTGCTCACAGGCGCGGCGTTGCCGGTGTGCGGTGCCGCCGGGGCGGTATCGCCACCGAGCGTGCCCGCCGGACGCGGTGCCGGGATCTCGCCCGTGCCGTGGCTAAAGACAAACTTGCCATCGGCCACGTCGCACAGGACGGTATCGCCCTCGCCCCACTCGCCGGCCAGCAGCTCCTCGGACAGCGGATCCTCGATGAGCTTTTGGATGGCACGACGCAGAGGACGCGCGCCATTGGTGAGGTCGGTGCCCTCGGCCACGATCTTGTCATAGGCAGCATCGGTGAGCTTGATGTTCATGCCGTTGGCGATCAAACGCTGACGCAGGTCGTCCACCAGCAGATGCGCGATCTTGGTCAGGTTCTCGCCCGAAAGCTTCTGGAACACCACGATGTCGTCGATACGGTTGAGCAGCTCGGGGCGGAACAGGCGCTTGAGCTCGCCCATCGCACGACCCTTGATCTCACTCGAGGTGAGGCCCTGCTCGCCGGTGGTGCCAAAGCCGACGCTCGCATCCTGCGCGATCTCGCGGGCGCCCACGTTGGACGTCATGATGATCACGGTGTTGCGGAAGTCGACCGTCTTGCCCTGACTATCGGTCAGGCGGCCCTCCTCCAGCAACTGCAGCAGGATGTTGAAGATGTCGGGGTGCGCCTTCTCGATCTCGTCGAACAGCACGACCGAATACGGGTGACGACGAACGGCCTTGGTAAGCTGACCGCCCTCGTCGTGGCCCACGTAACCCGGAGGGCTACCGATAAGCTTGGAGACCTCGAACTCGCTGCCAAACTCCGACATGTCGAAGCTGATGAGCGCGTCCTTGCTGCCAAAGAGGTACTCGGCGAGTGTCTTGGCGAGCTCGGTCTTGCCCGTGCCGGTGGGACCCAGGAAGATAAAGCTGCCACCGGGACGACGCGGATCCTTGAGCGGCGAGCGACTGCGACGCACGGCCTTGGCAACGGCCTCGACGGCTTCGTCCTGGCCGATAATGCGGGTCTTGAGCACGCTTTCGGCCTGCAGCAGGCGACGGCTCTCGCTCTCGGTCAGCGAGGACACTGGCACGCCCGAAGTCACGGACACGATGTCGGCGATCTGACTCACGTCGATGGTAAGCGGGCTGGCGTCGAGCTCGGCGGTCCAGGCGGCCTTGGCCTCGGCGAGCTCAATCTCGGCGGCCTTCTGCTGCTCGGTGATCTCGGCGGCCTTGTTCATGTCGTCGCTCTCGGTGGCCTCCTGCGCGGCGGCCTTGAGCTCCTCTATGCGATGCTCGGCCTCGCGCACCGGCTCGGGCGCGCGATTCGCGGCGATGCGAGCGCGGGCACCGGCCTCGTCGATGAGGTCGATGGCCTTATCGGGCAGGAAGCGATCCTGGATGTAGCGGTTGGAAAGGTTCGCGGCGGCCTCGATAGCACCCTGCGTATAGCGCACATGGTGGTGCTCCTCGTAGCGCGGCTTGAGCGCGGTCAGGATCTTGACCGTGTCCTCGACGCTCGGCTCCTCGACATCAATGGTCTGGAAGCGACGCTCGAAGGCCGGGTCCTTGGTGAGGTACTTGCGGAACTCCTCGGCCGTGGTGGCGCCGATGATCTGGAAAGCGCCGCGCGCGAGCACGGGCTTGAGCATGGAGCTCGCGTCGATGGAGCCCTCGGCAGAACCGGCACCGATGATGGTGTGCATCTCGTCGATAAACAGGATGACGTCGTCGGCTTCGGTCGCCTCCTGAATCACGTTCTTGAGGCGCTCCTCAAACTCACCGCGATACTTGGCGCCCGCAACGAGACCCGGCAGGTCGAGCGTCCAGATATTCTGGTTCATAAGGTTCTCGGGCACGTTGCCGGCTGCAATCTGCTGAGCCAGGCCCTCGACGATGGCCGTCTTGCCCACGCCGGGGTCGCCCAGGATGAGCGGGTTGTTCTTGGTGCGGCGCGAAAGAATTTCCATCATACGCTGGACTTCCTTTTCGCGACCGATCACGGGGTCGAGCTCGCCGTCGCGCGCCTTCTGCGTGAGGTTAGTCGCAAACTGCTTAAGCGTATCGGTGCCACTCCCCTTTTGCTGGGAGGC
Organism: uncultured Collinsella sp.; assembly: GCA_958439425.1. Taxonomy (GTDB): domain Bacteria; phylum Actinomycetota; class Coriobacteriia; order Coriobacteriales; family Coriobacteriaceae; genus Collinsella. Next base: position 165,118 of record CAUBVH010000002.1, read on the forward strand.
ATCCGAGCCGCTAAAGAACGGCAGGCCCGCACCGGGACGCCCGGCACCGGCTCCGGCGAGCGGACGCTTCTTGTCCTGGTCCTTGGCAGTGAGTTTCTCGATAGCCTTTTTGATGGAGGCGGACGACACGCCCAGGCGCATGAGGATGTCCATGGCCATGCCGTTGCCCTCTTCGACGATGCCGATGAGCAGGTGCTCGGTCGACACATACGTCTGGTTGTTCTCGCGTGCCACGCGGAAGGAACGCTCCATCACGCTAATAACGAGCGGCGTAAAGGCGAGCTTGGCCGCCTCGGTCTCCTCACTGGGCTCGGGAACCGTGGTCTGGACCTCTTTGAGCGTATCCATGATGTCATCGTAGGAGATGTCGAGCGAACGCAATGCCTCGGCGGCAATGCCCTCGTCCTCCTTGGCAAGCGCGAGCAGCAGGTGCTCGGTGCCCACCTTATTTGAGTGTAGATCGAGCGCTTCTTGCTTGGCCATGGACATGACCTTGCGCGCGCGATCGGTAAAACGGTCTAACATGCTAGTTCCTCTTAGACGAGCTAGTTTTTTCAAACGCAAAGCGCCGCCCCGCGGCAGCGCTTTGGTCTCTTTACCCATATGGAGTATATGTTAACCGCTGGGGCCTTTTCCGCATGCAGCCATACGGCAACGTCTACAAAAAAGGAATCGCTCTGGTCCGCTTGGCGGTTTGGTTTTGCGCTGCTGTCTAGCAGGCGGACTCGACGTTAATACCTTCGGCAACGTCATTGACTGCATCGGCAGCGGGAGCACCCGGCATGTGCACGAGCTCCATATGCTGCTCTTCAAAGACGGTTCCCATGGGGAAGGCGTGGCGGAAGACAAAGCGAGCAACCGGACCAGCCACCAGCAGGTTCCAGGGCAGGGCCATGATAAAGTTGTGCGGAATGTTGACGAGCCACATCATCGGCAGCGCCTGCAAATTGGCAAGCGGGCCGCCGGGCATATGGAACAGGCCTTCGCACGCGCCGTAGAGCGACATGATGATGACCATGGGTACGACCATGCAGGAGCTGACGGCGAGCGTCATGGCAAGCGGCGAGCTCTTGCCCGGAGTAACCAGGAATTTAAAGGCAAAACCCTTGGCAAGGGGGCTGGCAACAAACCAGTCGCAGCACATGGCAAAAATGTAGGCAACGGGGAAGCCGAGCCACGCGGCGGCAACAACCTCGCCGTTGATGGCCCCATGCTGCAGGGCAACGTTGTAGATGCTCATCCAGAGCACCATGCAAAAGCACATGATAAAGGTGAACAGCAGGCTCTCTCGTTTGTTGATAGGCATAAAGGGCAAAATCCTTTCTGTGTTACGCCGCGGCACCACGCAACAAAAACGGGCGGGCGAGATGGAGCAGTTGGGACTTCATCTCGCCCGCCCGTGGTACGTGCGTCTGCGACTACTTATGTGGTATAACCAGCCTAGCACGAAACGCATGCGCTTCGTAAGCGTTGAGTTTATGAAGATGCAGGGCACCAATAATCCCCCGACCCCCTAAGTTGCGGTGGAATACGGACTGTTTTGACCCTTTAAACAGCAATTCAATCCCTATTTCACCGCAACTCATTTGGTGCAAAGCAACCTGTTCCCCTTGCACCAATTAGCTGGTGTGGCGCCAGCGAGGGTCGGTGAGCGTACGTGCCACACCCAGACCAACGGGCAAAAACGCCACGATGAGCACTGCACGCACAAACCAGCCGAGCATATTGACCGTGTCGAAGGTGCACATGTAATACATCGAGCGATACAGATACAAGCCCGGCACCATAATGACAATCGATGGCACCGTGAGGGCGATACGTGGGTAGGTGAGCTTGATTTCGGCTAAGCTCGCGAGCAGCCCCGATACCAGCGCGCCGATAAACGCTGCCGCCTCGGGAGGCATACCTACGCTCAGGCCCAGAAAGGGAAACAGCATCGGCGCATCGACGAGCGTAAGGCGCAAGGTATTGGACACGGCGCCGATCAGCCCAGCTGCCGCGGCCATCTTTACCGGGCTGTTGAACATCACCGAGAAGCCGAATACGCCAACAAAGCTCATCACCACGCGCAGGAGCGTAAGGGCAAGCGGCGAAAGGCCGAGCGGGGCAAAATCATCCGGTGCCAGCCCCACACACTCGGCAACCATCCAGCCCACAAGGGTCGCCATCACAATAATCGACACGGCATACGAAAGACGCTCAATGCCGCTTCGCATATCGAGCTTAGCGATGTCGAGGCCTGCCGTAATGAGGGGAAAGCCGGGAATCACAAAGAGCATGGCGCCGATATAGCCTTCTTGGTGCGACATTGCCCCCGGTACGACCTGGCCAAGGCCGAGCAATGCCAGCAGATACGAAACGCAAGCGAGCGCAACGCCAATCGTCAGCGCGCTAAACTGGCCAAGACCCTGCTTGAGAATATGAGAGCGAGCAAAGTTGCCAACACCAGCGCCTACGAATGCGCAGGCCATCTCGATAGGGCCGCCGCCGAGCAAAAAGACGAAGGCGCCGCAAGCACAAGCTGCCGCAAGGCCCTGTTGCCAGGGAGAGTAATCGGGTTTTGAACTCTCAACGGTCTTGAGCATCTCGTGGTATTCGTGCACGGTAAACCGGCGCCCATACGTCTCGATTTCCTTTAGGAAGCTCTCCATCATCCAAATGCGATGGGTATTGACTCCCGTTGTGGGCAGGCTGACAACCTCGTTAAAGCAGTGGCCATCTTCGATGCAGGTGCACTCAAACGACAGAAGACTTAAGTCAACGTGGACGGTGACACCGAGTACGGCGGCGACGCGATTCATGGTATCGCGTACACGCCAGGCACCCGTTCCGCTCGCGAGCATAAGCATACCGGTGCGGCAGATGATGGATGACTTATCGGTGAGCGGCGCATCGACGGCAAGCTCATCGCCTGCCGTCACGATCTGGTGCCAGTCAGTTTTCATATGGAGTGCGCCGGCACGAACACCGTGGTGCATGGGGGCTCTCGAAAGCAGCGAGTCAAGGCGCGAAGACTGTGGGGGCTCCGTTGATTCGTCCTCAACCTCATCAGTCTCTTCATCGACCAGATCAAAGGAATCAAGCGGCGCTGGCTCGCGACGATCGATCAATTCCTCGTCCTCATCATCATAATAGTTGAACTGATCGAGCATGTCCTCTTCGATTGCACGATCGCTCGCGCCGTCCATATAGACGCTCCCTTCCTACCGACTAACCCCCATCCTAGGCAGCAACGGCTAAAGGAAACATAAAAGAGACGGCTGCCATGCGAGCCATGTGCTCAATAGCCGTTGGGTGGTCGTTTAAGAACGTCCCCAATGACTATTGATGGCCAAGGCAACGCCGATGTATTGGCAACGTCAGCGAGCGGGCCGCATTTGAGACAAGGTGACGTGAAACGAAAGGGCGCTGACCTTCTGGTCGCGCCCTTGAAGTTGAACGTCAGATTGTCCAAATGCGGCCCGCGCAGCGTCGAGCCGTTACGCGGTTCGTAGAACCGCGTAACTAGTTAGTACATCTTTGCGCCGGCGGGGATGGAGGCGTCGAGCTGGATCAGGTTGAGACGCTCCTCACCATCCTCCTCGTGGATAGCGCTGATGAGCATGCCGCAGCTGGGAATGCCCATCATCTTGCGCGGCGGCAGATTGGTGATGGCGAGCAAGGTCTTGCCGACCAGGTCCTCGGGCTCGTAATAACCGTGAATGCCGGAGAGGATGGTACGGTCGGTGCCGGTGCCGTCGTCGAGCGTAAAGTTCAGCAGCTTCTTGGACTTCTTGACGGCCTCGCATGCCTTGACCTTCACGGCGCGGAAGTCGCTCTTGGAGAAGGTATCAAAGTCGACGAACTCCTCAAACAGCGGCTCGACGGCAATCTTGGAATAATCAACCGTGGGCTTGAGCGGCTTGACGAAGGGGCTCGCGGCGTTGCCAGCCTCTGCAGCCTTGGCGGCAGCGGCACCGGACTGGAAACCCTTCTCGGGCTTCATGTGCGGGAACAGCAGGACGTCGCGGATGGAAGCCTGGTTGGTGAGCAGCATGACCACGCGGTCGATACCGATGCCGATGCCGCCCGCGGGAGGCATACCGTACTCGAGGGCGCGCACGTAGTCCTCGTCGTACTCCATGGCCTCGTCGTCGCCGCCAGCCTTCTCGGCCATCTGGGCGGCAAAGCGCTCGGCCTGGTCGACCGGGTCGTTGAGCTCGGAGAACGCGTTGGCGTACTCGTGACCGGCGATAACCAGCTCAAAGCGGTGCGTCAGGCGCGGGTCGTCCTCAAAGCGCTTGGCAAGCGGGCTGACCTCGATGGGGTAATCGCAAACGAACGTGGGGTTGACAATGGTGTCCTCGCCCAGCTCATCGTAGATCTCGGCGATAATCTTGCCGGCGGTCCACTCGGGCTTAATCTCCAGGCCCTTCTCGCGCGCGGCGGCAGCAAGCTCCTCGACCGGCGTGTCGATGGTGACCTGCTTGCCGAGCACGTCGGAAACGATGTCGGTCATGGGACGGCTGGCCCACTCACCAGAAAGGTCGATGGTCTGGCCCTGGTACTCGATGACCTCGGGGTTACCGATGGCCTTGTTAGCCGCCTTAATGACACCCTGGGCGAGCGCCTTCATGCCCTCGAGGTCGGAGAAGGCACGATAGGCCTCCATCGTGGTGAACTCGGGGTTGTGGGTAAGGTCCATGCCCTCGTTACGGAAGATACGGCCGATCTCGAACACGCGCTCAAAACCGCCGACGATGCAGCGCTTGAGGTGCAGCTCGGTAGCAATGCGCAGGTAGCACTCCTGATCGAGCGCGTTGAAGTGCGTGATGAACGGCTTGGCAGTAGCGCCGCCCTGGATGGTCTGCAGGATGGGGGTCTCGACCTCCATGTAGCCGTCGGACTCCATAAAGCGACGGAAGGTGGAGAGAATCTGCGAACGCTTACGGAACGTCTCGCGAACGTCGTCGTTGGCGATCAGGTCGACATAGCGCTGGCGATAGCGGGTCTCCTTGTCGGAGAGGCCGTGGAACTTCTCGGGCAGCGGGCGAACGGCCTTGGAGAGCAGGGTCGCGCTCTTGGGGGCGACGGAAAGCTGGCCGCGCTGGGTGCGCACAACCACGCCGGTCACGCCCAGGATGTCGCCCAGGTCGAGGGACTTGAGCGTATTCCAGGCAGCCTCGTCCATGTCGTTGATGCGGCAGAACAGCTGAATCTCGGCAGTCGCATCGCGCACGACGATGAACATGATCTTGCCCTGACCGCGCTTGGCGACCACACGGCCGGCGATCTTCACGACGTCCTCGGTGTCCTCGCCATCGGCAAGCTCGGCATACTTAGCCTCGATATCGGCAACGTAGTCCTCAAGCTCAGAGTGCTCGGGATAGGGGTTCTGGCCCGCCTCGAACAGGGCGGCGCGCTTGGCCAGGCGGGTGGCGCGCTCGTCGTTGAGCGTCGATGCCTGATCTGCGGCGTTCTGGTTCTCTGCCATAAGTTAGCTCCTCAAACTAAAACGCTCCCCAGGATTCGGTCCCAGGGAGCGAAAACATACCTTTACGCGGGACCGTGGTCTAGCGTGCAATCTTGGCGATGGTGTAGACGCGAGTCTTGCCAGAAGGCGTAACGACCTCGACGGAGTCGCCCTCGCCGTGACCGATGATGGCGTGGCCGACTGGAGACTCGTTGGAAATCTTGTGCTCGAGCGAGTTGGTCTCGGTGGTACCGACGAGCGTGACTTCCATGACCTCACCGTTGGGATCAATCAGAGAAACGGTGGAACCGATGGAGACGGTCAGATCACCTGTGGTGGCAGCAACCTGAGCGTTGGCAAGGATGGCCTGGATCTCGGCAATACGAGCGGCGTTCTGGGCCTGCTTGTCCTTGGCGGCATCGTACTCGGAGTTCTCCGAAAGGTCGCCGAACGCGCGGGCTTCCTTGATGTCCTCGACGATCTCCTTGGCGTAATCGCCCTCACGCCAAGCGAGCTCCTCGACGAGCTTCTGGCGGCCCTCAGCGGTCAGTACGATCTGGCTTGCGTCCATACGGATATCTCCCCAACTCTGATCAAACAATCAACTGTCAACAAAACGAAAAAGACCGGCTAGCCTGCGGGCAAGCCGGTCAGGTGCTCACCCCAAAGGGATGGGACTACTCTGCGTCCGCGTCGCTGTCCTCTGCCTGCTTCTTCTTGGCAGCAGCGAGCTTGGCCTCGAGCTCAGCGATCTCCTTGTCCTCCTCGGACTGCTCGACCACGACCTCCTCGGCCTGCTTGGTCTCGGCCTTATCGTCGCCCTCCATACCCTCGCGGATATTCTTGACGGTAGAGCCGAGGGACTTGCCGAGCTTCGGCAGGTTCTTGGGCCCGAAGATAATCAGGACAACGACGAGAATAATGATGAGCTCAGGAGCCCTCAGTCCAAACATGTAGACCTCCACAATACAGCGAGACAAGCTCGAATGAGTATACCGCGGGTATCGCGGTATCACAACAATAGCTAAAAAAAGGGACCGCAAGAAGCGGTCCCTCCTCATGCTCTGGTCGGGTTGACTGGATTTGAACCAGCGACCCCTGCGTCCCGAACGCAGTGCTCTACCAAACTGAGCCACAACCCGTTAGCTCGACTATAGTAACAAAGATTTCCGTCGTGTGCTAGAGAAATTTTTACTTCTTTGGCACTCGATGCGAACCGTGTTGGGAATGAGCTCCGTCGCGCAGGACCACCAGCCGTTTTGCAGGGCAGCGTCGGCAAGCCTTTCGGCCGTGGCGGCGGTGTCGCAAATGGCAAATGAGCAGGCACCCGATCCGCACACATCCACAGCAACGGTGCCGTCCTGTTTACGCAGCCAATCGAGAACCATTTGAATCTGCGGCTCCATCTGTGCGGAAATGACACCTAGGTTGTTATGGATGAGCGCATATGCCGTCTCGGCATCACCAGCATGCAAGGCAGAAGCTATCGCGCCGGGCTTGTCTGCAGGCACCGGAGCCTCGTCAAAACGTCGATAGGCTTCAATTGTTGAAACGCTTGCCTCGCGCGGCTTGACCAACACGACGGGCGTTGCGGGCAGCGCGGGATACTCAGTTGCCAGCACGTCTCCCCCACCTACGTAGAACGCAAGGCTCGCGTGCAAAAAGAACGGGACGTCAGCACCAATACCCCGCGCAATGTCGTCGAGCGCGGGGTCGGAGCGATCAATTCCCCAGAGCTCCGCCAAGGCGACAATGACCGCGGCCGCATCCGTCGAGGGGCCGCCCAAGCCGGCGCACAATGGAATGCGCTTCTCAATCGTCACGCAGATGTTTGCCTCGCGACCATAATGCTCGGCCATAGCAACCGCAGCCCGATACGCCGTATTCTTTTGCATGGGAAAATCTGATGCCGGAACCGTCTGGACGGTCAGCGCCTGCGCCGGCGCGACCGTCACGGAATCGGAAAGACCGACGGCTGCCATCAGGGAATCGACCCTGTGGTAGCCGCGGTCATCGCGCTCGGTATGAACCCCCAGGTAGAGGTTAATCTTTGCCGGCGCGGAAAGAGTCAGGGACCGATCGGTCACCGTTAGTGCTCCTCGAGCTGATTGCCGAGCGGGGTAAAAATGTGCTCACCGCTCTCGGGGTCGAACAGCTCAACCTGCCCGGTGAGGACATCGATATACTGGTAGGACTGACGCGACTTGCGGCCGCGACGTTCGTCAACCTCGACGATAAAGACGGCGGGGTGGACGCTCTTGATGGTGCCCATGCGCTCGACGACGCGGGTGCGGCCCATGTTGGCCTTCACCTTGACGCGATCGCCCACCATATCGGTCAGCTTCTCGTGGATATCGTCGACGTGATTGACTTCCATCTCTTCCATGAACAGGGCCTCCAGAAGGTGCAATTCAAAAAGGGGATAATACCCCTAGGATAGACAAAACTCTAATACTATAGCACCCTGTTGCGACCACGCGCAAGTAGCTAATTTGGCTACTTACAGATTGTCGGTATCGAGGACGATGGTGAATGGGCCGTCGTTGACGAGGTCGACTTTCATATCGGCGCCAAAGATGCCATGCGCCACGTGTTCGACATCTTGACGAACGAGCGTCAGGAAGTACTCGTAGAGCTCGTTGGCGACATCGGGGGCGCCGGCATCCGTAAACGATGGGCGGCGGCCGTGACGGCAATCGGCGAACAGCGTGAACTGCGACACTACGAGAACCTCGCCGTCGACATCGGCAAGTGCCAGGTTGGTCTTGCCGTTCTCGTCCTCGTTAATGCGCAAGCCGCGGAGCTTGCCCCACAGCTTATCGGCCTCGGCGCGCGTGTCGCCGTGGCCCACGCCCAGCAGCACCAGATAGCCGCGCCCAATTTTGCCCACGCACTCGCCGTCGACCGTCACGCCGGCGTTGAGTACGCGCTGCACCACCGCACGCACGGCCTACTCCTCGCCCGTCAGTTTGGCGGACAGATGCTCGAGCGCGTGGAAACGATGGCTGATGGCGTTCTTCTCGTCCGCCGTCAGCTCGGCCATGGTCTTGCCCGGCGTGTCGACCGGCAGGAACAGCGGGTCATAGCCAAAGCCGTGATCGCCGCGGCCCTCGTGTGCGATAACGCCCTCGCAGGCGCCCTCGCCATAGGTGACCAGACCATCCGTGTCGATAAGCGCAACGACGCTCATAAAGCGCGCGGTGCGGTCCTCGTCCGCCACGCCTTCCAGGTTAACGAGAAGCTTGGCGTTGTTGGCGGCATCGTCTCCGTGCACGCCCGCATAGCGCGCGCTATACACGCCCGGCTCGCCGTCAAGCGCGTCGACGACCAGGCCAGAATCGTCGGCAATGGCCATAAGGCCCGTCTCCTCGACCGCAGCCTGCGCCTTGATGATGGCGTTCTCCAAAAACGTCGTGCCGTTTTCCTCGGGGTCCTCAAAATCGCCCAGCTGGCCGAGCGCCACAAAGCGAACCTCGGGCATGACCTTGCCTAAAATGGCCTCGATCTCGGTGAGCTTATGGGCGTTGCCCGTTGCCACGACAATGGTCGCCGCCGGGTCGAGGGTGTCGATGTCGATCTTCTCTAGTGCCATGACTGGCTTCCTTGTCTCTATAGCAATGCCGCCCAAGGGAAACTGGCCTCGAGCCCTCTCCCCTCCCTGGCGACAGAAACCTTATACTTCGACGTTTTCCCAGATAAAACCTACCAAAATTAACATCCCTTTTTGGCAGGTTAGGCGATGGCTTGGCGCTGAAGCTCGATGAGCTCGGCGATGCCTTTGTCGCCCAAGTCGAGCAGGGCGTTGAGGCGCTTACGGTCAAAGGGCGCCTGCTCGCCAGTGCCCTGGAGCTCGATCATCTCACCGGTGTCGGTGGCAACGAGGTTCATGTCGACTTCGGCATGGCTGTCCTCGGAATAATCGAGGTCAAGCAGCGTATTGCCGTCGACAACGCCCATGGAGATTGCAGCCACCTGGCCGGTAAGCGGGATGCGCTCGATCTTGCCCGCCTCGACCCACATGGCGAGGGCGTCGTGCAGCGCCACCCAGGCGCCGGTGATGCTCGCTGTACGCGTGCCGCCATCGGCCTGAATCACATCGCAGTCGACGGTGACGGTGTACTCGCCGAGCGCCTTCATGTTGACGACGGTACGCAGGCTGCGGCCAATGAGGCGCTCGATCTCCATGGAGCGGCCCTTGCGGTTGGCGTGCTCGCGCTTGCAGCGCTTGCCGGTCGACGTCGGCAGCATGGCGTATTCCGCGGTCACCCAGCCGGCCTTAGCTCCCTTTCGCCAGCCCGGCACGCCCTCCTCGATAGTGGCGGCGCACAGCACGCGCGTGTCGCCGAACTCGGCCAGGCACGAACCGTGGGCGTGCTTCATGACGCCACGGGTGAGCTTAACGGGACGCAACTCGTTGGCGGCGCGGCCGTTGGCGCGGTTGACCTGCATGTACTCCATAGAAAGATCCTTTCGGCAAAAAATGTGGCGAAGGCTTTGGCGGCGGCCTTACATCTATTTCAGCTCATCGATATCGATATGCTCAATGCTCTTGAGCGGCTGACCAAAGATAAAGCTGCCCGCCACCGCAAACTCGGCAATGTTATCGGCCGTCGTGGCAAAACGATGCTGCGGCTCGGCGGCGTCGCCCGCCAGCTGCTCGCGGCGCGTGAGGATATCGGTCAGCTCGCGCGTGGTCTCCTCGGCGGAACTCACGACGCGCACCCCAGGCCCCAGCGCATGACGGATAGGTCCCACCAACAGCGGAAAATGCGTACAGCCGAGCACCACGGTATCGATACCGTGGTCGCGCAGCGGCTCAACCGTGGCACCCACCAGCGCACGCACGGCAGGCGTATCGAAGATGTCCTCGTTCTCAAGCCACTGTTCCTGCAGATGTGCACCCGAGGCGAGCTCGTGTTCGACAACCTCGACAAAGCTCGAGGCAGGACAACCGTATACATCGACGCCGGCATCCAGATCCTGGATGGCGCGCGTGTAGGCGCCCGAGCGAATGGTGAGGTTGGTGGCGAGCACGCCCACCCGGCGCGTGCGAGTGCTGTTGATTGCCGCGCGTGCGCCCGGTGCGATCACACCGATGACGGGAACGTCGAGCACCTGCTGGGCCAGACGCAAGGCCGCAGCGGTCGCCGTGTTGCAGGCGATGACCATAATCTTGACGTCGTGCTTCGACAGCCAACGGCCCGCCTGCAACGCAAACGAGCGCACCTCATCCTCGGTGCGCGTGCCGTAGGGGCAGCGTTTGGTGTCGCCGAAGTAGTAGACGGACTCGTGCGGCAGCACCGTCGCGATGGCGCGCGCAACCGTCAGACCGCCCAGGCCCGAGTCGAACACGCCAATGGGGCGCGTGTCCCCGGCCAGATTCTCGATATCGGACATTACCTCACCAGTCTCTCTCGAAAAGACATGTCCAAGTGCAGCGACGCCGCGCTACGAACGCGCCGCGACCAGCAGCTCGGCCGTCGCCGCCCAACCGTCGACAATTTTGCCGCGCGTAACGAAAGCGTTCTCGCAAGCAGCCAGGAACTCGAGCGCGCCGGCGCTCGTCAGGCCATTCTCGACCAGGCAGAACGTGCCCACGTGATCGGCCATGTAGAAGTCGGACTCGGAATCGCCGAGCGCGAGCGTCTCCTCGCGCTCGATCCCCAGGTGCTCGCAGAAGCGCGCAATGGCGACGCCTTTGTTGAGGCCCGCGGGGTTGATGTTGAATGCACGACCGTCCTCGACGCGATCGAGCTCGAGCGTCGTCGGCTTGGACAGATGCGTCAGGTGACCGTTACAGGCCCACACCAGGCCACAGCCGGCCTCGTCGAGGATGGCCTGCGCCTCGTCATCGGGGATGTCGCCGCGCATGCCGACGGTAACCTCGCGGTACTTGTAGCCGGTCGACATGTCGTTGTGATACTCGATCTTGTGCGGCCAGCGGGCGAGGATCTTCTCGCACACGCCAGTCTGCTCAATCACCTGGTGCGGCGTGAGACCGCAAGATGGGTCGTAGGGCATATCGCCGGTCAGATACTCCCAATCGTTGGCCTTGAGATCGTACATGACCAGGCCACCCATCTCACCAATGTAGGAGTTGAGGCCGAGCACGCGCGCATCCTCGTGGATCATGGTGCGGTTGCGGCCCGAGGTGGGAACCACTTGGATGCCGGCGCGAGCAAGTGCCACGACAGCCTCGACGAGCTTGGTCGAGGGGTTGCCGTCGTTGTCGCGCAGCACGCACGAGCCGGGTGCGAGCATCGTAGCATCCAGGTCGGTAAAGACGTACTTAACCTTGGCCAAGCGCTCGCGCATCTCGCCCGAAAGCTCGGCGACGGTCGGCAGGGTGTTGTGGGACATGGTTACTCCGTTTACGTAGAAGGGTTTGGGCTTGGACGGCATGTTTTGATTGAGGGAACACGTTTATGGCGACAGCGCACTCAGGGCGCCTTCGCCATCATGGTTCATTAGTCAAACTGGGTAACATCGATCAGGCGATTGGCCAACGAAAGGTCGCTCTCGATGGGCACGAACTCGTCGCCCACGTGCATGAGCTCCTCGTCACCCTTTGCCAGCAGCAAGACAATGGTGGGAGCATTGGGGCTGACGTACTCCTCGCGCGCCGCCTTGAACGCCGCATGCACAGCGGCTTCACGGTCGAGGATGATCTCGTTCGGCGTATCGTCGGGAACATGCTCGGCAAGCTCGCGACAGACCTTCATCGGGTCCTCGTGAGCCGGGTCCTCGTTGGCAAAAATCATCAGGTCGGAATATGGTGCGGCCTCGCGCGGAAGCTGCTCGCGGCGCTCCTGCGCCTTGCCGCCAGCAGCGCCAAACACTGCAATGACTGGACTAGTGGGAAACGCGCGCTTGACCGACGAGAAAAGCGAACGGAACGAAAGCTGGTTGTGCGCATAGTCAACGACGCAGATCACGCGGCCGTCCTTCGACTCCACGACCTCCATACGGCCCGGCACACGCAGTTTGGAGAGGCCCTTCTTGATAGCTTCGATACCGATGCCGATCTCGTGCGCAGCGGCGATAGCGACCAGCGCGTTTTCCACGTTAAAGTCGCCCGCGATGCCCAGCAGGACCTTCTCCCCCGCCTCGGACTCGTCGGCACACAGGCCATGCAGGTTAAACTCGATGTTAAAGCCGACCACGCGGACATCGCTTGCCCACAGGCTTGCCTCGGGATGCTCGACGCCAACGGTCACCAAGCGCTCGGCGGTCGACGCTGCCTCCAGCACACGGTCAACCTCTTCGGTGCCCAGATTCACCACGGCGGTCTTTGCCTGGTCAAAGATCCTGAGTTTGCTCTCAAAATAATCCTCAAACGTGGGGTGTTCGATCGGCGAGATGTGGTCACGCCCGATGTTGAGGAAGCACGCCACGTCAAACGGCAGATTCTCGACGCGTTGGTACTTGAGCGCCTGGCTCGAGACCTCCATGACCATGGACTGGCGACCGGACTCACGGCAGTTGGCGATATGGCGCCAGACCTCGGGGGCCTCGGGCGTAGTATTGGTGCTCTCGTAGCACTCGATGCCATCGTCGGTACTCACCGAGCCGATCATGCCGCAGGACTCGCCCGCCGCCTTGATGATGGACTGAAGCATAAAAGCGGCCGTGGTCTTTCCCTTGGTACCGGTGATGCCCACGATCTTGACGTCGTGGTCGGGACGGTCGTAGACCTCCGGCGGCAACAGAGCCATGGCCGTGCGAACGCTGTCCACGACCAGCATCGCCGCGCCGTTCTCCTTCGCCAGCGACTCCAGAGACTCGACCAGCGACTCCTCGCACACAAATGCGACGGCGCCCGCATCGAGCGCCATGCTCAAAAACGCGGGCTTAAAGGCAGTACCTTTGCAAAAGAACACGTCACCTGCCGAGACCGCGCGCGAATCAAACGAGCAGCCGGTCACGGCACGCTCGTCAACCTGCTCTGATGCGCGCAGCTCACCGCACACATCGAGAAGCTTGGCAAGCGTATCGACCGTGGTCACGGTCGCGGAATCCGAATGGTGCATCTTTCACCTTTCTCAGCCATTTGGCAGGGACGGTTTTTATAGTAACTGAAACGCACCCACGCAAAAACGGCTCCCGGAGGAGCCGTTACGCGCAGGCGTTCGTAAGCCGAGGCTAGGCAGCCTGAACAGCGGGCTGGTCCTCGTCGATAAAGAAGCGCTTGTACCACACCAGGAACACGAGCGGCGTATAGATCTTGCGCTGGAAATCGCCCTTGCCCGCAAAGTGCAGATCGAGCAGGTGCATGAGCTCGTCGGTATCGAAGAACTCGCTTGCCCACGGCGCGGTGAAGTACTCCTTGACATAGTCGTACCACTTTTGCTCGCGCAGCCAGTAGACAATCGGCACCGGGAAGCCCACCTTGGGACGGGTGGCCCACTCATCGGGCAGCGACTTGTTGGCAGCGTGGCGGAGTACCTGTTTGTTGCCGTTCTCGTTGATGCGGTAGCGGTCGGGAATGTGCTCGGCGAACTCCATGACTTTGCGGTCCAGGAAGGGCACGCGCAGCTCCAGCGAGTGCGCCATGCACATCTTGTCGGCCTTGAGCAGAATGTCGCCCGGGAGCCACATGTTCATGTCCAGGTACTGCTTCTTGACCAGCTCGGGCTGACCCTTCACGCGCGCATAGATGGGAGCGGCAAGCTCGAAGGCGCCATCGCCGGTGTTGTACTCGGGCTTGAGCACGTCGTCGACCTCGCGCTCCGGCCATACCAGAGCCTGTCCCAGGAACGACTTCTCGGGGATCTCGGCACCCTTGACCAGGAAGTTATGTCCCTTGAAGTACGGCATATGCAGCGCCAGGTTACCGAGCGCGCGACGGATGGGCAGCGGCACCATCTTTTTGTACTTGCGGACTGGGACCGTGTCCTCGTAGTAGGCGTAGCCGCCAAAGAGCTCGTCGGCGCCTTCGCCCGAAAGCACGACGGTGACGTCCTTGCGGGCCATCTCGGCCAAGAACCACAGCGGCACGGAAGACAGGTTGGACTGCGGCTCGTCCATGTGATACTGGATGTCCTCGAGCGCACCGAAGAACTCGTCGGCGGTAATCATCTTGCGAACGTTTTCGACGCCGAGCTTATCGGAAAGCTCCTTGGCGTAGTTAGTCTCGTTGAAATTCTTGTAATCGAAGCCCACCGAGAAGGTCTTGTCGGGCATGAGGCAAGCGGCGATGTAGCTGGAGTCGACGCCGCCGGAGAGGAACGACGCGACCTTGACGTCAGCGATGCGATGGGCCTCGACGCTCTCGTGCACGACCTCATCCAGCTCGTCGACGTACTCCTCGAACGGCTTCTCGACGGCAGAGTAATCGCAATCCCAGTAGCGCTCGATGTTCATCTTGCCGGTCGGGATATCGACGGTAAAGTAATGCGCCGGCGGCAGCTTGTAGACACCCTCGAAGAAGGTCTCCTCGGTTGCCGAATACTGCAGCGTCATGTACGGACGCAGGGCCTTTTTGTTGACCGCCTTGTGGAAGTGCGGGTAGTCCAGGAAGCTCTTGATCTCGGAACCGAAGAGCACGCCCGGAGCGCCGTCGCCCGCATCGGCCATGGGATAGTAGTAGAGCGGCTTGATGCCAAAGATATCGCGGGCGCCAAAAAGCTTGTTCTTCTTCTTGTCCCAGATGACGAAGGCGTACATACCGCGCAGGCGATCAAGTACTGCCTCGCCCCACTCCTCATAGCCGTGCAGGAGGCTCTCGGTGTCGGCGCCGCAGTGGAACTTATAGCCCTTGGCCTCGAGCTCGGAACGGAGTTCTTGGAAGTTGTAGATCTCGCCGTTGAAGACGATAACGACGCTGCCGTCTTCATTGGCCATGGGCTGAGCGCCGGCCTCGGTCAGGTCGAGGATCGACAGGCGGCGGAAGCCCAGGGCAACGCGGCCGTCGATAAACTGGCCGCCCATGTCGGGACCACGATGGACGATGCGGTCCATCATCTTGGTGAGCACCTCGGATTGGTTATCCGTCCCACCGACAAAACCGACAAAACCGCACATATACTATCCCCTCTGCTGTTGCTGGGTATCAAATCGAATCAGTAGCTTTTGAGTATACCCGAGGGCGCAAAGAGGGGCGGAATGTTCAGGCAATCTCAACTGAATCAGCTCCGCTGTGACACGCGCCGGTTACCTTTAATGGATATGAGGTGAATGGAGCGATTGTTTTGCTATACTCTCTCCGCACGGGCGATTGGCGCAACGGTTAGCGCAGGTGCTTTACACGCACAAGGCTGGGGGTTCGAATCCCTCATCGCCCACCATTGAATTGGAAACGGTCCTCGCAAGGGGACCGTTTTTGTTTGGGCCCAGCGCATGGGATTCGAACCCGACAGGGTGCGAAGCTGAGGAAACGCGAAGCGTTTTCCAGCGCAGCACGCGAGGGCCGCAGGCCCGAAGCGAAAGCGGGCGGCGTCAGCCGCACGCGACATCCCTCATCGCCCACCACTGATTTGATAGGCTCCCAGCTATGGGGGCCTTTCTTTTTTGGGCCCATCGCGGGGGGGATTCGAACCCGCAAGGGTGCGGAGCTGAGGAAACGCGAAGCGTTTTCCAGCGCAGCACGCGAGAAGCGGAGCGACGAAGCGAGAGCGGGCGGCGTCAGCCGCACGCGACATCCCTCATCGCCCACCACTGATTTGATAGGCTCCCAGCAATGGGAGCCTTTCTTTTTTGGGCCCATTTCATGGGATTCGAACCCGCCAGCACGACTGTCACAAAGGCCGTGGCCAGAAAATGGCAAAAATGAGTACTGCCACCTTGCTTACAACATATCAAAAGATAGTATTTGCTTAAGTTACGAAACATATGTCCATTATAAGGACTAGCAATTGGATCAAAATCGGGTGGCGCGCGCAGACGTGGTGTAAGAGCGTCCTGAGGTCCGTCGCTGCAAGT